>NZ_JBXAJV010000007.1:0-374076 GCF_058797635.1 Pseudomonas sp. GW823-FHT02C02 | reverse complement strand
GCCCAGGGTGGCATCACCTTCGACCGGTCGGTGACCGTCACTGGCAAGGCCAGTCCCAACCAGAAAGTCCGCTTGCTTGATGGCACCACGTCACTGGGGGAACCTACCGCCAATGGTTCGGGTGTCTGGACTCAGGTGGTAAGTGCATTGACCGTCAAGGCTTACAGCCTCAAGGCGCTGGCGCTGTATGGCGAAGGCGAAGAGTCCGCTCCACCGTTCACGTTTACCGTGGCGGTGGAGGTCAAACCGACCATTGATTCAGTCAAAGGCTCGCCAAGCGGGGTCGAAATTCCCAATGGCGGTACAACATTGGAGACCAGTGTGTCGCTGACCGGCACGGCCAGCAAAGGTCAGAAGGTCCAGGTACTCGACGGCACCATATCGAAGGGGGAGCCCACCGCCAGTACAACGACGGGAATCTGGTACTTGCTGGTGACAGGGTTGAGTGTGGCGTCTCACAGCTTCACCGCTAAAGCGTTGTATGGCAGTGGACAGTCCTCCACGCCAGCGCGTAGCCTCACAGTAGCAACACCATTAACAATTAATACTAGTCAGATGAACCTAAATGGGCTCTCAGTAAAAATCCCAAATTGGCCGAAAACTGGACAAGATTCTATTGGCAATACTGATGTTCGCCTGGCTCAAGGTGGAAAGACTCCCTATTATTATTATTCAAGTAATGAGGCCGTTGCCTCCGTGACACAAACGGGCAAAGTCACTGGCAACAGTATCGGCAATGCCACAATTTTCGTTCGAGACGCATCGCTTCAATTGGTAAGTTATCCAATATCAGTGAGAAACATATATCAACTGCGATCTAATGATTCATATTTAACGCACGCTCAGGCCGTTTCCTGGATGAGCTCCTTCGGCAATGCATTGCCGGCTGGCCAAGCCCTCAATGACATGCAACGAGTGTATGGCCAAAAATTACCTACCGCCCGAAATTATTGGCTTTGTGAAGTGGGTGGATGCCTTCCGGTTCAGGGTTATCAAACATACGCTTTCTACAATATAGATCATATGGATCAACGTTGCGCATCCGACGTCGACCAACGCTGGCGATTCGGGGCATGGTGTATTCAACCTTTATAGTCTTATAAACCTGACGAGTACAAAAGCGCACCTCATTAACTTCTTCCATCATGGGAGAGCGAATAAGGTTTTGAATGTGATAAGCGAAGGGGAAATATTTATTTCCACAATCGTGATTAAAGACTAGTTAAAGCGCCGAATCTATTTACGCGCCTTCACCTGCATGACTGATGTGAACTTAACCAGGATCAGGCGCGACTGGTCCTGATGAACGCTGTGTCGGGTCACCGCCGTTTCCGGAGTCACCACTCGACTCGAACCATCGGGCGGCGCTTCTCGGGGTGTGGCATGACAAGGTGCGCAGTTACGATGGAAGCTGGTGCGGGGCGGGCAGTCGATTACCCTGGCGCTACCGTTGTTGCTGAAGGTGAAGCGGATTGAGGATGGAGATTCGTGGTTGCCGAGACAGGTGATTGCCGGTCAGACGGGTCAATAAAAAACGCCGCTTACCCAATAGGAGAAGCGGCGTTTCAGTCTTGCAAGACTACTATTCCCTTACCAGTTAACCCTCACCCCAAAGTTAACCCCCCACGGCTTCTCAATGTGCTCGCCCTTTTCATAATCAAAATCAACGTGCGCCTGCATCCCCTCGGAGAAAGCCACTGCCAACCCCGCCCCGAAATCGGTACGGTAGCCCGACAGGTCGTTGTTAAACACATTGTTGTTCACTTGCACTTTGTTATTTTTGGCGAACTCGTAACCCGCCGCGGCACTGATATAAGGCTGTACCACCTTGCCGCTGCCGAAGTCGAAATTGCGCCCGAAGGTGCTGCCGACCTTGCCCAGCATCGAGCGGGCCCGATCACCGTCGGCGTCCATGCCGTTGTCCAGGTTGTAATGCTTGCCCTGGATCACGACGGACGAGAATCGGGTAAACGGTTCGATGAAGTAGCCATCGCCGAACTTGATGTGTCGGCCGAATTCGGCCCAGCCGCCGAGGCCGGAGTTGTCGTAGTCGCCTTTGGCACGGGAACCGTCGCTCAGGCCGACTTTTGACTCGTTGCGGAAGTGGTTGAACTTGAGCGCGGCATCGAAGTAGTAACCGGAATCGGCATCGAGCCAAGTTGCGTAAGGCCCGACGTAGTAGCTGTCGACGGTGCCGGAAGTGCCGTAATCAAGATTCAGCCTGGAGTTGCTGTACCCCGCCATCACCCCCATAAACCATTGGCTCTCACCCAGTCTCGCATCAGCGCCCAGGGAAAAACCTTGCTGGGTTTGCTGATAAGCCACACCCGAGCCGTCAGCCACATTGTATTGGCTGCCGTAAGTACGCACCCAGGCACCCGACTTGCCGCCGTTGAATCGAAGCTCACCCATGCGACTGCGTAGGGATGCGTCTTCGCCGGTGGCCACAGTGATCGCTGTATTGAACAGGGCCAATACCGAACGCGCGCCCGGGCTGACGGTTTCGGTAGCAGGGTCCAGATACCAGTCGGTGGCCCCGCTTTCGTCCATCGTGCTTTTCAGCGAATAGGACCAGGTTCCCAGGTCCGCCCTGCCACTGATCAGCGAGAATTGCGCATCACCCGCCGCCGTATGCACGAGGTTCAATTGCCCGGGAGACACGGCATCCAGCCCAGAGGCCGCAACCAACAGACCGAACTGCCCAGTGGCCACACCGGTCACGTTCAGGAAATCGTGATGGCCGGTGGCAAAGTTGCCTTTCATCGCAAATACATTGGCGCCGGTGCCTGAGGCCGCAAGTGTTCCGACGTTCAACTGGTAGAACGTGTCCGGGGCATCGGGCGAACCGAAGCTGACTGTACCGCCATTCATGGCCAATGCGCCGACGGTGTCGTTGCGGGTCAGGGTCCAGTTGGAGCCGCTGTTGATGGTCACACCGTCGACCTTATCCAGGCTGCCGGTGAACCGTGAATTGTTTTGCAGGTTGACCGTGGCCGAGGAGGCGTCATCGACGAGCACGACATCACCGGTGAAATGGCCCTGATCGAAGGTGAGGTTCGCTACGCTGCTGCCATCTATATTCACGTTGCCTTGAAGCGCACTGTTGGCGACGGTCATGGCGGCGGTAGAGGCGCCTTGCACATCAAGCAGGATGTTGTTTCCGGCAAGCAGACTGGCACCGTTCGAGAGACGGATAGTGGCATTTGTGCCTCTCTCGACCAGAACCGCGGAGCCGTTGACACCCTGTACGATGGCATTATCCAGTGTAAGGGCACGAGCACCTACATTGGCGGAATCGTTGACCATCCGCACACCTGTCGCCTGCCCGGTGATATGCGTCCCGGCAGAGGCATCCACTTCACCGCCCAGAATGTTCACACCAATGCCGTCGCCTGCCGAGCCGGTGACTTGCGTATTGATCAACGACAATTTGCTCAGCCCCGTGACCTGGGCACCAGCTACTTCACCCTTGATCTGGCTATTGGAAACGGTCACGTCCGATCCGCCGGCCGCGACACTGGAACGGTTTACGGCCAGCCCGATGTCTTCGCTGGTCACATTGGCCCGATCGATAGTGCCTCGACTGCTGGTGACTACAACGCCTTCAGCGCCGCTACTGCCGACAATGCTCGCGCCGTTGATATTCAACGTTGAGCCAGATTGCACAGTGATCGATCGGGTACTGGCGCCATTGACGTTCAACACGCCATTGTTACGCACCAGATAGTCGATCGACGTTGTCGATGAGTCGATATCCAGTGTCGTTCCGTCGACGATGGTTGCCGCCTGTGCACCCGTGCCGGACAAAGAAAAGACCGGCATGAACACCAGTACGCCCAGCGCGCGTTTTCGAATAACCCTGACGGGGAGCTCGCCAAATACTTTCATAATTTATCCACCTCCAACTCATAATAAAAAGTGCGCAAATACATTTGCGTGAAAAAATTGAGCGCGGAAGGTAAAGGAACGCCCCCTAAAAAAATGTAGGAAATATCCGAAATCACATAGCGAATATTTCCATAACTTCCCTCACTAAAAAAAACCGGAAGGTTTTTACACCTTCCGGGCTTTTTCACTTAAATCGGACAAGGCGTTCCAGTCCCCCCTACCATATGCACTCTAACGAAGTGACTGGAAGTTACGTCCCGCCCATCGATCTCGACGACGTAACTGATTTCCCCCCATGCGCTCTGTGTTGCAAGAAGCTCCTGGTAGCGGACTTTTATAATAAAACCGTCGTCAACCTCCTGATCGCTCGGAGAATAGTTAAATTCGTACTTGGTACCCGGCTTTACTGTAGTCCCCGCAGAATCGCTATACCCTTGATAAGTACAGGCCAATGTTTTCCCCTTCAATTCCGGCTCTCCACCTGCGACCAGTGCTTCAGCACATTTGCCAAGCACTGCATCGGCTCGCAAAGATTGGCAATTGAGTAGAGTCAAATCTGGATCCATATGTTGAAACCTTACTTCGGGCGCAACACCCGGACGAATATAAACATCAACGTCCTGAGGCAACGAAAACTCCTCATTTTCGTTAAGGTCCGGATTGGTTAGTTTGTAACTTACCGGAAGCGGATTGCCATTTCCTCCTTCATCCACAACTTCCCACTCAACAGTCCATTCCAAATCATCCGTTTCCGTTCCATCCAGTTCAATGACGCCGCCCTGTGCTGCTGTCACCTCAACACCCTTCCAGATCAGTGTCGCAACGTCTCCGTCCTTGACGCCATCAAAAACCTGCGCAGTGACTGAAACCGTCTGATCTTTGTCGTCTTCTGTCAGTACATTCGGGCCATTACCTCCTTGTCCTTGAACAGTCACCAGATCAAGGTCCGGATTGGGATTCTCCTCCCCTTCACCGGGCCCCGGTCTGCGGAGGTCGACAACAATATTTTTTGTAAGTGGCGTTAATGGGTGACGAACCGTGCCGCGCTTTATCTGATAACTGGTTGTTATTGTTTTTTCGCCAAGGCTATCTTTAGCCAGCGCGCTATAGGGAACATTCACGTAGAAGGGAAAGCCGTTGATCCGCTGTGCGGGCAATAGAATGCCATCTACCGTCACTTCGATCTCATCACGATCCGCGATGTAATTATCGTACTCAGCCAATATCCCGATGCCCAAAGGCATCCGCGCATCGGCCAGATCCACCAGTTTAGGTAGCGTATCATCATCAAACAGCGGAATGTTGGGTGGCAATAATCCCTCTGGCGGATCCGTCAGCGATACGTTCGTTTTCTTGTACGCTGAGGGGAGACTCTTATTACCTTTCCGATCCATCAACGTATACCAGAGTTCTTTTTCACCCTCTTCGGTGCCAACCTGGGCAGCAGTCAAGTTGAAAGTCACCGGCACGGCGGTATCTGTAACAGTCACATTCCCTATCGAAATAGCTCCTGGCAAAGATATGCCAAAGAAAGCTTCGATTACATCCCCGATTTTTTTGTGGCGTATTGAGGGACGGTAACAAGAACAAAACCGTTGGCATCCAGGTAAGGTTTGGTAATGCCGTCTCGCTCAACTTCTGCAGGAAGGGTCACCTCACCGTTCGGCAAGGGAGCCTGCGTATCGATATTAATTACCTCGTGCGCAACTTCATCAGGATTGCCACCATGACTCAGTATATAACTTAACTCATGCGATCCCGATGCATTAGTGAGACCTGCTGGCAACAGCAATTCAAACGCAGTGATGGCGGGATCAATTGGAGTCTCATAATCATATCGGGTACCAACACGACTGCCATTCCAGGTCAAGTTCAAAAACCCTGGTATAGCGTTTTCATCGCCCGCCTGAGCAAATCGGGGGATCAGCACTTTTAGCTGTGCGCCTTGAAGACTGGAATGCAACTGATTTGGCAAATCGTCCGCGGTATCGGGCAACAGGGGATTATCAGCGTGCAGGTAGGGGGGCGCTGCGTCCTCTGTAGGCATACTCTGCCGAACGACAAGATAACGCGCGCGATTCTGTGCGGGATCCAATGGTTTGAAACTGGTCATCTGTATCTTCCTTTCAATTGCTTGATTATCTGACAAAGGACACTACCAGCCCCCGTCAGGACACTTGGAAACTGACCACCCACGCGCGGACTTTAATTCTGATAATCCGACTTAAACAGCGGACAGTATTGCGCTCTTTTAATCGATCAATGTTTAGGCACGTCACTCACGAATGATTCTTCGCAAATATCATTATTCGGCCCGCACAATTGACCACTGGGCATCGTTCTATTGATAATCACAAACTCAGACTTCGACTCACCTTGTCCGCCGTTGCTCTTTCTCAAAAAATATCGGCAAAGTGCTGATCCGCGATCAACCATCGGCGCAACTAACCTTTCATAGTCTGTCACCGATATATCAAAACCATTGCGTGCCTGCTCAAGACTGAGTGTTGTTTCAAATGACTCAGTGACCCCCGGGATGGGGGATGTGCCATTGGGGCCGTAACACCCTTGCCAATGAAGCTCGACAATATCGTCTTTGTCGAACGCGTCGTTACCCTCGATATGCACCCGCACCTGCTCCCACAATCGAGGTCTGGCACAGCAATCAAGCAGGCCTTTTAGCCCGCCATCAGGGAACGTCGGCTCCGGCAAATTCCTGATGATGATGATTGCCACGTTTACCGGAGTCGCTCGGGCCAACTGCACGTTTACCTGGTTGTCGGTGGTGTACCACACCGGTAACGCCGGATTTTCCATGTCTTGCTCGATAGCCGTCCAAGGAATACTGAACTCAATATTTTGCCCGGCGCTGTCGCCATCCTTGACCTCGTACTCAGCGACTGGCGTGCTGATGGCGCCCCAGTACAGGAAGATCTTTTCTCCAGGCTGTGGATTGTCGTACAAGCGCAAGTACCCGTCGGCGGGCTGACCATGATCTATCGTCTGCAGCGTGTTCAGTTGTTTCGAAACAGCGCCATAGATCTCCAGATTCGCCAGCGTGAGGTTCAACATCGCGGGAGCGTCAGCGTGATCCGGACCGGCGACCGTCAAATTGACCGGCACCTGCGTTTCTGGAGCAGGCGGCGTCGGTGTCCCGCCACGACTGATGCGGTAGTCAACACGCGCATCCATCGGCCCGAGCCCGTCAGCCGTCAGTGTCGACCACGGTACAGTTTGGCTGAGCGGAAATTGGGTTGGGTCAACGTCCAGGGGGGCGAGAGCATGACTATTCCACTGGATCAGAACTTTGTCGGAGGCGTCCGGATTGTCATAGGCATCGATTTCGACGGTGACCGCTTTCTGATCGACCGCCCCTTCGCGAGCGTGTTCGCGGTCGATCAACCCTCGCACCGACAATGGCACCCGAGCTGGATCGAGATTGCCAGGGGCCGGCGTCAAGTCGACAAAAACCGGTAACAGGGTCGAGCGTGGCCCACGGTTGCCGGCCCAATCACGTAGCCGGTAATAAAAGTAGCGTTGACCGTGCCCACGACCACGAATATCCGCCGCGTACACGGTAATGATGAGACGACGCTGGTCAATGTCCTGTTGACTGAACTCCTGCTCACGAATGCCAGATTCGGTATCCAGAGGATTGGGGTTGTCCGTCAAATAATAGATTGCGCGATCCCGGGCCTTTAAATCGACATAGAGCGGGACTTGTAATCTGACCTCTCCAAATCGTGTGAGGTAGTCATCGGTGATATCGCCGGGAACATCCAGCATCACCAGCGGCTTTGGCTCCTGACCATCATCCGGCGGCACTCTATCGACCGTGACGCGCTTGGAGAAGGACAGTTCTGCGTTCCCGCCGTAACTGAGTTGGTACGACAGGGAATAAATACCGTGATCCAGCTTGTCCCGAGGGACTTTCAAGGTCTTCTCCCCTGGGTCGGTGAACTCCTCCCTGTACACTTCGGTGAACGAACTGCCTTCCTTTACCCAACTGATAGAGATGATGTAGGGAAACGGATCGACGAGTGCCGTTCTCCAGTTCGGAACGATGACGACCAGGTCATCACTCACTGCACTTCTCGGCAACAGCCCCTCCGGACTCTCTTCGCCGTTCTCGTCCTTGAGGATGGCAGGCACCCTCGGTTGTTCCAGGGTTGGATCCGTTGGATCAGCCCGGTTTTGAGAAATCGGCATTGCTGACTTCCTCTTAAGACTTTGTCGACGTTCTCTCACGCTCAGTACGTATTCAGCGTGTCAGGTATTTGTTGCTCTGAAGTGATTTAACGGCACTGCGCACAGACTGGCTACTGTCAGAAATAACAGGTTTCGCTACCGTTCGTCGGCGATTGACACCTCGTAGGGGGGGCGCCGCTATTTATTTGGAGGAGGAAATAAACGGCGGTGTTTAAAAGACATTTCAAGACACTCACTCTGCCTACACATCCTTGCGTAGCTGCCTACGACTGCGCCAGAATCCGCCGGCTTGTGTGCCTTGTCCCCTCGCTCTATCGTTTCCGTGTCGTTGCAAATGCAGCGATCGGGTTTAGCAGCTCGGTCAATATCAAGGCACGCAATGTCACCTCTTGATCAGTCGGCTTTTTTGCCTCCTGATTGGCGTTTTGGTGACTGTGCGTGGGGCACTTCGGTGCGCCGGGTTCCTTGATGCCTGGTCTGCTAACCCGCGCACAGCCGCCACCCTTTCCGTTTAGCAGCGAGGGGTGACGACTCCAATCATCAAGGAGTTTCACCATGTTCAAGATCACACCCAACCCTCCCGAAACCGACGACGTTTCCCCCTACGAATCCACCGATTCCAAAAAACTCAACGAAGCCGCCGACCGCGCCCTCGACTACTACCTCAAACCGGTCATCCCCACAGACACTCCGCGTAAACCGAGCACGATTTACTCCATCGACCCCGACACCAACGACGAGACCCTGCTGGTCAACGCCTGCGAAACCCTGGCGTCGGCAAGTGTGATGCTGAGTAATTTCGCGGGGTTGATGGAAGGTTCGCATCGCAACACGGTGTTGGGGATTCAGCAGGTGGTGATGCTGGGGGAATTGGCGGTGAATCGGATGCTGGATAACTTCGTTCCGCAGGGTTAGCGAAAATCCTGGTGCGAACACTTTCCTGTGGCGAGGGAGCTTGCTCCCGCTCGGCTGCGCAGCAGTCGTAAAACCAGCGAAACGCTGTTTATCAGACACAATCGCGGCGAATGGTTTTGGGGCTGCTTCGCAAGCCAGCGGGAGCAAGCTCCCTCGCCACAACAGCGTGTCAGGCTGTGAGTTTTGTGGCGGTCTTTTGGGCCTCTTCGCGAGCAGCCTCGCTCCTACAGTTGATCTGGGTTGTTCGCCTGTTTTGTGTTCACTGAAGATCAAAGTGTCGGAGCGGGCTTGTTCCGGGCGGCGATCCGACGAAAGCGATCTTACAGACAACAAAAACCCGCCATTCCTTACCCAGGAATGGCGGGTTTTGTCGTTTCAGAGGTCAGCCTTCAGATCACACGGTATCCACCTTCAACGAATGGTCATTCAACATGCCATTGATGATGGTCGCGGTATCGTGCCCGCCCGCCACCACGCCGCCCGCTCCGGGCGTGACGCCGTAGTGGCTGGCCAGGTTGACGCCGGCCAGGTCGATGGTCTGGTTCGGTGCCGCGCCGGCCATGGCGCTGACGTCGATGCTGGTCAGGACCGAGGCGCCGCTGCCGATGACTTTGAAGTGCAGATAGTCATCCAGCGATGCTGCGGTGCCGTTTTCGCCTTGCAGCAGTTGCGACAAGTCGAGTTTGTCGGTGCCTGGGGTGAAGTCGGTGACGAGGTCGTGGCCGCTGTTGCCTTTGAGCCACTGGAAGGTGTCGGCCCCTGCCCCGCCGGTCAGGGTGTTGTTGCCCAAGCCGCCGATCAGGAAGTCGTCACCGCCGCCGCCCTTGAGGATGTCATCGCCCAAACCGCCGGTGATGACGTTGCTCAGGTTGTCGCCCGTGAGCGAGTCGTTGAAGTTGGAGCCGGTGAGGTTTTCGATGGCGGTCAACGTGTCGGTGCCGGCGCCGCCGGTGTTTTGCGCGGTGGCCACGCTCAGGTCGACCGTGACCCCGGCGGTGGCGTGGGCGTAACTCACGGTGTCGGTGCCGGTGCCGCCGTCGAGCAGGTCGTTGCCGGTGCCGCTGAACAGCAAATCATTGCCAGCGCCGCCATGCAGTTCGTTGTTGCCGGAGCCAGCGGTGAGCACATCGTTGCCGTCGCCGGCATTGAGGACGTTGTTGCCGGTGCCCGCCACCAGCACATCGTCGCCGGCCGTGCCGGTGAGGGTATGTCCGTCCTGATAACTGATGGTCACGCCCGCGCTGTCGCTGCCGCCGTGGTTGTCGTTGGCGGTGTAGGTGCCGTGGGCATCCGGGGCGATGTCGTGGCCCCCGGCGTAATCGAGGGTCATGGTCAGCTTGTAGTATTCCGCGTTGTTCACGCCGCTGCCGCTGGTGTTGGTGATGTTGGTGACGTGGATCTGATAGGTCCCGTCCGCCGCCGCGGTGAGGGTTTGCCCGTCCGCGAGGGCGATCCATGCACCGCCGTTGAGCGAGTACTCCATGGCGATGTGACCGCCCGCCAGATTGTGGTCCAGGTTGAGGGTTTCGCCTTGTTTGAGGTTGACGGTGATCCGGTCCTCATCATTGGCGTTGCCGGCGGTTACCCCGCCCAGATATCCACTGACCACCAGCACCGCCGTCATGGTCGTCGCGTTCGCCGCAAAGGCGTTGCGCACGTTCGCCAGGACCTGGTTGGCGTTGTTGTTGCCGGTCGAGGAGAAGCTGATCGCCCCGGTGCCGGTGAAGTCGGCGCCTTTGGAAATCCAGCCGGTGTTGAAGTTGGTGGGTGAAGCCGTCAGCGGATCGCCATCGGCATCGCTGTCGTTGGCCAGCAGCAACTCGCCCGGCACCACGATGTTGCCCGAGAGCACGTTGGTGATGATGTGGTCATCGACCGCCACCGGCGCCGCGTTCGGGATGACTTTGACCGTCAGCGTGGAGCTGGCCAGGTCGCCGTCGTTGTCGCTGGCGGTGAAGCCGATGTTTTCGGTAATCACCACTGCCGTGGTTTTTTGCGAGGTGTAGGTGTACTCGCCAGTGTCGAGGTTCACCACCAGGGTGCCGCCATTATTGGTGGCGATGCTGATGCTGTTGTTCACCGTGTTGAAGGTGCCGTGGTTGGCGCCGCCACTGAAGTTCAACGAACCCTGATTGCTGTTGCCTTTAGGGTCATAGGTGTACGTCGTGCCGTCGACCACGAGGGTTTTGATGAAGCCGCCATCGGCGCCGAACGTACCGCCCTCCAGCAAGGTGCCCGTCACCGGCGCGCCGACCACCGTGCCCGAAAGCACCGAGTTGAGCTGGTTGAGATCGGTCACCACCACCGCGTTGGTGTTGGTGTGGGTGCTGCCGTCATAAGCCAGCGGATCGAGGTAGGCGTTGCTCACGCCGCTGCCCAGGCCGATCGCGTAGTTCTTGATGCTGTTGGCGTCGAGGAAGGCTTTGAGCGCGGCCTCATCTGCGCTGCCGATGTCGCCTTCGTTGGGTTTGCCGTCGGAGAAGAAGTAGCCGACGTTCTGCGCCCCGGTCAGTTTGCCCGAGGTGTTGAACGCCGTTTGCATCGTCGCGACAGCGGCGTCGTAGTTGGTGCCACCGCCGGCAGTCAGGCCGGAGATGATCGACTTGGCGGTCGCCACATCCACCCAGATCGATGTCTTGTCGGTGGCGTTGCTGCTGAAGGTGACGATCTGCACTTTCACATCGCCCAGGTCGTCGTATTTGTCGAGCAAGGCACTGATCGCCTGCTTGGCCAGTTCGAGGCGCGATAGCCCCGGTACACCGGAGGGGTCGACCATGCTGCCGGAGACGTCAATCACCAGCAGCAGGTTGGAATCGATCTCCACAGCCGCCACCGAACGCTCCGCGCCGACGACCTTGGGCACGTCATCGACGATGTTCACCACGATGGTGCTGGTGGTGCTGTTGCCCAGCGCATCGGTGGCTTTGTAGGTGAAGCTTTCGGTCAGGGTATTCGGGCCGTCGTTGGTGTTCGGCGAGGTTTTCGGCGCCGACGTCAGGGTGTAGGTGTAGGTGCCATTGGGGTTGAGCAGCATTTGCCCATAGGCCCCGGTGGCGCTGCCGACCAGGGTGTAGGTGATGGCGCCACTCGCGCCAGTAACGGAGCCGACCAGGGTGCCGCTGGCCGTTTCGCCGGTGTTGCCGGGCTCGCTGCCCGTGACAGTACCGGCCGCCAGGTCCAGCCCGTCCTTGGTCAGGTCCAGCGCTTTCTCATAGACGGTGACATCGGTGTCGCTGACCGCTTTGATGCAACTGTTGTAGACGTCGATGGTGATGGTGGTGGTGCTTTCATCGCCGTCGGCATCGCGCACGGTGTAGGTAAACGTGTCGGTGGCGCCGGCACCGCTCACGGCGTTGGGATTGCTGTGATAGACCGCGTTGCCGTTGGCATCCAGCGTCAGGTAACCGTAGGTGCCATTGATGTTCGTGCCCAGGCCGCCGATGGCCGAGGACGAAGTGTCCGAGCCTGCGCGCACGCCAATCACTGCGCCGCTGAGTGCCGGGCCATCTGCACCGCCGATGTCGTTGTCCAGCACGTTGCCGCTGACCGTGCCGCCTTCGACCACGCTCGCCGTGTCCGCTTTGGCCGTCGGCAAATCATCGACGATGTTGACGTTGATCTGACCCGTCGCGGTGCTGCCGTCGGTGTCCGTCGCCACCACGTTGAAGTTCTCGGTGATGCTGTTGGCGCCGTTGGCGTTCGGATGAGTTTCGTTGTCCGCCAGGGTGTAGCTGTAACTGACCACGCCGGTGGCCGGGTTGTAGCCGGTGATGGTCAGCGTGCTGCCCAGCGGTGTGACGATCGATTGCGGGAAGCCTGCCGCCACACCGCCAGTGACCAGAGCAATGCCGCCGACGGTCAGGGTTTGCAGGCCGTCCAGCGCGGTCACGGTGAAGGTGCCGCTCTGGGTCAGGGCGGGCGCGTTCGGGGTGGTGCCGTCGCTGAGGTTTTTCTCGTAGACGGTCAGTTCACCGCCGTACACATCGAGGCCGTTGAGCGTGACCGGGTCGTTGTTGTTCTGGATGTTCAGCACCAGGTTGGCGGTGCTGGTATCGCCGTCGGCATCGGTAATGGTGTAGGCGAAAGTTTCGGTGCCGGTGCCGCCGCCGTGCAGGTTTTTGAAGTCCGCATCATTGGTGTTCAGCGTGTAGGTGTACGTGCCGTTGGCGTTGAGCACCAGGGTGCCGTAAGTCCCGGTGAAGGTGCCTGGGGTCACAGGCCCGGCGTTCGGGCCGGTGGCGACACGGTCCGCGCCCTGGACGTCGTTGCTCAGGACATTGCCATTGAGCGTCAGCGCGGCCTCCGACGCTGTGCCGCTGTTGCTGTCGTTGAAGGCTTTAGGCACGTCATCGACGATCTTCACCACAATGGTGCTGGTGGTGCTGTTACCCAAGGAATCGGTGGCCTGGTAGGTGAAACTTTCGGTCAGCGAATTCGCGCCATCGTTGGCAGGCGGCGTGGTGGTCGCAGGCGAGGTCAGGGTGTAGGTGTACGTGCCGTTGGGGTTGAGCTGGATCTGGCCATAGTTGCCCGTGGCGCTGCCCACCAGCGTGTAAGTGATCGCGCCGATCGCACCGGTGACCGAGCCGACCAGCGTGCCCTTGGCTGTTTCGCCGGTGCTGGTCGGGTCGCTGCCGATGACCGTGCCGGCCGCCAGGTCTTGCCCGTCCTTGGTCAGGTCGAGGGCATTTTCGTAAACGGTCACGTCGGCATCGGTGGACGCGACGATGCAGCTGTTGGACACATCGATGGTGATGGTGGTGGTGCTTTCGTCACCATCGGCATCACGCACGGTATAGGTGAACACATCGGTCGCGCCGGGGCCGTTCACCGCGTTGGGATTGCTGTGGTAGGTCGCATTGCCGTTGGCATCCAGCGTCAGGTAACCGTAGGTGCCGTTGATGTTGGTGCCCAGTCCACCGATGGCCGAGGTCGAGGTGTCCGAGCCTGCGCGCACGCCAATCACGGCGCCGCTGAGCGCCGGGCCATCGGCACCGCCGATGTCGTTATCCAGCACGTTGCCCGAGACGGTCGCGCCCTCGTCTACCGAAGCGTAATCAGGGTTGGCGGTGGGCAGGTCGTCGACGATGTTGACGTTGATCTGGCCCGACGCTGTGCTGCCGTCGGTGTCCGTCGCCACCACGTTGAAATTCTCGGTGAGGCTGTTGGCACCGTTGGCATTCGGATGAGTTTCGTTGTCCGCCAGGGTGTAGCTGTAGCTGATGACGCAGGTGGCCGGGTTGTAGCCGGTGATGGTCAGCGTGCTGCCGAGCGGTGTGACGATCGATTGCGGGAAGCCTGCGGCCACGCCACCGCTGACCACCGAAATGCCGCCGACCGTCAGGGTTTGCAGGCCATCGAGGGCGGTCACGGTGAAGGTGCCGCTCTGGGTCAGCGCGGGCGCGTTCGGGCTGGTGCCGTCGCTGAGGTTTTTCTCGTAGACAGTCAGTTCACCACCGGCCACGTCGAGGCCGTTGAGGGTCACCGGGTCATCGTTGTTTTGGATGTTCAGCACCAGATTGGCGGTGCTGGTGTCGCCATCGGCATCCGTGAGGGTGTAGGTGAAGGTTTCCGTGCCGCTGCCATTGCCGTGCAACGCTTTGAAGTCAGCGTCGCTGGTGTTCAGGGTGTAGGTGTACGTGCCGTTGGCGTTCAGCACCAACGTGCCGTAAGTCCCGATGAAAGTGCCGGGGGTGATCGGGCCGGCATTTTCGCCGACGGTCACGCGGTCGGCGCCTTGGGTGTCGTTGGTCAGCACATTGCCGTTGAGGGTCAGCAGGGTTTCCGAAGCGGTGCCGGCGTTGCTGTCATCCACGGCCTGAGGTAGGTCATCGACGATGTTGACGTCGAGATTGCCGTTGGCGGTGGTGCCGTTGTCATCGACCACGGTGACGGCGAATTGCTCGGAGATCCCGTTGGCACCGTTGGCCGTCGGATGCGCTTCGTTATCGGCCAGGGTGTAGCTGTAACTGACCACGCCGGTCGCGCTGTCGAACCCGGTGATGGTCAACGTGCTGCCGAGTGGTGTGACGATCGATTGCGGGAATCCTGCGGACACGCCGCCGACCACCACGTTGATGCCACCGACGCTGAGGGTTTGCACACCGTCGAGCGCGGTGATGGTGAAGGTGCCGCTCTGTGTCAGCGCGGGCGCGTCGGGGCTGCTGCCGTCGCTGAGGTTTTTCTCGTAGACGACGAGTTCGCCGCCTTCGACGTTGAGGCCGCCGATCGTGACCGGGTCATCGTTGTTTTGGATTTGCAGCACCAGGTTGGCGGTGCTGGTGTCGCCATCGGCATCCGTCAGGGTGTAGGTGAAGGTTTCGGTGCCGCTACCGCCGCCGTGCAGCGCTTTGAAATCGGCGTCGCTGGTGTTCAGCGTGTAGGTGTAACTGCCGTTGGGATTGAGCACCAGCGTGCCGTAAGTCCCGGTGAAGGTGCCGCCGATGATCGGCCCGCTGTTGGGGCCTGTGGGAATGCGGTCAGCCCCCTGCGAGTCGTTGGGCAGCACGCTGCCGGTCAGGGTCAGCAGGGATTCCGAGGCGGTATTGGCGTTGCTGTCATCGACCGCTTTGGGCACATCGTCGGTGATGTTGACGTCCAACGTGCCGGTGGCGGTATCGCCGTTGGAATCATTAGCGACGACGATGAACTGTTCGCTGAGGTTGTTGACACCCTCGCCGGCCGAATGGGTGTCGTTGCCGACCAGGGTGTAGCTGTAACTGACCACGCCGGTGGCCGGGTTGTAGCCGGTGATCGTCAGGGTGTTGCCCAGTTGCGTGGTGATCGACTGCGGGAAGCCGACAGGCACCCCACCCGTGATCACATTGATCCCGCCGATACTCAAGCTGGTCAGCCCGTCGGGCGCAGACACGGTGAAGGTGCCGTTCTGGATCAAGGCGCCAGGATTGCTGGCAGAACCGTCCGCGAGGTTAGCTTCGTTGAGGGTCAGTTCGCCGCCCGCCACCGACAGGCCCGCGAGGGTGACCGGGTTGTTCGGCGCGTCAGGAACGGGAATGACACCCGTGCCCCCTGAACCGGCACCGTTGTCGCCGTTGTCCGGATCACCGGCCAGACGTTCGAGCGGAAATTCGGGAATGCCGTTAAAGCCCGCGGTGGGGAAGCCAATGGTGGGGTCGACCCGCCCGCCCACTTCTTCGAGCATGACGAAACTGTGGCCGCCGCCCGCCGCCCCGCCGGGTGCGCCGGTCGAAGCAGGTCCGGCCGCCGTGGCTTCAGCGGTTTGAGTCGGGTCATCGCCGGCCGCGATGGCTTTTTGCAGTTGCTCGACATCGGTCAGTTGCGCTTGAGTCGGCGTCACCGCTTCAGCGGTTTCCACATGGGCCGCTTGATTCGCAAGCAACTGGGAGTTCATTTGCAGGCTGCTGCCACGCCCGAGGGTCAGTTCCTGGCCATTTTTCAGATGCACGGCCACCGCGCCATCGGCGCCGGTGATCAATTGGTCGCCGGCGAACAATCGATCGCCCTCGGCCAGCACACGCCGGGTACCGCCGCTTTCCGCGAACACCTGACCAATGATTTTACTGACGGTACCAATGAGCGTTGCCATGTGCATTTCCTCCGCTGCCAACCGCTGTCGGCACCCTGTTTGTGCGAAGAACGTGCTCATGGTTGAAGCAGGTTGCCTGGCGGATCGCCTGCGGGGTGCGTTTATCCGAGTAAACCGCTGCCCCGGCGATAGTCTCGCCAAGCATGTCGCTCATGGGCAATGAGTCCGTTTTTGGCAAAACCCCAATGCAATCAACAACCTTGGGATTCCAATCGCAGCCACATTGCCTTTTGTGCGATGCGTAACGATTTTGAACCTGTAGAGCGACAAAAAACTGTCGCCTCAAAACCGTTTCGCTTCCCTCCCCTCCAGCACTTCTCCGCCCTATGTCGATAAGTGGATGGAACTTTCCTTAAACCCTCGAATGCTCCCTAGAGCTTCTAAAACAAGGGCTTTCAGAGTGAACAATGTGCTGGATTTTGCAGAGCGCATAAGTTTTTTTTGGAATAACCCCTATGAAAAAAATTTCTTAGCTACGCTCTAGAATGTTCTTAGCTACGTTGTTACAAGCATGAAACGGTTTTGCCTATAAATGTCGTCAAATATTTGGCGACTGATAAAGAACCATCAGGAATCAGGGAGATGTACCCATGCGCGTTTTAACCCCCCTTTGCAGCGCAATTCTGCTGGCCATGGCCTGCACATCCCAGGCTCAAGCCATGTCAGTGACCGAGGCGATCCAGAGCACCATCGCAACCCACCCGGAACTGGCCTCGCGCGTCGACTCGCGGCTGTCCGCGGATGAGCAAGTCAAAGTCGCCAAGGGGGGCTTTTATCCATCAGTTGATCTGAACGCCGCCTACGGGCGCGGGTACAGCGATAACACCAACACCCGGGCGTTCGGCAATCACAACACCGAAATCCTCACCTACACCCAATCGGAGCTGCGCCTGCGGCAGATGCTGTTCGACGGTTTCAACACCGCGAACGAAGTCGAACGCACCAAAGGGGTCGTCAACTCCCGGGCCTATTACGCTCAAGGCACCGCCCAGGACCTGGCATTGCGCACCATCGAGGTCTACCTCGAAGTGCTCAAGCGCCGTGAACTGGTGACCCTGGCCACGAACAACCTGCAGGCTCACTTGCGGGTCAACGACCAGATCGGCCTGCGCACCCAGCGTGGCGTCGGCAGCAACGCCGACTCCGACCAGTCCAGCGCCCGCCGGGCACTGGCGCAAAACAACCTCGACACCGCCGAGGTCGATCTGGCGGATGCCGAGTCGAATTTCGCCGCCGTCGTAGGGCGCCTGCCCGATGAACTGGAAACGCCGCCGTCTATCCGCGGCGAACTGCCTGCCTCTCTGCCGGAAGCCCAGCAGAGCATGGTGGAAAACAACCCGTACCTGAAATCGGCCCAGGCTGACGTGCAATCGGCCGAGAGCCAGTACGAAGTCTCAAAGTCGCCGTTCTACCCGCGTTTCGATGCCGAAGCGGCAGTGGGCGCAAACAACAACGTGCAGGGCGATGAAGGCCACGACAACGAGTGGCGCGTGGGCGTGGTGATGAACTACAACCTGTTCCGCGGCGGCAGCGACAAGGCGCGCCTGGCCTCCAATGCGCATCAGATCAACCAGGCGATGGACATCCGCAACAACGCCTTGCGCCAACTCAACGAGAACATCCACCTGGCCTGGAACGCCATGGTCAATGCCAAGAAACAAACCCCGACTGCCCGCGAATACGCGGACACCAGCCGTCGTGTGCGCCTGGCGTATCAGGACCAGTTCGGCCTCGGCCAACGCACCCTGCTCGACTTGCTCGACAGTGAAAACGAGCTCTACAACGCCAATCGCCGCTACACCGAAGTGCGCTACACCGAGGAGTATTCGATGTACCGCGTGCTGGCGAACATGGGCCAGTTGCTGAGCAAACAACGGGTGGTGCTACCCGCCGATGCGATCGCCCAGGCCGAAGTGAAAAACGAAGCGCGTTTGCCTGAACTGAAGTAGCTCACTGGGGGCGATCAATTTGACCAGCATGGAACCCGGCAACATCGGTGTCGATCCGCGCCTGAGCTTCGATGACCCGCTACTGGACGGTCTGTTGATCCTCTGCAAACTCCACGGCGCGACGGTCAGTCGCGCCAGCCTGAGTGCCGGGCTGCCACTGAACAAACAACGCTTGAGCCTGGACCTGCTGCCCCGTGCAGCAGCCCGGGCCAGCTTGCAGGCGCGGGTGCTGCGCCGTGAACTGGCGGACATTTCCGCGCTCAACCTGCCTGTGATGCTGATCCTGAACAACGGCCGCACCGCCATCCTGCGACGCTATGGCGATGACGGCCGGTTGCTGATCCTGCCCAGCGAAGCGGACGGTGGCGAACAATGGGTCAGCCGTGAAGAACTGGCTGAAAATTACAGCGGCCAGGCCTTGTTCGCCCGGCCCCGCCATGAACTCGAAGACCTGCGCTCGCCGCTGGTGCCGCGTGTGGAAGCGTGGTTTCGCGACACCTTGAAGCTGTCGAAATGGCTGTACAGCGATGCGATTCTGGCGAGTTTCCTGATCAACCTCCTGGGGCTGATGGTGCCGCTGTTCGTGATGCAAACCTACGACCGCGTGGTGCCGAACCAGGCCACGTCGACCTTGTGGGTGCTGTCGATCGGCTTGCTGATCGGCACCGGTTTCGAACTGGTGCTGCGGGTGGTGCGCGCGCACTTGCTGGACACCGCCGGGAAGAAAACCGACGTGATTCTTTCCGCGACCTTGTTCGAACGCATCACTGGCATGGCGATGAAAGCGCGGCCAGCGACCATCGGCGGTTTCGCCCAGAGCATCCACGACTTCCAGGGCCTGCGTGAATTCCTCACTGCCGTCACGCTGACCAGCCTGATCGACCTGCCCTTTGCCGTGTTGATGCTGGTGGTGATCGGCCTGCTCGGCGGCTGGCTGGTGGTGATTCCATTGTTGGCGTTTCCGATTACGATCATTTTCGCGATGGTCATTCAGGTGCGCCTGCGCGACACCGTGCAGAAAAGCCTGAGCCTCGGCGCCGAGCGCCAGGCCCTGCTGATCGAAACCCTTGGCGGCCTGGAAACCCTCAAAGCGTGCAGCGCCGAAAGCGAGCGCCAGCACAAATGGGAAAGCACCCACGGCGCCCTCACCCGCCTCGACAGCCATGCGCGCAATCTGTCGGCGCTGGCCACCAATGGCACGCTGTTCATCCAGCAATTCTCCGGCATGGCGACCATTGTCGCCGGCGTCTACAGCATCATCGCCGGCAACCTCAGCGTTGGTGCGCTGGTGGCGACCTACATGCTCGGCAGCCGCGTACTCGCACCCTTGGGGCAGATCGCCGGTTTGATCACCCGCTACCAGCAAGCGCAACTGACCATGAAAAGCACCGATGCGCTGATGTCCTTGCCGCAAGAGCGCGACGCCCACCAGCGGCCGCTGGAGCGCACTCAGTTGCAAGGCGCGATGGATGTCAGTGGCGTGACCTTCCACTACAACGGCCAGAACGCCCCTGCCCTGGCCAACATCAGTTTCAGCGTCAAACCCGGCGAACGGATCGGCATCATCGGTCGCAGCGGCTCGGGTAAAAGCACCCTGGCGCGATTGGTGATGGGGTTCTATGCGCCGGAAGAAGGCCAGTTGCTGCTCGATGGCCTGGACCTGCGGCAACTCGATGTCGCCGACCTGCGCCAGCAAATCGGTTACGTCGCCCATGACCTGCCGCTGCTGGCCGGCAGCCTGCGCGACAACCTGACCCTGGGCGCACGTTACATCAGCGATTCACGGATGCTCGAAGTCGCCGAACTGACCGGTGTCACCGAGCTGGCGCGTCAGCATCCGCAAGGTTTTGACCGGCCCGTGGGCGAACGCGGGCAGTTGCTGTCCGGCGGTCAACGCCAGGCAGTGCTGCTGGCCCGGGCCTTGTTGCTGGATCCGCCGATCATGCTGCTCGACGAACCCACCAGCGCCATGGACAACAGCAGCGAAGATGTCTTGCGGCAAAAACTCCACGGCTGGGTGCAGGGCAAGACCTTGCTGCTGGTGACCCACCGCACCTCGATGCTCAGCCTGGTAGATCGGCTGCTGGTGCTGGATAACGGGCGGATCGTTGCCGACGGTCCGAAAGAAGCGGTCATCGATGCACTGCGCAAGGGCCGTGTCGGCTCTGCGGCTGTCTAGGAGCTACCCATGGCCCGTTCATCATCCGACACGCCACAAGACCGAGGCTACTTCGGCAGCTTCGGCAAAACCGCCGAGAGCGAATTCATGCCGGAAACCGCCGGCGCTTCGCTACAGGATTCGCCGCGCTGGTCGCGGATTACCGTGTGGCTGGTCGCGGCGCTGCTGATTACCGCTCTGGTCTGGGCCAAGTATGCAGTGCTGCAAGAAGTCACCATGGGCGAAGGCAAGGCGATCCCGTCGAGCAAGGTCCAGGTGATCCAGAACCTGGAGGGCGGCATCGTCACCGAGATCTTCGTGCGCGAAGGGCAAATGGTGAACAAGGGCGACACCTTGCTGCGCCTGGATGACACGCGGTTTCTGTCGAACAAGGGCGAGAGCGAGGCGGATCGTTATGCGTTGACCGCGCAGGTCGAACGTCTGTCGGCCGAAGCGGAAGGCCGGCCGTTCAAGCTGTCGCCTGAGGTGATCGCCAAGGCTCCGCAAGTGGCCGAAGACGAGCGCTCGTTATACGAACAACGCCAGCGTCGACTGGCCAGTGAGCAACGGACGCTAACCGAACAACTGCGGCAAAAGACTCAGGAACTGGCGGAATTCCGCTCCAAGCAGGGGCAGTTCAGTTCGAGCCTGGCCTTGCTGCAACAAGAGATGAACATGTCCGCGCCGCTGGTGGGCACCGGGGCGGTTTCACCGGTGGAAATCCTGCGGCTCAAACGCAGCGCGGTGGAAATTCGCGGTTCTTTGAATGCGACGACGCTGGCAATTCCCCGGGCGGAATCGGCGATCAACGAGATCAAAAGCAAGATCGATGAATCGGAGCAATCCTTCCGCTCGGACGCGGCGAAAGAGCTGAATGAAAAACGCACCGACCTGTCGAAAATCACAGCGTCGAGCATCGCCATCGATGACCGCGTGACCCGCACCACCGTGGTGTCGCCGGTGCACGGAATCATCAAGGTGCTGAAGGTCAATACCATCGGCGGCGTGGTCCAGCCGGGCAGCGACATGGTGGAGATCGTCCCCATTGAAGACAACTTGCTGATCGAAGCCAAGGTGCGGCCACAGGACGTGGCGTTCCTGCATCCGGGGCAGAAAGCGATGGTCAAGTTCAGTGCTTACGACTACACGATTTATGGCGGGTTGACTGCCAAGCTGGAACTGATTGGTGCGGACACCATTACCGATGACAAGGGCAACAGCTTTTATCTGATTCAGGTAAGGACCGACAAGAATCACTTGGGCGGCGATGTGAAACCGCTGCTGATTATTCCGGGGATGGTGGCGACGGTGGATATCATCACGGGCGAGAAAAGCGTGCTGGATTACCTGTTGAAACCGGTGTTGAAAGCGCGGACCGAGGCGATGCGGGAGCGATAGGTTTGACTCATTCTCTGTGGCGAGGGAGCTTGCTCCCGCTGGGCTGCGCAGCAGACCCAAAATCACTCAACCAGGCGCAACAGGTGTACTGAGTCGACAAATTGGGAGCGCTTCGCACTCCAGCGGGCAAGCTCCCTCGCCACAAGTAATCACCTGCCGTGGTTACGCTGGTAAGTCTCCTCCCCCATCGCGGCAATCTGGCCTTCGATCAACGCCTCGAACGGTTTCAACAAGGGTTCAAAAGAGCTCGGCGCTTCCAGCGTCTGCAACGCCTGGACAATCGCTTCCACCGTCGACAACGCCCCCGACCCCGGTGCCTTGCGCAGTCGATATCGAGACACCCCGCCGTCCACCAACGTCACCCTCGGCAACGCCGCCAGTAACGGATTGAGGTGCAACATCTTGCGCGCCTTGCGCCAGGTGCCGTCCGGGACGACCAGCAACAGCGGCTCTTCATTCGTGGTGTACGCCTGCAATGGCTGCGCATCGCCGGCCGGAAACAACAACCGCGCCTGATACCCCGGAGGATTCAGCAGCACCGGCAAATCCTCAAACACCTCACCGACAATCAACTCGGCATTCTTCAAGCCCAACGCGGCCAGTCGCGCCGTGTTCAGCGCATGGTTCACTTCGCTGGGATGCTGCAACAACAGCACTCGGGTACGGCTGTCGAGGCTAGGGATCAGCGGGCACAGGCAATGGGTTTGTGGGCGCAGGCAGCGTGGACACTGGATTCTGGACATGTTCTCAGGCCTGGTTCAGTTGTGCTTTGAGCAGATCGCGGAAGGTCTGAATCAGCGGCTCGCGGCTGCGGCCACGACGCACGATCATCGAAAACGGCGCCTGATAACCAAACGTCGCCGGCAGCAGCACTCGCAAATCGCCCTTGTCCGCCCAAGCCTGGGCGTAGTGCTCCGGCAGGTAACCGATGTAGGCGCCCGACAGCACCAGAATCAGCTGCGCCTCCATACTTTCCACGGTGGCGGCGCTGTGCTTGAAACCGTGGCGCGCCAGTTCGGCCTGGCTCCAGTAACCACGGCCGACCATGCGTTGCTGAGTGATGACTTGCTCAGGAATGCGCCGCTCGGTGAACAGCGGATGACGGCTGCTGCAATACAACCAGTGTTGCTCGCGGTACAGCGGCATGTAAACCAGGCCGCTCATGCGCGTGGAAAACGCACCGATGGCCAGGTCGAGACGGTTGTCCTGCACGCCGAGCTGCAATTCGTAGGGGCTCATGACCGACAGGTGCAAATGCACGGCCGGGTGTTCCTGGCTGTAGGCGCCGATGGCTTCGGCGAACGGCAAGGCCTTGTCGCTGACGGTGGAGTCGATGACGCCGAGGTTGAGAGTGCCGCGCAGTTCGCCCTTCAACGCCGCCGCGTACTGTTCGAAGCCTTCAAGCTCGCCCAACAGACGCAGGGTTTCCTGATGGAACAGCTCGCCCTTGCTGGTCAGGCTGAAACCGCCGCGACCGCGATGGCAGAGCACCAGGCCAAGGGCGGCTTCGAGCTGGCTCATGTAGGTGCTGATCGCCGAAGTCGAGAGGTTGAGCTCTTGCTGCGCGTTGGCAAACCCCTGATGACGCACCACGCTGACGAAGATGCGTAACAGTTTCAGGTCGGGTAAAGCGTTGGCCATGGGGGCTCCGTTTGCAAGGTCATGCGTGTTGCGCTTTTGTGGCGAGGGAGCTTGCTCCCGCTGGGTTGCGAAGCGGCCCTACAACCATTCACCTCGTAGTGTCAGACGGACCGCATCAGCCGATTTTACGACTGCTGCGCAGCCGAGCGAGAGCAAGCTCCCTCCCCACAGGAGTGCGGCACATGGCCGCAAGTCTATCGTCGTGCCAACCATTAGTTTAGAAAAATCTGAACTAAGTATTTGCCCGTAGCGATTCTTCCCGGCCACTACATTTCGCAGAATCGGCCCCTAACGGTGCCCGAACCTCCCCGGAGCGGCGCAACCGACATAAATAAAACAACGACGATGAGGCCTTACCCGTGGAAAAGATTCTTCACCAACCACTGGGCGGCAATGAAATGCCGCGCTTCGGCGGCATCGCCACCATGATGCGACTCCCCCATTTGCCTACCGCTGCCGGTCTGGATGCTGCCTTTGTTGGCGTCCCGCTGGACATCGGCACCTCGCTGCGCCCCGGCACCCGCTTCGGACCTCGCGAAATCCGCGCTGAATCGGTGATGATCCGCCCGTACAACATGGCGACCGGCGCTGCACCGTTCGATTCGCTGTCGGTGGCCGACATCGGCGATGTGGCGATCAATACGTTCAACCTGCTGGACGCGGTGCGGATCATCGAAGAATCCTACGACGCCATCCTCGAACACAATGTGATCCCGCTGACCCTGGGCGGCGACCACACCATCACCCTGCCAATCCTGCGTGCCATTCACAAGAAGCACGGCAAGGTCGGCCTGGTGCACATCGACGCTCACGCCGATGTGAACGATCACATGTTTGGCGAGAAAGTCGCCCACGGCACCACCTTCCGTCGCGCGGCCGAAGAAGGCCTGATCGACTGCGATCGCGTGGTGCAAATCGGCTTGCGCGCTCAGGGCTACACCTCCGAAGACTTCAACTGGAGTCGTAAACAGGGCTTCCGTGTGGTTCAGGCTGAAGAGTGCTGGCACAAATCCCTGGCACCGCTGATGGCCGAAGTGCGCGAGAAAGTCGGCGGCGGTCCGGTGTACCTGACTTTCGACATCGACGGCATCGACCCGGCTTGGGCGCCAGGCACCGGCACCCCGGAAATCGGTGGTCTGACGACCATTCAGGCAATTGAAATCATTCGCGGCTGCCAAGGCCTCGACCTGATCGGCTGCGATCTGGTAGAAGTCTCGCCCGCTTATGACACCACCGGCAACACCTCGCTGCTGGCCGCCAACCTGCTGTACGAAATGCTCTGCGTACTGCCGGGCGTGGCCCACCGCTGAGGATCGGTCATGAACGAACGTGATCAGGTGTTGAAAGCCGCCGCCGATCTGGTGACGGCCTTCGCCCGCAACGATCGCGAAGCCTACTTCGGCGCGTTCAGCGCCGACGCCAGCTTCGTGTTCTACACCCTCGAACAGCCCCTGCTGTCGCGCGATGCCTATCAGGCGTTGTGGGACACCTGGCGCGCCGAGGATGGCTTCGAGGTGCTTGCGTGCACGTCGAGCAACGCCTTCGTCAGCCTGCAGGGTGACGTGGCGATTTTCATCCATGACGTGGCCACCGAGCTGCGCATGCAAGGGGAGCAACACTTCAGCCAGGAGCGCGAGACGATTGTGTTTCGCCGACAACAACAAGGCCTATGGCTGGCCTGCCACGAACATTTGTCCGCAATGCCGGAAGGGCTGCCACCCCCTTAGCCAAACAGGTGACGCTCACACACGATGAGCGCGCCTTTATGATCGGAGCTGATCATGAATAACAACAACAACGACCAAAGCCTTACGCAGATTGAAACCCACGGGGTCGAACAGATCCCGGACAACGAACGCACCGCAGGCCCGACGGACTTGTTCCGGATGATCTTCGGCGGTTCCAACACTTTTGCCACCGCCGTGCTCGGCAGTTTCCCGGTGCTGTTCGGCCTGTCTTTTCAGGCCGGTGTCTGGGCGATTGTGCTGGGCGTGCTGCTGGGCTCGCTGATCCTCGCGCCAATGGGCCTGTTCGGGCCACTCAATGGCACCAACAACGCCGTGTCTTCCGGTGCGCATTTCGGCGTGCACGGGCGGATCGTCGGTTCGTTCCTGTCGCTGCTGACCGCCATCGCCTTCTTCTCGCTCTCGGTGTGGAGTTCGGGTGATGCGCTGATCGGTGGCGCCAAACGCCTGATCGGTCTGCCGGAAACCGACCTGACCCTGGGCCTGGCCTACGGGCTGTTCGCGATCCTGGTGCTGACGGTTTGCATCTATGGCTTTCGCTTTCTGCTGTGGGTCAACAAAATCGCGGTATGGAGCGCCAGCCTGTTGTTCCTGCTGGGCATCTTCGCCTTCGCCGGGCCGTTCGATGTGAATTACGCCGGCACCGTCAATATGGGTCAGCCAGGTTTCTGGGCGGCCTTCATCGGTGCTGCACTGGTGGCGATGAGCAACCCGATTTCCTTCGGCGCGTTCCTCGGCGACTGGTCGCGCTACATCCCGCGTGAGACCTCCAAGCGCCGGATCATGGCCGCCGTGGTGATCTCGCAGATCGCGACGTTCATTCCGTTCCTGTTCGGCCTGGCCACCGCCACCATCGTAGCGATCAAGGCACCGGACTACATCGCGGCCAACAACTACGTCGGCGGTTTGCTGGCGGTCTCGCCGAGCTGGTTCTTCCTGCCGGTGTGCCTGATCGCGGTGATCGGCGGCATGTCCACCGGCACTACTTCGCTGTATGGCACCGGGCTGGACATGTCCAGCGTGTTCCCTCGGGTGCTGTCGCGGGTCAAGGCGACGTTGCTGATCGGTGTGATGTCGATTGCCTTCATCTTCATCGGGCGCTTCGCCGCGAACCTGGTGCAGAGCGTGTCGACCTTCGCCGTGCTGATCATCACCTGCACCACCCCGTGGATGGTGATCATGATCATCGGCCTGGTGGTGCGTCGCGGCTTCTACTGCCCGGATGACCTGCAAGTGTTCACCCGCGGCGAGAAAGGTGGCCGCTACTGGTTCACCCATGGCTGGAACTGGCGTGGCCTGGGAGCCTGGATCCCGAGTGCGCTGGTGGGTTTGTGCTTTGTGAACCTGCCGGGGCAGTTTGTGGGTGTGCTGGGCGATCTGGCTGGCGGCATCGACATCAGCCTGCCGGTCACCCTCGGCCTGGCCTCGCTGGTGTACCTGACGCTGCTGAGCCTGTTTCCGGAACCGGCTGCGGTGTTCGGGCCGAATGATGCACGCAGCAAGGGCACGGACGCGCTCAGTAAACCGGCGATGCGACAAGCCGCCTGATTCAACACAAGCGATGGTCAACGGACCTCTGTGGCGAGGGAGCTTGCTCCCGCTCGACTGCGCAGCAGTCGCAAAACAGGCGAATGGTGTTTCCCCTGAAGAAACGCGGTTGCAGGATTTGGGGCTGCTTCGCAGCCCAGCGGGAGCAAGCTCCCTCGCCACAAAAAGCGGACTGATTGCCACATTGATTTTCGCCTCACCATAAAAAAGACAATCGGAGACACGCCATCATGGCTTTGGATTTATTCGTCGTACTCATCTACGCCGCCGCGATGCTGATACTTGGCTACTTCGGCATGCGCAAGGCCAAGACCAACGAAGACTACTTGGTCGCCGGTCGCAACCTCGGCCCGAGCCTGTACATGGGCACCATGGCCGCCACCGTTCTGGGCGGCGCGTCCACCGTGGGCACCGTGCGCCTGGGCTACGTTCATGGCATCTCCGGTTTCTGGCTCTGTGCTGCACTGGGTTGCGGGATCGTCGCGCTGAACCTGTTCCTCGCCAAACCGCTGCTGAAGCTGAAGGTTTTCACCGTCACTCAAGTGCTGGAAAAGCGCTATAACCCAATGGCTCGTACCGCAAGCGCGAGCATCATGCTGGCCTATGCGCTGATGATCGGCGTGACCTCGATCCTGGCAATCGGCACCGTGTTGCAAGTGCTGTTCGGCCTTCCGTTCTGGATGTCGGTAATTCTCGGCGGTGGCGTGGTGGTGATCTACTCGGCCATCGGCGGAATGTGGTCGCTGACCCTGACCGACATCGTCCAGTTCGGTATCCAGACCGTAGGCCTGATGTTCCTGCTGCTGCCAATCTGCTTGTACCGAGTGGGTGGCTGGGATCAACTGGTTGCACAATTGCCGGCTGCCAGCTTCAGCTTCACCAGCATTGGCTGGGACACCATCATCACCTACTTCATGATTTACTTCTTCGGCATCCTGATAGGCCAGGATATCTGGCAACGGGTGTTCACCGCACGAAGCGAGAAAGTTGCGAAGTATGCCGGTACCACCGCGGGCATCTACTGCATCATCTACGGCCTGGTCTGTGCATTGATCGGCATGGCCGCTCACGTACTGATCCCGGATCTGGACAACGTCAATAACGCTTTTGCCGCTATCGTCAAAGTCTCGCTGCCGGACGGCATCCGTGGCTTGGTGATCGCGGCTGCCCTGGCAGCAATGATGTCCACCGCCAGCGCCGGCCTGCTCGCCGCATCCACCACCCTGACCGAAGACCTGCTGCCGAAACTGCGCGGCGGCAAACCGTCGAGCCTGGGCATCAATCGCCTGTTCACCCTGCTGACCGGTATCGCCGTGCTGGGTATCGCGCTGGTGGTAAACGATGTGATCAGTGCCTTGACCCTGGCTTACAACCTGTTGGTGGGCGGCATGCTGATTCCGCTGATGGGCGCGATCTTCTGGAAACGCGCAACCACCGCCGGCGCTATCGCCAGCATGGGCATGGGCTTTGCCACTGCGCTGCTGTTCATGTTCAAGGACGGTATGGACGCCAACACTCCGATCTACTACAGCCTCGGCGTGGGCCTGGTGAGCTTCGTGGTGGTCAGCTTGCTGTCCCCTCGTCCGGCAACGATGGCCAGCGCCGCCTAAGCTGAACCTAACGACTTGATGCTTTCTTCGACGGGTGTGGCGTCGGTTGCCACACCCGTTTTTTTTCGTCTGGAGAAAACCTTTGATGAAGATTGTTTCGCGCGATCAGTGGTTCGAGGTCAAACAGCTGAGTGACGGCATTCGGCTGATTCACGAGCCTTACATCCGGCCCTTCTATCGCTGCAACCTCTGGCACATTCAGGGCCGCGACAAGGACTTGCTGCTGGACAGCGGTTCCGGATTGGTGAGCCTGCGCGAGCAGCTGCCGTGGATCACCGAGCGGCCGCTGGTGGCGGTGGCCAGTCATTGCCATTTCGACCACATTGCCGGTCATCACGAATTTCCCGAGCGCCTGGTGCATCCGGCCGAGGCCGACATCCTGGCGGCACCCGACGGCGAAAACGATTTGAGCCGGGCGTTTGTCGGCGACGAGATGTTCGAGGCGCACCCGGACTGCCCGTTGTGCTACGCCGAATATCGCGTCGAAGCCGCGCCGGCCACGGGGATAATTGAAGAAGGCGACGTGCTGGATCTGGGCAATCGCGTGCTGCAGGTGCTGCATACGCCGGGGCATTCACCGGGCGGCATCAGCCTGTACGAAGCGGCAACCGAGACGCTGTTCAGCGGCGACATCATCTACGACGGCCCGCTGATCGAAGACGCCTACCACTCCAATCTCGACGACTACGCTCGCAGCCTGCAGCGCTTGCGCGCGTTGCCGATCCGTACGGTGCACGGCGGGCATTTCGGGAGTTTTTCCGGGGAGCATTTGCGCACGATGATTGACGAGTGGCAGCGCTCACACACCTGAAGCCTGCTGTACTCAAGCTCAGGAACAACAATAACGCCCTCGAAGAACCACCATGAAAAGAGCTGCCGTTCGTGCCGCCGTGCATCGTTTCATCAGCCGCCTGCTGGAGGGTCAGGATGACTTCGACGACAACGCCAGCCTGGCGCAGTTGGGATTGGATAAACAGGATATCGAAGAGCTGATCTTCCATCTGGAGGATGAGCTGGGGTTGACGGCGTTTACGGCGGAAGAAGACCGTATGCTCAAGGATGCCAGGACGGCGAATGATTTGAGTCGGTTTTTGGTGGAGATTGGACGGCATTGAGTCCGAATGCCAAACGCACGCTCGTGGTGAACTGTGGCGAGGGAGCTTGCTCCCGTTCGGCTGCGCAGCAGTCGCCAATCCTGTCCGAGTATTCCCTGACAACTCTGAGGCTACCAAGGGGCGCTACGCGCCCCAGCGGGAGCAAGCTCCCTCGCCACAGAGGATTTGCCAGGTTTGAGCCAGTGCGGGTCAGACTTACCGACGGCGCGGCTGGCGTCGACGCTGTTCGTCGTCGGTGCGAATAGGAACAGGTTGCAGAGGCGGTTCGATCAAACCGAGTGCAACACCCAGATCGTGCAGCCAGTTTTGAATTTTCTCTTTCATGGTGCCCCCTTCAGGGTAGTGCCGAGCGGCTGAAATTCTGTAGCCCCTTCGCACTGATAATAGTCTGAAGTCCTACGCAATGCTCGGCCAAATCCGCAATGATCTGTTACTGAATTGATCAAAATACCTGACCGATAGTTCAAGCAATCGCCGAAGCCTGCATCGGCGCCGATGGATAGACCGCTTGTTGCTGTTCAATCCACGCGTTCAGGTTGGCCCCGACCATGCCTTTGCGCCACATCAACCAGGTCGTCGCGTGGGCAAACGGCTCCGCCAGCGGGTGCACCCCCACGCTTTCACGGCCCGGCAGGCTTGCCAGCATCGACTCCGACATCAGCGCCACGCCCGAGCCAGCAATCACACACGCCAGCATGCCCGGGTAAGACTCGATCTCCATCGCCCGGCCCATGGCCGCGTGGTCATGGGCAAACCAGGCTTCAAGACGCATGCGGTAGGAGCAGCCCTGACGAAAGGTAAACACCGAGCGCCCTTCCACGTCCATGGCGCTGCGGACCGGCGGGTGATCGGCCTCGCTGATCAGCACCAGCCGCTCGTCGCATAATGGCACACCGTCCAGACCGGCCAGCTCCAGCGGGCCATCCACCAAGGCCGCATCGAGACGACCGGTGAGCAAACCCTCAAGCAATTCACCGCTGGGCCCGGACTGCACTTGCAGGTTCACCGCCGGATACGTGCGGTGATAACGCGCCAGTAGTCCCGGCAAATGAATCGCCGCCGTGCTGTACATGGTGCCCAACACGAAGTCCCCGGCCGGTTGCCCGCCCTGCACTGCTGCCTGGGCTTCGTCGCGCAAGCTGAAGAGTTTGGCGGTGTAGTCCAGCAGGACTTTTCCCGCAGGTGACAGTTGCAAACGCTGACGCTCGCGGACGAAAAGCTCTACACCGAGCTGCTCTTCAAGTTGCTTGAGTCGCGTTGACAGGTTAGACGGCACCCGGTGCAACCGTTCGGCAGCACGGGTGATCGACCCCTCCTGCGCCACGGCCTGGAAAATCCGCAATTGGCTGAACTCCACGATATTCTCCAAATCAGAACAAGTTACTCACTATTATTCATTTTTAAAGAAAGTCAATCAGTCCTAGCCTGACGGTCATTGAGCCTTTACCGGAATTCAGACCATGTCTCCCTTGATTCGCTTACTCGCCAGTTTTATCGCCCTGATGATGGCCATGGGGATCGGGCGTTTCGCCCTCACACCGCAAATGCCGCACTTGCTCAGCGAAGGTCAGATCGACCTGACTGCCGCCGGTCTGATTGCGGCCGCCAACTACCTCGGCTACTTCGTCGGTGCCGTGGATGCCATGTTCTCTCGCCGTCCCGAACAGGTCCGTCGGCGACTGCTCGGTGGGTTGTGGCTGTGTGTGCTGCTGACACTGGCGTCGTTCTGGGCCAACGGGTTCTGGTCGCACCTGGTGCTGCGATTCGGTACCGGCGTGGCCAGCGCCTGGGTGCTGGTGATGATCACGGCGTTGAGCCAGCCACTGGCAGCGGCAGCCGGCCGCCCACGACTGGGCGCCCAGGTATTTGCCGGACCTGGTTTGGGGATTTTTCTCACAGGAATGTTGGCGTTGGGCTCGCACCTGCTGGGGCAGACGTCTGCAACCCTGTGGCTGGTGTATGCCGGTGTCGCATTGGCAATGCTGCTGGGGATTCTGCCGTTTTTGCCGCAATCGACCGCGACTGCGGTTGCCGCACCGAGCACAGCCACTTCGAACCAGCGAGGCATTGGCCGCCTAGGTGTGATCTACGGGTTGTACGGCTTGGGCTACATCATCCCCGCCACGTTCCTTTCGCAAATGGCCAGCGCACAGTTCCATGGCCAATGGCAGGCCGACCTGTTCTGGCCGTGCTTCGGCCTGGCGTCGGCCATCGGAGTGGTGCTGGTCAGTCTGCGTCGACAAACCCCGAATGGCACCCGCCACTGGCTGATGGTGACGTTGTGGCTGCAAGCCGCTGGTGTCTTTGCCTGCCTGTTGGGCAGCGGGCCGGGCTTGGCGCTGGGGGTGATTCTTTGCGGCACGCCGTTCCTGGCCTGCATGCAATTGGTGATGCAACGCTCCCGGGAACTGGCGCCCCACGCTACTCAACGCAACGCCGGGATGCTAACGGCCTGCTTTGCGGTGGGTCAACTCGCCGGGCCGTTGCTGGCGGCGCTGAGCAGCCATTTCAGCGGCGGTTTGCAGCCAGCGCTGGTGGTTGCCGGCAGCGGCTTGCTTGTCGCTGGCGGCCTGCTGTTGCGTCCGGTCACTGCTGCCCCAGGGCTTTGCGCAAACGACGGCGCACCCACTGCTCAGCGCTGACAAACGTGATGCCCAACAACACCAGCACGGCACCGATGACGAAGTTCAGGCTCAACTCTTCACCCAGCAACACCACGCCGAATGTGACACCGAACAGCGGCGTCATGAACGAAAACACCGCCAGGTTCGCCGCCAGATAACGGCGCAACAGCCAGAACCACGTCAGGTAGCTGAAGAACGACACGACCAATCCCTGGAACAGCACGCTGGCCACCGCGACGGTGGTCAGGCTGACATGGGTTACCTGGCCGCTGAGGATCGCGATCAGCAGCAGCCCAACGAAACCGACGATCAGTTGGTAAAACAGGGTCAGCGTGACCGGGGCTTCCGACAGTCGCGAGGCACGCACCACCACCGTGGTCGCGCCCCAGGAAGCCCCGGCCAGTACGCCCAACGCATCGCCCATCAACATGCGGTGGTCGAGGTTGTCCCAGGACACGCCGCCAGCAAACGCGATGGCGATCCCGACGAAGGCGAGGAAAATCCCCAGCCATTGCACCGGCCTCAGACGTTCGCTCGGCAGCAGCCAGTGCACGCCCAACGCGGTAAAAATCGGCGCGGTGTAAAGGAACACCGACATATGCGCTGCCGTGGTCAGTTGCAAACCTTCGGAAATGAAAAAGAACTCCAGACCAAACAGCGCACCGGCCAACAAGCCGCCACGCCACGTGCTGCCGACCTGATCCCAGCCACCCTTCCAGCAGATCAACAGTCCTACAAGCAACGCGGAAATACCCGACCGCCCCGCCGCTTGCATGACCGGAGCGATGTCGGGCGCCGCCCATTTGATCATCACCTGCTGCACGCCCCAGATCAGGCACAACCCGACCATCACTTGCAGGGCAAACCCATCGGCGCTACGCCGGCTGGCGCTCACCGGAACACCTCGACAACAACAAACATGGCAGTGACTCGACAGTAAAAACAAAGCCCCGGCCTGCTTGCTGAACAAACGGTGTCGGGGCGAAAAGTTATGCTGTCGATTATTAACCAAACGGCCAGAAAATGCCGCCTGGACGGGACGTTTAAATTCCCGATTGCGTCATTGCAGGCAACGAGGATCACTGCACTTTTCGCGCAACCCAATACCCGACCGTGCAGGCAATGCAGGTGGCCAACGTGCCCCAGGCCATGTCCATCAACGCCAACTGCGCCGACCATCCGTTCAAGGTTGCCCAGTTACTCAGGTCATACGTGCCGTAAGCCACCAGACCCAATAGCGCGCCCAGCGCCGAAGCTCGTCGCCAGGTCTTCGCCGGCAACACCACGAACACCACGCAACCCAAGACATAAAGAAGATAGAACACCGCTGCCGGGGCCAGCAGCGGTTGGTCGAGCATCAGCGGACCGAGCAGCGCCCGATAAGTCGGCGCCATCAGCACGCCCAGCCATAGGCCGTCGAGCACGAGAAACGCGAGCAAGGTGCCCGCGTAGGCAAACAGCCCTTTTTTCATAACCCGCCCCTCTGTAATCGTTCTATATGGGGCCGGAGCGAGGTCAGCTTAGTTCAATGCGATCCGCATGAATGACGATCTGGCCATTTTTGTACAGCGCACCGATAGCCTTCTTGAAGTTGCCTTTGCTCACACCAAACAGGCTGGTGATCACGGTCGGGTCGCTCTTGTCGCTGACCGGCAGGGTGCCGTTGTTTTCACGTAACTTGGCGAGGATCTTCGAGTTGAGGCTGGTGGCGGCTTCTTCGCCCACCGGTTGCAGGCTCAGGCTGATCTTGCCGTCGGTACGGACTTCTTTGATAAAGCCCTTCTCTTCCTTGCCGGCGCGCATGAACTTGAAGATTTCGTTCTTGTGAATCAGGCCCCAGTGCTTGTTGTTGATGATTGCCTTGAAGCCCATGTCGGTCGCTTCGGCCACCAGCAAATCAACTTCCTGGCCAGGCGTGTAGCTGGCGGGGGTCTTGTCGAGGTAGCGGTCCAGGCGCGCCGTCGCGGTGATGCGGCGGGTGTGCTTGTCGAGGTAGACGTGCACCACGACATATTCACCGGCGGTCATCTGACGTTTTTCTTCGGAGTACGGCAGCAGCAAATCCTTCGGCAGGCCCCAATCCAGGAAAACACCGATGCTGTTGACTTCAACGACTTTCAAACTGGCGAATTCACCGACCTGAACTTTCGGCTTTTCGGTAGTTGCGATGAGTTTGTCATCGCTGTCCAGATAAACAAAAACGTTGAGCCAATCTTCATCTTCGCTGGGAATATCTTTGGGAATATAACGATTAGGCAGGAGGATTTCGCCATCCGCGCCACCGTCAAGATATAAACCGAAGTTAGTGTGTTTAACCACTTGCAAACTGTTGTAGCGCCCGACTAAAGCCATTTCCAATACCCTCATTGCGTGGGCGGCATTCTACCCGTTTTTCCGTGCGGCGTTCCCGTGGCCAGCCCGGTGACACCAGAAATTCTTCTGAAGGCCTTAATTTTCCTGGGTTTTGCCTTGGGTATTTGGCCGCTCGTCAGGCCGAACGGGCGATCGTCACCCTCGCCCGCGGATCTAAAACCTGTGTTTTTCTACCGTCGTTCTTATTTAAAACAGCAGCTTAGGAACGTATTTCGAATAATAGCTTGTGATTAATGACGCCCCTGCAATGTGTATTTTGAGGGGATATTAGCCAAGCAATTGTCAAGTATTTCCTGTACGATGCCTGGCCAAGTTAATTTTCTACAGGTTAATGGCCGCCATGCGTGTAAAAGCATCCAACAGCAAAGCAAAGCCAGCTCCAGCCGTTGAAACCAGCGAATCGATCAACAACCAGATCGCTGCGTTCCTCAAGTCCGGCGGCGAGATCCAGCAAATTGCCAAAGGCGTGAGCGGCCAGACGTTCGGCCCGTCCAAGCAGATCACTTTGGGCAAGAAGTAACACTCCCCCAAAGATCCGCCGCGTCACCTGGTCCGTAAGCGCTTTGAGCTTCGAAGCGCTTGGACTGGAACCTCCCCGCAACACCCCGCCAAACACATCAATATTTCAAAAATCGACGAACGGCCTTCAATGCCGAGCATTCGCCGGTATGCTTGCACACGTCTAGATCAAGCGTTTCAGTAGGTTTTTGTTCCTGCTCCTCGCGGTCATGGAGTGACGCATGCTCAAACCCTCCCACTTATTGCTCGGCACCCTGCTGTCGTGTTCGGTCGCCAACGCGCAAATCTTCCAGCGTGAATTGGGCGATTTCGATCTCAAACTCGGCACCACCCCCAGCCGCAGCATGGCCCAAGGGCTGGTCAAGCCCGCCAGCACCGGTTCGTTCCACGGTGGTCTCGACCTGAGCCATGACAGTGGCTTTTACGCGGGGCAATGGGCGCCGAGCATGGGTTTATCCCCTGGGGCCAACCTTGAAGTCGACTCCTACCTGGGCTTTAAACAGCCTTTCGATAATACCCTCGGGTACGAAGTCGGCATGATCCATTACAGCTACCCGAAAGTGGACACCCTCGACAGCCAGGAGTTTTTCGGCGGCCTGACCTTTCTCGGCAGCCGTTTCGGCGCAGCCTTCAGCAACGACCCGGACAAACAGAACAGCACCGTCTTCGCCGACCTGGGCGGCAATCAGCCGTTCGGCATCGGGATCAGCATGAAATACACCACCCACCAACTCAACACGCCAGCGTCCGTCGACGGCGGCTATATCGGCAGTTTTACCGATTGGTCGGTGCAACTTTCCCGGCCGTTCATGGGTGTCGACCTCAACCTGATCTACAGCGACTCAAGCCTCAGCGGCAGCGACTGTTCCGCCTACTCCGGGCACAACAGCCAGTGCGACGGGTTGGTCACCCTCAAGGCCGAGCGCCCCTTCTATTGATCGGCTGAACTGCCGGGCCCATTCTGCGTTCACATAAGAATCCATTAAAGAAGCCAGATCTTCGCAAGGATTCGCCCATGTCGCGCTGGTTAAAGTATCTCGCCCTCATCATCACGCTCAGCCTGGCCCTTGGCGCCTGTAGCCGCGTGGGCCTGGCCTATCGCAACCTCGACGTGATCATTCCGTGGACGCTCAGCGATTACCTGGACATGAACGGCGAACAAAAAGGCTGGTTCAACGAGCGCCTCAAGGAACACCTGAGCTGGCACTGCACCACGCAACTGCCGGGCTACCTTGACTGGCTGGACCGCTTGCAGGCGATGGTCGAGACCAACCAGGTCACCGACGACGCGCTGCAAACCCGCACTCAGGAAGCCAAGGACGCCATCGCACAGACCGCCCGGGAAATCACCCCTTCGGCCATCGAATTGTTACAGGGGCTGGATGACAAGCAAGTCGCTGAAATGAACGACGCCTTCGCCAAGGATCAGCGCAAGCGCCAAGACGATTACGTCAAACCGACGCTCGATCAGCAGATCAAGGAACGTAGCGAGCGCATGCAAAAACGCCTGAATGACTGGCTGGGCCCGCTCAGCCCGACTCAGAGACAACGGGTGGAGACATGGTCGAACGCCTTGGGTGACCAGAACACGCAATGGATCGCCAACCGAGCGCATTGGCAGAAGCAATTCAGTGCGGCCGTTGCGCAGCGTCAGAGTCCGGAATTCCCACAGAGAATCGAGACGCTTCTGGTGAATCGTGAGAGTTTATGGACGCCGGCGTACCGTCAGGCCTATGCCAACACTGAAGCGCAAGCACGAGGATTGTTTGTGGATTTGATGGCCGAGAGTACGCCGCCTCAACGTCAGCGGCTGTTGAAAAAGATTGGAGGGGTGCGCAAGGACTTCAACGATTTGAAATGCCTGAAAGCCGCGCAACAAGGCTAAGCCCAACACAGGTCAAAATGTGGGAGTGAGCCTGCTCGCGATGATGGAGTGTCAGTCGACATCGTCGTTGTCTGATACTCCATCATCGCGAGCAGGCTCACTCCCACATTGGTTTCAGGTGGTCTTCAGGCAATCTGCGCCTTCGACGCCACCTCATCAAACGTCAGCGCATCCAGCGCATCTTCCTGCTCATCCAACACCTGCCGCGGATGGTCATTACCCGGAATGCTGCTGTCGATCAGGCTCAACAAGCTCGAGCCACGCGGCGTCAAAATGTAATTGGAGCCGGTGCCGCCCTGCTCTTCGGGTCGAGACTCGATATAGCCGCGCTCCAGCAGTAATTTTTCATACTCGCCGGCCACCGCTTTCAGGTGATCCAGATTTTCAGTCGCTTCGCCTTCCGACGCTTTCTCCGCCGCATGCTGCTCGGCGTACGGGCGCGGCGTGAAACTGGCCTCACCGCGTTGCACTTCGTGCAGCAAGCGTTCAATCAAATCCCAGTTGTAAGTGGTCATCCTGATTCAACCTCCAAAGCCTGTGAGAGAGGGCCTTCTTAAGTTGTGACCGGCACCGCGCGCAGCCGTTCAGCCGAGTTTTTTGCGGCTGCCGACCGACGGCATGTCGAATTGGACGCAGGTCAAACGACTAGGCTCTGTAAGTCACCTCCCAGCCTTGCGAAGGAGAAAACCTGATGAACGTTCAGAATCATCCCGTCGTGTCCCGCGATGAATGGCTCGCCGCACGCAAACAACACCTGGCCCACGAAAAAGCCTTCACAAAGGAGCGGGACAAACTTAGCGCCGAACGCCGCGCCCTGCCCTGGGTGAAAATCGACAAGGACTACCACTTCCAGGGCCCGAACGGCGAACTGAAACTCGCCGACCTGTTTGGCGGCCGCAGCCAACTGGTCATCTACCACTTCATGTTCGCCGCTGGATGGGACGAAGGTTGCCCCGGCTGCTCGTTCCTGTCCGACCACATCGACGGCGCCAACCAGCATCTGGCCCATCATGACGTGGCAGTGGTCGCGGTTTCTCACGCACCGTTCGCCGAATTCCAGGCTTTCAAACGGCGCATGGGCTGGAAGTTTGATTGGGTGTCGTCAGAAGGCTGCGATTTCAACTACGACTTTGGCGTCTCTGCCCGGGCCGAAGATGTCGCTGCCGGCAGAGCCACCTACAACTACGAAAAATCCGACGGCGCCGAGGAAGAACTCCCGGGGCTCAGCGTGTTCTATCGCAATGAAGCGGGCGAAATTTTTCATACCTACTCCACTTATGCTCGTGGCCTAGACATGTTGGTAGGGGCCTATAACTATCTCGACCTGACGCCGAAGGGCCGTAATGAAGAGGAAATCATGGAGTGGGTGCAGCACCACGACAAATACGACGACAAGACGTCATCCAGCTGCTGCCACGGGGGATAGTGCGCTAGAACACATAACAACTTTCAGGCCGCGATGTCTCGAACCGCCACGACCGGATCACACCATCGGCCGTGGTGTACACCGAGTAACTGCAATCGAATAGCCAGTTGAAGTAGTAACGATTGCCATCGCCCTCGACCACTCGTTCATAGCGGTGTTCGTGATTGTTTGGGGACCACAGCATGAGCTGACAGCGAGCATCGCAAGGTTTGTTTTCGAGATCGGGCATCGGCTGCCCGACCAGGCTGTTGGCGCTGTCGATCCATGCTGAACGAGAAGGTCCGCAAGCTGATAGCGACAGGAAAAGTACCATCAACACTACTTTTGGAAGCATGTTCGATCCTTGGGCACAGGAAAAAGGGGAGGAAGGCTAAGCATCCACGAAATCCCGGTCGATCCACCACTGCGCCGCTGAACTTTTGCCGTACTTCGGCCCTCAACCGGTTAACCCGTCTTAACCCGGACTGAGGCGTGGGTCAGGGCCGCGACTTGTTCGGAGGTCAGGCTGACGCGGAGCGACAGGTTGAGTTCCTGTTTGCTGGCGACCGCGTTGTTCATCAGGTACTTGAACATGCTCTCGTCGGAGGTCTAACGAGTGCGCGAGAGCTGGTCGGCGGTTGCGGGCTGAATGAAAACCTTTTGGGTCGCCCGTTTTATGTAGCGAGCAATAGATATCCTTTTCACACAGCCGGTGCACTCATCACGGGAACACGCTGCTGAGGCAGGGTCACATCGTAAACATGCTGTTCACAGCCCTGCCCGACAAACTGGAACTCCACCAAATAGACCTTACTTCGCTCTGGCGTAAAAGTGTTCTTCAGCGGGCCGCAACTATAAATGCCGCCGGCGCCCCTGCCATTCGAATATCCCGACACCTCAAAAGGCTTGTCGGCATCAGCCTGTACTTCCAACTGCGGGAAGCGTTTAACCGTGGCGCTATTGGCTACTTCGTTAAGTTTGGCGATCCAGCCGAACACCTTGCCCTGGCCGGAATCCACCACGGTCCCTAGCACTTCCATTCTCTGGTCAGTGTCGGCTGCACGGCGGACCGAAAACTCGACTGGAAATGTGTTGCCCGACGCTTTCATGATGACCTTGGCGTGCTGCGCATCGACAGCTACCGTGTTTTGGTGCAACTGGATTCCGTCCTTCAACAGACTGGGGGACGAGTCTCTGACGTTGGAATGGCAGCCTGACAATGTGGAAATCAGGGTCAGCAGCAATGCGGTTTTGTTCACGTAGAATGTCCTTTTATTTCCATTAAATATCGAGTGTGAGCATACAAGATTCCAATATGCGTCCATTTTGGTGCTTATCACTCTTCATCCAAAAAATCCCCTGACGGAGCATATTCATCATTTTCTAATATTGAGCAACAACCCAATCCACCCATTTTATTGCATGCCCGAACAAGTAAATCGCTCCGCCTTACCGCTACAAATAGCCTGCCTACTTCAACATCGCTAACAGCTCAGCGTTTAGTGATTCGTCACTTATTCCTTCAGTTTTTTCTGCCCCCCGCCAATGCCAGATAAGGCGCAGGGCCAAGCTATCCAACTCGACAAACTGAAAAGAACGTCCATTTTTTGTTTCCAAATCCTCAGGAAGTCCATTGCGTTTTATCAGGGAAGCTTCCATTTTTCCAAAGGCGGGCCAACTTCATACCCGCTCTTTTCGACCATACCCCATTAACATCCAGAGGACATTCTCTCAACACGCGAATAGCTTCACCATTTTTCTCTAGCTGTATCAACCCAACTTCCAAATTCCGGCCGAACGTGCACACAACATACTCTTCAGTTTCTGCGACCTTATCCATCTCTATATAAAATGCCATACAACCCTTCTCAGTTACCTAATGGACTTGGGTATCTAATCTGGGGACAAAAGGGGACAGATTTATTTTCTGGTCTGCTCATCGGGTGCCAGAAAAAATAAATCCGTCCCCTTTTCTCACTCTGCCGGCGCGAACCAACATTTCACCGTTGGAAGTGATACGGCCCGAATTGCCGAGTTGTCCACCAACTTTGACCGTCGAGTAGGTACCACTGGCGATACTGCCAGCGGCACCAATGTTCAGTTGCGCTGCTGTCAGAGAAAGACCACCCAGACTCGACATCCGCCCGTTGCCGCTGTAACTGCCGCCCAACTGCATATCCACGACACCATCGCTGGCGATCAGGCCATCGTTGGTCCAGTTACCGCCACGCGCTTGCAAGTAGTCAGAAGCCAGCAGCTGACCGCTGGCGGTCTGACTGAAATTACCGACATTAACGTTCAAGCACCCGGCCTGGATGACGCTGGAGTTGGTCCAGCTATCGGCATTCAGATCCAGCGTGCCGCCGGTGATGATGCTGCCCCCAGCACCAATGACGTTGGCGGTGGAGATATCAAACCGGCCAAGACCGACGTGATTGAGTTGACCACCGGCATTCAGAAAGCTGCCAACGGCCAAGTTCAGGTCGGTGTTGGCGGTCTCGAGCACGCCATTACGACTAAAGGGGACAGATTTATTTTCCGGTCACACAGCTGTCTAGTCCTGAAACGGGTGTAAACCTATTTCAGGAAGGGACAAAATAGACAAATAGACAAATAGACAAATAGATCTGTCCTCTTTTCTATTTCATTTTTTGCTTTTAGCTCAACTGGTTAGCTGCTAAGTAAGTGCCATTCAGGACAGATTTATTTTCTGACTTCTTCATCGATAGCCGAACAAATAATTCCGTCCTCTTACGGTACAATGTCTACACCCCGCTGAGCTGGCTTAAGACCCCAGACTTCTGAAAGACTCGTTGTGAGATCTTTTGCACAAACTAATCAAGTTCGTACGTAAATTTATCCCTCCACCCGAAACCTTCATCCTGCTGCTTGACCCGTTCCAAGACTTCTACGATTTCCACAAAAGAAGTACCCAAATTCATCTTAGATACTTGAGCACTCCTCCACACCAAGACCACGGGTCTCTCCACGCCTGCACTGAGCAAGTCCCATAATGCGTCTCGATTGAAACCATAAAACTCCTGCACACCTAGTGCTGTCGCCAATTGCTGATGAAAGTCCATTTCACTCATTATTTTTTCACCACAAATTACAACATCCACGAACGCCACCTCACTTCCAACTCCCAATAGGTGCCACAGTCTTATAGTGATCAGTCGTTATGTATAGTAGGCCATCACTGGAATATAACAACCTTGTTCCTGGCTGATTACTACGGGACATAGTACTAGTAAGCCCAACATCCGCCTCAAACCATGTCCTACCTGCAGATGACGGGAGAATGTTCGTACTGTTAGCAAAAACGTCACCACCCAACTGCCCACTTGGAACACTGTTGTTCAGTGCTTTTCCGGGCTGCCATCCTTGTTGAGCAGCCTGTGCCTTAGTAACGTAATTACTCGGAAGCTGCCCCGTCGTTCGCAGACTGTCGACAATGCTATTTGCTGCCTCCGTTGTCTTGAGATCTAGCTTCAATCCAGCATAGCTGGCGGCATTATGCGCTGCATTGTCTACAGCCTCACCTGTAGCTTTTGCACCAACTAACCTAGATAAATTATGTCCATATCTCCTGGCCAGCGGAGGTGAACCATACTACTCCAACCGGAACGGTAGTTAAAAACCAAAATCCAAAACCATCAAGTTCATCTTCCTCAGGGTGAACAGGCCACGCGAGTGCAATGATACTAATTTGCTCATCAATACTACCAGAGAGATAATTTCCATCTGACGCCAGCTTTAAATGCCCTTCGAGCATTAGACGCCTCAGTAATTCGAAAAAAATTTCCGCTCTTTCTTCATCACTTATTTTCAAGTGCGAAATTTCCACACTTAAGTGCTGCCAAATCGATCCAATTGATAGGCCGAAGGAGCTACTTAGAATAGCTGAGTACAAAAAATCTATATTCATTTAAATTTAATCTCGATTCGTTTTCCAGCATTAATAGACGGATTTATTACGTCTATGGTCCAAGTTGCGCCTGACTGTTGAGTTGAGTTCGAGAAATTCCTCAACGTAATTTTGCTACCTGCGTTAGCTCCAGAAGTAATCGTTGCAGCATAAACATCCCCTTTCCCGGGAATCGACTTTACGACTGGCATATATTCAGTTCCTGTCAACTGTCTAAAATAGCTCATTACATCTGATGTCGTAGTGCCAGAATAAACAGGCGCACCAACACTGAGATAAGGGTCAGCTTGGAGCGTCTTTCCTCCTATACTCAATTGAAAATCCTTTGGTTGAAGACTTGAATTATTGTACTGGACTAAAGGGGACAGATTTATTTTCCGGTCACACAGCTGTCTAGTCCTGAAACGGGTGTAAACCTATTTCAGGACGGGACAGGCTTATCTGAGCCTTGTGACGGATGCTTTTTCGCGAAAGATCGTGGGCTATCACGTCCATGAAAGCCTTCATGCCGAGTCGGTAGCACACGCGCTGAGCTGGGCGGTAAAGCACCGTCGGACAGAGCAGCCGTTGGTGCACCACTCAGATAGAGGTATCCAATATTGCTCGGGGATGTACCAAGCGTTGCACGCGAAATACGGCATTCGATGTTCAATGACGGATGGCTATGACTGCTACCAAAATGCCTTGGCAGAGAGGGTCAACGGGATACTGAAGACAGAGCTTATGCTTCAGCGGCCGCAGGATTTGACGCAAGCGAAGAAGATGGTGAGTGAGTCGGTATCGATCTACAACGGCGAGCGACCGCACCTGTCTTTGAAATACAAAACGCCCGATGCGGTGCATCGGGCGTTAGGGTGAAACAGGTGTAAACCTATTTCAGGACTAGACACCTGCTCATCGGGTGCCAGAAAAATAAATCTGTCCCCTTTTCTAAGAAATAGAATTTTTTTTCGGTCTGCCCGGGCATCCCCGCCGAGCTCGTCGCCCAATCAAAGCTTCAATTTCGGCAGCAAATCGCGAACCGCCAAGTACAGATAGAAAATCGGAGAAAAACGGGGACAGACCACATTTAAATCGAAAGGAGCACTGCTCTTTCTTCAAGAAAAACGTGGACTACCCCTGTTTATCCCGCCTCCTTTTCTCTTCTAGCCCTTAATCCTCAAGAATGGACCAATCAATACAAAGATCTGGATAGACCCTTAAACGCAACGCCACCGTTGAACCGTTAAAACCTCCTTGCGCACAAAGAGCATTATCAGTACCCGTCGAAATCCATACTTCACTAATCCCTTCGGAAAGAAACTTTGTCACCACATTATCTTTAAACTTTAAAACGGTCTGAACCCATCCCTCAACGACGGAAAAAGAAAAAATCAACACGCCCTCTGAACCCACAGAGATTTCATAGGCGAAATGTCCTTTCTCTCCGTCAAAAAACGATGGTTCCGTACAAAAAAACTCAAACAACTCACTGGCGTCAGGATAGCTATTCAGATTACTCATTGTTTAGTCATGCCTTTCGGAATGGTAGTAATAAAACGTCTGGACCCATCAGGAAGCACTTCATAGGTTGAGAAAAACATCACCGCTTTATTACTCAAAAAAAGGGGACAGATTTATTTTCTGGCCTGCTCATCGGGTGCCAGAAAAATAAATCTGTCCCCTTTACTGTCCCCTTTACTTACGAGACCGGCTAATGGGCGTCCCCTTTTTCCTACACCCTAAGTCTTCACTTATGCAAAAGCAGTAACTCGCCCTTCTTTAAAGCTATACAACCCCTCTAGGACTCCAGAGAGACAGCCCAGATCAAAAAGAACTTCAGAAGAGAACGAAACAGGAAGAACCGAACGAACAACTTGCAATTCCGGAGAGTAATCAGACCAGTTCGGCTCGACCATTCCACTCCAGAAGCTAATACATCCGGCGCCCCCAACAAACACCACTGGCTTCAAATTTTCAACAGAAGAACTGTAGCTCCAGTAAATATAACCCGCATAGCTCGCACGCTCTTTAGTTTTAAACCACGCTCTGACGATTATTTGAAAACCGGCATCAATCGCTTCTTTGGAGTGCACAGGACGCACCGTTAGTTCATCCTTGACAGTTTCATCCATAGGAAAATACCAAACCCCATGCTTCTCAATATCCTGCGCAGTCAAATCGTATACTTGCTTATCGCACATAACTGACCTATTTAAGTAGATGCTTAAAAAAAAAGGGGACAAAAAAAGGGGAAAGATTTATTTTCTGGCCTGCTCATCGGGTGCCAGAAAAATAAACCTGTCCCCTTTTCTTAGGAGAAAAAACATTAAGTATTTGGTGACAAGTGCGACATCTATTACGATTTTACTTCCCCAGAAGTCGTCGCCAAAAACCCGCTGTGAAAAAACGCTATAGATTTATTTTCTGGCCATCGCATAGCCAAACAAATAAATCCACCCCCTCACACTCCCCTTTACTCCAGATCGCCAAAGTGCGACACAGAAAACGTGGTCTGCCCCCGTTTATCCCTGTTCAATACTCAAAATCGGTAGACACCTCAAAATTGCGGTCAAACTTCATAACAAAGCAACGCCATCTACCGCCCGTATGCTTACACATAAGCTCGTTCAACTTCGAAACTAACGCCGAAACCTCCACCTCACACGAATCGGACAAAAAATCCGAATGCCGGACTCCATCTTTACAATATGAAAAACTGGACTCAACCCAACCCTCATCTAAATCCAGCTCAGCTTTATAAACAATTTCTTCACAGGCTTTCGGCGCCTCGTCATAAATGAGAGCGGCCAAGGAATTTAAAATACCTAACTGTTCTTTCATTACATTATCCGCCCTTCTGGTTTAGAAAGCGCTTGGTTTTCGCTTCACCGTCAATTGTGTACTTTACAACAATTGAGTCAGGTCTGGCAGAGCCGGTATCAGAGCGCTGAAACTGCACATGGTTTCTCGGGGACAGACCACGTTTAAGTTGAAGGAGCACTACCCCACTTTCAAGAAACACGTGGTCTGCCCCCATTTATCTGCTGTATCTCTATTCGAACTCTTTATTTTTTAATTCAGCCATTAGAAAAACTTGGGCGCGGGCAGATAACTCATGCCATAGAGAAATGCTTAGCACCACATTTTTTTTGTTAGGGTAAAAGGTAAATTCAATGACTTCTTTCTCAGAAATCCCAATATCCATAAAAGGCTCTCTTTCGCCTTTAAAATAAACACACAAGTAAGGAAAAAAACTATTTATATCCCCTACTTTCTCAAATTCTAGCTGTTTCATCAGTTCTTGACTCCACGGAAGCCGATAAATTTTCCATCCATTCCCCAACTCGCCGCCCTGCCGTTTGGCAATGTGTAGGTCACCCAACCAGCTGGATACCTCCCACTTACACCAGTGATTTTGACCCCGCCTCGTAGAACATCTCTAATCGAATTTTCTGCAAGTTCATTCAATTGAGCATCACTCCTGTAAACCTTGCGCAGTGCTGCCGTATCCTCAAAGCCAAAATACTCCGGATGCTTTGTAACCGCCCGGCCGGCGTTGGAAATAACCTGACCTGCCTTGAATGGCTGCATCGTGGCATTTATCGTTGTAATTGAGCAGCGCGTTGTTGGAGGTGTGCTGGTGATCGGTCATCGCATCGTGACCGCCGCGCAGATTCAACTGGTCCGCCAACCCCAGCGGACTGTCCCAATCAAACGTGGTGCCCCACTGCTGCTCACCAGTGCTGCGCTGGCCGTCGTTGCTGCGGGACAACCCGGCACGCCACGGCTTCTGTGGAGTGTTCTTGACCAGCACTTCGCTGCCGCCGACGTTCTTGCCCGGCGCCAATTCCATCTGCGCCTGATTCGATGGCAAACGGTTGAGCTGATCGACCAGTTGCTCGATTTCTCGCAGATTGACCAGCTCGCCGGACTTGCCGGGAAAAGCCATGCCCAGTTCGCGGTCCGACAGCTTACTGCCGTCGGCACCTTTCAACCCTTCGAGCCTGCCTTCGACCACCAACACCTTCAGATGCCCGCCGGACAAATCCTGCTGCGGCAAGTAGGCGCGGCTGGTGACCAGGCCTTTCTCGATGTAGTAGTCGGTGATGACTTTCAGCAGTTCGTTGAGCTGCGTGACGCCCAGGCATTGGCCGATGTAAGGCTTGAGCAGGCGATTTTTATCGCTGTCCGAAAGACTGTCGGCGCCTTTGAGCTCTATGTCCTTGATCGGAAAGCAACGGGTATCGGCGGGCGCCGTCGGGGCGGCGGGTTTGACTTCTTTGCCGGGTAATTCCTTGAGCTCTTCGAGACGCCGACGCTGCTCTTCGAGCAGGCGGTCCTGGCGTTCACGGATGAGGTCGGTTTCCCCGGGAGTCGGGGCGGCATGAGCAAGATTCAACGGAGAAAGGCACAGCAAAGCCAGGCACAACCTCGCCACGAGGGCGGGTGGGTACATGTTCGATCCCTCGAAATGGAGACTGATAGCACAATAGTGGCGCGATACTAGAGTGCCATCATTCTGACGTCAATTCTTGGATCCAGAGGAGATAAAAAGTCGACGAACGGTAATGTCTACCCGACTAAAGGATGATGAGTGAACTTTCATAGCCCAACAGCCTCAACCGTTTAACCGCCCGAAACGGAACCGAGGCTCACAATGAAAACCCTGCTGAAACTCACCCTCGTCACCACTCTCGCCTGCGCCCTCCCTGCCTGGGCCTGCACCCCCGAAGAAGCTACCGCCAAGCGCGAACAACTGGCCAAGGAAGTGACCAAACTCACCGAGCAGAACCCGGCCAAGGCCAAAGAGATCAACGCCGAGCTGCAAAAGATGGATTTGGGCACCGCCAGCGCGGATCTTCCCGACAAATGCCAGCTGATTGATCAGCGGCTGAAAGAGCTGAAGACGGCGGACAAAAAGGCCGAGAGCTGAAACCAGGGATTGGCGCCTTCGGTCACTCCTACGCAAAAATGACGCTTCTTCCGGCGCTGCCAAAGGCGCCGCCCTTTCGATCTGGAATTTGCACTAGTGCATTTAATTATTTGCACAGACGCATATATCTGCCTAAGGTTACCCCGAGCCCGGATCGGAGCCGGCCATCCAACATGGCAAACCGCATACGCCGATCGCTCAGCCACACCGCTACATACCCACTAGCTGGACGCTAGTTTTCACTCATGGAGGATTGAAAATGTTAACCACTGAAGCCACGTCATTCACCGGCGAAACCCTGCCAAGGTGCCTGACCGGTCATCTGCTCAACCCGCAACTGTCCGATGTCGAATCGGCTGCCCCCCTCAGCGCACTGGCTGCTGCCAGCCTCAACTTCACAATGCAGAAGCAAACCCAGACCAACTGGTGCTGGGCGGCGGTTTCCGCCTCGGTCGGCAACTATTACGGCACCGGGTCCTGGACCCAATGCGGCGTGGCCACCACTGCGCTGGACCGCAACTGCTGTAATCAACCGGGGCCGTGCAACGTGTATGGTTATCTGGATACAGCCCTGAGAATCACCCGCAGTTTCAACGGCATGAATCAGGGTTCGCTGCAGATGTCGGCCATCCAGAATCAGATCAACATGGGCCGACCGATCGGTTTGCGCTGTGCCTGGTTCGGTGGCGGTGCGCACTTCCTGACGATCTATGGCACCAACGGCAACTACGTGCTGGTCGCAGACTCGATCTACGGCTACTCGACCCGAGCGTTGAACTCCTTCCCCGGTTCTTACAACGGCGGCGGCAACTGGACCAACACTTACTTCACCGTTAAAAACTAGGAGGGCGACATCATGCAACTGACTTATCCAAAGGCGCCTTCCAACGGCGTGCAGACATTGCGTCCGGCGCTTCAAGCCGCCCTGCAAACCCAAGGCTTCGGCGTCAATCGCCAGTTTGCCAGCGCCACGCCCGGCAACATCAGCCTGAGCGAGGCCTACCGTGGTTACTCGCTCAGCCTGGAGGACGTGAGCCAGGGCAAAGGCCTGAAAGACGCTAAAGTCGGCGATTGGCATTACCTGGTGTTTTCCAATGGCGTGACGATTGCCGATGCGCAATTGGCCGACGTCCGCGGCCATGTCGAGTTCGCGTCGCTGAATCATGGGGCCATCGCCGCTGCGACGGTCGGGGCGTTGAAACTGGCGGAACAGTCGCCGCAACTGCAGGGTAAAACCGTTGAGCTGCGGGTGCTGTTTGTTTCGGCGCTGCACTTGGTGGCGATCTGGCTGCATGCCGACACTGAAGACGTGCTGATCCCGATTGAGCCGACGCCAAAGGAACTGGCGGTCACACGGTTGTACGGCGAGGCCGAGCTGCTCACGCTACTCAAACCGAAGGCTGATCAAGCCAAACAACGCTTTGATGCGGACACCAGTGGGCTGTTGGGGAGCTGACAAACGCTGGAGATAAAAAAACCCGGACACTTGTCCGGGTTTTTATTGGATCGCTACGGCTAAAACCAGTCAGTCAGAAGCAACACGGATCCTGTGGCGAGGGAGCTTGCTCCCGCTGGACTGCGCAGCAGTCCCTTCTTTTCAGGGCCGCTTCGCGCCTCAGCGGGAGCAAGCTCCCTCGCCACAAGGTTTTGTGTTCGCCATACCTACCCTAACTGACCTGACAACGCCTTATTCAGCAGCCGGTGCTTCCGGCTTGCGGCGCTTGAGCGGCGCCATGCCGTCCTTGCTGACCAGCGACAGGGCGTCGGTCTTCGGGCGGTTGGCGATCTTGCGCTTGGTCGGGGCCTTGGCGCCGGTTTTCTTCTTGTCGCCCTTGGCGTCGACCTTTTTCTTCTTCACGCCAACGGCTTTGCCCGAGGCTTTGACCTTTTTCGGTCCGCCGTAGGTGCCTTTGACTTCCTTGATGGTGCGGCGCTCGAAGCTCTGCTTGAGGTAGCGCTCGACGCTCGACATCAGGTTCCAGTCGCCGTGGCAGATCAGCGAGATGGCCAGGCCATCGTTGCCGGCGCGGCCGGTACGACCGATGCGGTGAACGTATTCGTCGCCGCTGCGCGGCATGTCGAAGTTGATCACCAGGTCCAGGCCTTCCACGTCGAGACCGCGAGCGGCGACGTCGGTGGCGACGAGGATTTTCACGCCGCCCTGCTTCAGGCGGTCGATGGCCAGCTTGCGGTCTTTCTGGTCTTTGTCACCGTGCAGCACGAACGCTTTGTATTCCTGCGCCACCAGGCGGCCGTAGATACGGTCGGCCATGGCCCGGGTGTTGGTGAACACGATAGCCTTCTGATAGGTCTCGTTGGCCAACAGCCAGTTGACGATCTGTTCTTTGTGCTGGTTGTGGTCAGCGGTGATGATCTGCTGACGGGTGGTCGCGTTCAGATCGCTGACGTTGTTCAGCTGCAAGTGTTCCGGGTTGTTCAGGACCTTGGCGACCATCTCGCGCAGGCCCGAACCGCCGGTGGTGGCCGAGAACAGCATGGTCTGCTGACGGTTGGTGCATTCTTCCACCAGACGCTGCACGTCTTCGGCAAAGCCCATGTCGAGCATGCGGTCGGCTTCGTCGAGGACCAGCACTTCAACTTCTTTCAAGTCGAGGTTGCCGGCGTTCAGTTGCTCGATCATCCGGCCCGGCGTACCGATCAGGATGTCCGGCACTTTGCGCAGCATGGCGGCCTGGACCTTGAAGTCTTCACCACCGGTGATCAAACCGGACTTGATGAACGTGAACTGCGCAAAGCGCTCGACTTCCTTGATGGTCTGCTGGGCCAGCTCGCGGGTCGGCAACAGGATCAGGGTCTTGATGCTGACGCGGACTTTGGCCGGGCCGATCAGACGGTTGAGGATCGGCAAAACGAATGCAGCGGTCTTGCCGCTACCGGTTTGCGCTGTCACCCGCAGGTCACGCCCTTGGAGCGCCAGCGGAATAGCCGCTGCTTGCACAGGCGTTGGCTCGACAAATTTAAGCTCGGCCACGGCTTTGAGCAGGCGTTCGTGCAGGGCGAATTGGGAAAACACGGGTGCTACCTCGAAGAAATACAAAAAAACAGCTGCATAGGGTAACGGTTTCGAGCGCCGAGGCCGAGTTTCTTTATGCAAACGGCGGTAAACAGTGGCTTTTTTGTTGCCTGATTTGTCTCAAAACGTCATGCAAAGCGTCTTAGATGCTCTAATCGCCCCGTCGCGTCCTACAGAAGAACCGTTTTTACCCATGGATATCAAACAGCTCTGGCTCAACGCCCAAGACCTCTGGGGTGCCCTCGATCAGCACCCGCTCCTGCATTCCAGCCTGGCACTGATCCTGCTGCTGGTGGTGGCGCTGGTCCTCGGACGAGTGGCGCGCTACCTCATTATTCATGCGACCAAAATGCTCGGCCGGCAACCGGCCTTGCACTGGGTCAACGACTTTCGGCATAACAAGGTCTTTCATCGCCTGGCACAGATGACGCCGTCGCTGGTGATCCAGTTCGGCCTGCACCTGGTGCCGGGGCTGAGCAAGACCAGCCTGATATTCCTCGGTAACGTCGCGCTGGCGTTCACCATTCTGTTCCTGATGCTGTCGGTCAGCGCCCTGCTCAGTGCCCTGCTGGACATCTACGCGCGCACCGAACATGCCCGTACCCGGTCGATCAAAGGCTACGTGCAACTGACGAAAATGGTCCTGTACGTGTTTGGCGCGATCATCATCGTCGCCACGCTGATCGACCGTTCGCCCCTGTTGCTGCTGTCCGGCCTGGGCGCCATGTCGGCAGTGATTCTGTTGGTCTACAAGGACACGCTGCTGTCGTTCGTCGCCAGCGTGCAACTGACCAGCAACGACATGCTGCGGGTCGGCGACTGGATCGAAATGCCGCAAGTCGGTGCCGACGGTGACGTGGTGGATATCACGCTGCACACGGTGAAAGTGCAGAATTTCGACAAGACCATCGTTTCGATACCGACCTGGCGCCTGATGTCCGAGTCGTTCAAGAACTGGCGCGGCATGCAGCAGTCCGGCGGACGACGGATCAAGCGCAGCCTGTTCATCGATGCCAGCGGCGTGCGATTCATCCGTGATGACGAAGAGTTGAAGCTGAGCCAGGTGCATCTGCTGACCGACTACATCGGCCGCAAACAGGCGGAGCTCAAGGCCTGGAACGAGGCGCAGGGCAACGTCGCGGCGATGTCGGCCAACCGTCGGCGGATGACCAACATCGGGACGTTCCGCGCCTATGCGCTGGCCTATCTGAAGAGTCATCCGGAGGTTCAGCCGAGCATGACCTGCATGGTCCGCCAGATGCAAACCACCGCGCAGGGTATTCCGCTGGAAATCTACTGTTTCACCCGCACTACAGCGTGGGCGGATTACGAGCGGATTCAGGGGGATATTTTCGATTACCTGCTGGCGGTGCTGCCGGAGTTCGGATTGAGCCTGTATCAGCAGCCGAGTGGCGGGGACTTGCGGAGCGGGTTACTTCCGGCGGTTTTAGGCGCGGGCCATATACCCGAGCCCGAAAAACACATCATGTAGCCCACCGAACTGATCGCTCCCACGCTCCGCGTGGGAATGATCATGCGATAGCTGGCCTGCGTACACCCAACCGACTGATCCACACCGCCATCAAAATCACCGATCCGCCGAAGAACAACCGCCCCAGCTCTTCATGCTGATTCCAGATCAACAGATTGATCAGCAACCCCACCGGCACATGCAGGTTGTTCATCACCGCCAATGTTCCACCGTTCACCATACAGGCGCCCTTGTTCCACCAGTACAACCCCAACGCGGTCGAGACCAGGCCGAGGAACACCAGCACACCCCATTGCAGCGGCGCCTCCGGCAGGAAATTCTGTTTGCCGAACATCAGGAATGCCGGTAATGCCACCGCCAGCGCGCCCAGGTAAAAGTAGCCGAAGCGTCGGTAATGCGGCAGATCGCTCGGGTGGCGCGCCACCAGATGTTTATAAAGCACTTGCCCGGCGGCGTAGGTGAAGTTGGCCAGTTGCAGCAGCAGGAAGCCCATGAAGAAATCCGGGTTGATCCGGTCGTAACGAATCACCGCCGCACCGAGCACCGCCACCAGTGCGGCCACCAGCGCCCACGGATTGAAGCGCCGATTCAAGGCATCTTCGATCAGGGTCACGTGCAGCGGTGTGAGGATGGTGAACAGCAACACTTCCGGCACGGTCAGCACCCGGAAGCTCAGGTACAGGCAGACGTAGGTCACGCCGAACTGCAACGCGCCGATCAACAGCATGCCGCGCATGAACGCCGGCTCGACTGAACGCCAGCGCGTCAACGGGATAAATACCAGCCCGGCCAACAAAACCCGCACCAGCACCGCGAAGTAACTGTCGACATGACCGGCCAGGTATTCGCCGATCAGACTGAAGGAAAACGCCTGGATCAGCGTGACAAAAAGTAGATAGCCCATGCTCGCCTCGTTTCGAATGGCGGCGACGATAGCGGGTTTTGCAGGCGATCACGAGAACACATTGATCCCTGTAGGAGCGAAGCTTGCTCGCGAAGATGCTGTGTCAGCCGCTATCTATGTTGGATCTGACATCGTCTTCGCGAGCAAGCTTCGCTCCAGGTTCGTGTTCAACCCCAAAAATCCCAGGCAAAAAAAAGCCCGATCTCGCTAAAGCGTTCAATCGGGCGACAGCACTCAGGAGCAACAAGTGCAAAGGGAGGTTCGATGCGCGTAAAGCCTTGAAGGGGTTGCGCCAGGCCACTTGAACATCAAGGGATTATCTGGCGATTAAAGCCTCAGGCCACCTGGGAAAGCTTGGCGTTGGCCTGGTTCAAGCCTTTCTCCTGGAAGTCACCGCCCAGGTTCATGCCTTCGGCGTGAATGAAGGTCACGTCGTGAATCCCGATGAAACCCATCACCTGACGCAGGTACGGTTCCTGGTGATCGGCGGTGCTACCGGCGTAGATCCCGCCGCGAGCGGTCAGCACGTAGGCGCGCTTGCCGCTGAGCAAACCTTGCGGGCCGGTCTCGGTGTACTTGAAAGTCACGCCGGCACGCAGCACATGGTCGAGCCAGGCTTTGAGGGTGCTGGGGATCGCGAAGTTGTACATCGGCGCGGCCATGACCAGTACGTCAGCGGCCAACAGTTCGTCGGTCAACTGGTTGGAGCGTTCCAGGGAGACCTGTTCAATGTCGCTGCGCTGTTCGGCGGGTTTCATCCAGCCGCCCAGCAGATTGATGTCCAGGTGCGGCACCGGGTTGACGGCGAGGTCACGCACGGTGATCTGGTCGTTCGGGTGAGCGGCTTTCCACTGGCTGATAAACGTCTGGGTCAACTGACGGGAAACCGAGTCTTGCTGACGGGCGCTGCTTTCGATGATCAGAACGCGTGACATGGGATGTAGGCTCCATCTGAGAATGCTGTAAGGCGATGGAGTGAAGGTTAAACAGAGTCATATCGATGAAAAAGCGCAAATAACTGCTATAACCCATCAATAAATTCGTTTATAAGCTGATCATGCCCTGCACCTGCAGGAGCAAGGCGTGCCCGTGAAGGGGCCGGTGTCATTCAACATCCATGTCGACTGGCACACCGTCTTTGCGGGCAAGCCTCGCCTCTACAGGGTTTTATGTCATTTGGGGGTGCAGCTCAGGTTGATGCGCATCTTGATGATGGTGCGGGTGAACTTGGCGGTGGCATTTTTGTGTTTGCCAGCGGCCACTTCGATAGAGCGGGTGCGCGGCGCTTCCGGGCCATTGTTGAAAACCACCTTGCAGATCGCATCGGTATCGCCGTAGTTGTTGACCTGAATGGATGCGATGTCGTTATCCGTGTCGTGGGCGTTGTAGTCGATCTTCATGCCGTTGAGGTTTTTCTCCACATCAATCGGGTAAGCAAACGCAGTCAGCGGCAGCAGCGCCAGCACCAAACAACAGAATTTTTTCATTCAGCAGTCTCCAATAAGGACTGCCAGCTTAGGACAAGAGGAGCTATTCATGAAAGCGCCCCGCGTGACCCTTGATCAATGGCGAACATTACAAGCCGTGGTCGACCACGGCGGTTTCGCCCAGGCCGCCGAAGCGCTGCACCGCTCGCAATCGTCGGTGAGCTACACCGTGGCGCGTATGCAGGACCAGCTCGGCGTGCCGCTGCTGCGCATCGACGGCCGCAAAGCGGTGCTGACCGAAGCCGGCGGCGTGTTGTTGCGCCGCTCGCGGCAACTGGTGAAACAGGCCAGTCAGCTGGAAGACCTGGCCCACCACATGGAGCAAGGCTGGGAAGCGGAAGTGCGGCTGGTGGTCGATGCGGCTTACCCGAGCGCCCGCCTCGTCCGCGCATTGACCGCGTTCATGCCGCAGAGCCGTGGTTGCCGGGTGCGTCTGCGCGAAGAAGTGTTGTCGGGCGTTGAAGAAGTACTGCTCGAAGGCGTGGCCGACCTGGCCATCAGTGGTTTCAGCATTCCGGGCTACCTGGGCGCGGAGTTGAGCGACGTCGAGTTTGTCGCGGTCGCCCACCCCGAACATGCCTTGCATCGCCTCAACCGCGAACTTAATTTCCAGGACCTTGAAAGCCAGCTGCAAGTGGTCATCCGCGACTCCGGTCGCCAGCAGCCACGAGACGTCGGCTGGCTCGGCGCCGAACAGCGCTGGACCGTCGGCAGCCTGGCCACCGCGGCGACGTTTGTCAGCAGTGGCCTGGGTTTCGCCTGGCTGCCCCGGCACATGATCGAACGCGAACTCAAGGAAGGCACGCTCAAGCTGCTACCGTTGGACCAGGGCGGCAGCCGCAACCCGAGTTTTTATCTGTATTCGAACAAGGACAAACCCTTGGGCCCGGCGACACAAATCCTGATCGAACTGCTGCGCACCTTCGACACCGCGCCGCTGGATGCGCCGTTCGCCGCCCCTGAACAAGCCTGACACGGAGTATCCGCATGGCCTATTTCGAACATGAAGGTTGCAACCTGCACTATGAGGAATACGGTCACGGCACGCCGTTGCTGCTGGTCCACGGGCTGGGTTCCAGTACCCTGGACTGGGAAAAGCAGATCCCGGCGCTGTCAGCCCATTACCGTGTAATCGTTCCGGATGTGCGCGGTCACGGCCGCTCCGACAAACCCCGGGAGCGTTACAGCATTGCCGGGTTCAGCGCCGACCTGGTCGCCCTGATGGAACACCTGAACCTCGGCCCCACGCATTACGTGGGCTTGTCCATGGGCGGCATGATCGGTTTTCAACTGGCCGTGGATCAGTCGCACATGCTTAAAAGCCTGTGCATCGTCAACAGTGCGCCGGAGGTCAAGCTGCGCACCCGCGACGATTACTGGCAGTGGTTCAAACGCTGGAGCCTGATGCGTGCCCTCAGTCTGGGCGCCATCGGCAAGGCTTTGGGTGCCAAGCTGTTCCCCAAACCCGAACAAGCTGATTTGCGCCAGAAAATGGCCGAGCGCTGGGCAAAAAACGACAAACATGCTTATCTCGCCAGCTTCGATGCCATTGTTGGCTGGGGTGTTCAGGAACGACTTTCCAAAGTCGCCTGTCCAACCCTGATCGTCACCGCCGACCGCGATTACACGCCGGTCTCGCTGAAGGAAACCTACGTAAAACTGCTGCCCGATGCGCGGCTGGTGGTGATCGCCGATTCCCGCCACGCCACCCCGCTGGATCAACCCGAACGCTTCAACCAAACCCTGCTCGAGTTTCTCACCGCAGTCGACACCCCCTCACTCAGGATCACTGACCCATGCTGAAAAAAATTGCCCTCGTCGCCGGCTCCGTTCTGTTTGCCGCCAACCTGATGGCCGCAACGCCCGCCGCCAAGGCGCCGCACGTATTGCTGGAAACCACCAACGGCCAGATCGAAATCGAACTGGACCCGGTCAAGGCACCGATCAGTACCAAAAACTTCCTTGATTACGTCAACAGCGGCTTTTACAACAACACGATTTTCCACCGCGTGATTCCTGGCTTCATGGTCCAGGGCGGTGGTTTCACTCAACAGATGCAGCAAAAAGAAACCAAGGCGCCGATCAAGAACGAGTCCAAGAACGGCCTGCATAACGTGCGTGGCACGCTGTCAATGGCCCGCACCTCGAACCCGGATTCGGCCACCAGCCAGTTCTTTATCAACGTCAAGGACAACGATTTCCTCGACCAGGGCGATGGTTATGCCGTGTTCGGAAAAGTCGTCAAAGGCATGGATGTGGTGGACATCATCGTCAATTCCCCGACCACCACCAAAGGCGGCATGAAAGATGTGCCGGCCGACTCTGTTTTCATCAAGTCGGCCAAAGTGATCAACTAATCTGCACAGGAGTGCTTGAGCGGCTGCCGGCATCCGGCGCCGCTCATATCGTTTAAAGGAGAGCCCGCGCGCGGGCGGAGAACTGATGCTTTATCGCCGTTTCGAGAAACTGATCGACATATTCCGCGACGCTCCGACGGCGGCTCCGCCAGATCGGGTTCTCCCCTTCTATACCTATTACTTGAAGCAGGTCTGGCCGAGTTTCGCCGCCCTGCTGATTGTCGGCCTGTTCGCCTCCTTGATCGAAGTCGCGCTGTTCAACTACCTGAGCCGCATCATCGACCTGGCCCAAGGCACGCCGAACCCCGATTTCTTCCAGGACCACGCACTTGAACTGACCTGGATGGTGGTAGTGACCCTGGTTCTGCGACCGATTTTCTTCGGCCTGCACGACCTGCTGGTGCACCAGACGCTGAACCCTGGCATGACCAGCCTGATTCTCTGGCAGAACCACCGCTATGTCCTCAAACAGAGTCTGAACTTCTTCCAGAACGACTTCGCCGGGCGCATCGCCCAGCGCATCATGCAGACCGGCAACGCCCTGCGCGATTCCGCCGTGCAAGCGGTGGATGCCCTGTGGCATGTGCTGATCTACGCCATCAGCGCGCTGGTGCTGTTTGCCGAAGCCGACTGGCGCCTGATGATCCCGCTGACGACCTGGATCGCCGGGTTCATCGGCGCGCTTTATTACTTCGTGCCGCGGGTCAAGGACCGCTCGGTGCAATCCTCCGATGCGCGCTCCAAACTCATGGGACGGATCGTCGACGGCTACACCAACATCACCACCTTGAAGTTGTTCGCCCATACCAACCATGAACAGCAATACGCCAAGGAAGCTATCAAGGAGCAAACCGAAAAAGCCCAACTGGCCGGGCGCGTGGTCACCAGCATGGACGTGGCCATCACCAGCATGAACGGCTTGTTGATCGTCACCACCACCGGCCTGGCCCTGTGGCTGTGGACGCAGTCGCTGATCTCGGTGGGCGCGATTGCCCTGGCGACAGGCCTGGTGATCCGCATCGTCAACATGTCCGGCTGGATCATGTGGGTGGTCACCGGCATCTTCGAAAACATCGGCATGGTCCAGGACGGTTTGCGGACCATCGCCCAACCGGTCAGCATCACTGACCGCGATCAGGCCAAACCGCTGGCCGTGCCCCGAGGCGAAGTGCGTTTCGAGCACGTGGATTTTCACTACGGCAAGAAGAGCGGAATCATTGGCGACCTTAACCTGACGATCAAGCCCGGTGAGAAAATCGGCTTGATCGGGCCATCCGGTGCCGGCAAATCGACCCTGGTCAACCTGCTGCTACGCCTCTATGACGTGCAGGGCGGGCGAATCCTCATCGATGGGCAGAACATCGCCGAAGTCGGCCAGGAAAGCCTGCGCGAGCGCATCGGCATGATCACCCAGGACACCTCGTTGCTGCACCGTTCGATTCGCGACAACCTGCTTTACGGCAGACCCGATGCCACCGACGCCGAGCTGTGGGAAGCGGTGCACAAGGCGCGCGCCGATGAGTTCATTCCGTTGCTGTCGGACGCCGAAGGCCGTACCGGTTTCGATGCGCACGTGGGTGAGCGCGGGGTGAAACTCTCCGGCGGTCAGCGTCAGCGGATTGCGATTGCTCGTGTGCTGCTCAAGGACGCACCCATCCTGATCATGGACGAGGCGACCTCGGCGCTGGACTCGGAAGTCGAAGCGGCGATCCAGGAAAGCCTGGAAACCCTGATGCAGGGCAAAACCGTGATCGCCATCGCCCACCGACTCTCGACCATCGCCCGGATGGACCGGCTGGTGGTGCTGGAAAAAGGCAAGATCGCCGAAACCGGCACCCACGCCGAACTGCTGGCGCATGGCGGGTTGTATGCGCGGCTGTGGCAGCACCAGACGGGTGGGTTTGTCGGTATCGATTGATATCGTGAGATCACCACCGAACCTGTCAGAGTGAGCTTTTGTGGCGAGGGAGCTTGCTCCCGTTCGGCTGCGCAGCAGTCGTAATTTCAGGCGGCCTGGTTTTTCTGACACTGTGGAGTTTTTGCCATGGGGACAGCTTCGCTGTCCAGCGGGAGCAAGCTCCCTCGCCACAAGCGCCCTCTAAATCCACCAAAAAACCGCCACAGCCTGCTAACCACAGGCCCTGGCGGTTTTTTGTGGCCGCTGGAAATCCGCAGAAACCCTGCTGTACTCAGCCAAGGTTCTGGAGATGAGCCTGTCGTAAGTCTGCAGGATGCATCACGCGATACAGTCTCGATAGGTCGCCTATCAAGGACGCTCTCATGTCGCTGTTCAAACGTTCTGTCACTGAGTTGTTAGGTACGTTCTGGCTGGTATTGGGGGGTTGCGGCAGTGCGGTGCTTGCTGCGTCTTCGCCTCTCGGAATCGGGGTGCTGGGTGTGGCCATCGCGTTTGGCCTCACCGTGTTGACCATGGCCTTCGCCATCGGCCATATCTCCGGTTGCCACCTCAACCCTGCCGTCTCCGTCGGCCTGTGCGTCGGCGGTCGGTTCCCGGCGCGGGAATTGCCCGCGTACATCATCGCCCAGGTGATTGGCGCCATTATCGCCGCCGCTCTGATCTACTACATCGCCAGCGGCAAGGAAGGCTTCGACCTCTCCGCCGGCCTGGCGTCCAACGGCTACGGCGAACACTCCCCGGGCAAGTACTCGATGGCCGCGGGCTTTGTCTGTGAACTGGTGATGACTGCGATGTTCGTGCTGATCATCCTCGGTGCCACCGACAAACGTGCGCCCGCCGGGCTTGCACCGATTGCCATCGGCCTGGCCTTGACGCTGATTCACTTGATCTCGATTCCCGTCACCAACACTTCGGTCAATCCGGCCCGCAGCACCGGTCCGGCGCTGATGGTCGGTGGCTGGGCCATCGCGCAATTGTGGATGTTCTGGGTGGCACCTCTGTTGGGCGCGGTGATCGGCGGCGTGACCTATCGCTGGCTAGGCAAGGAAGGCACTTGAGGCCACGGGCGAGGATCATGCTTGCCGATAAGGCAACGCGGTCCTCGCTTCCTCGGCATAGGCCAACACCCCAAGACGCTCCTGGTGAAGGAAGTCTTTGACCGCGGCTTTCAGTCCCGGATGACGCAGATAGTGCCAGGAATGGGTGATCACCGGTTCGAACCCGCGAATCAGCTTGTGTTCGCCCTGGGCGCCGGCGTCAAAACGCTGGAAGCCATTGGCAATTGCGTAGTCCATGCCCTGGTAGAAGCAGGTCTCGAAATGCAGGCGGTCGAACTCCGCCAGGCAGCCCCAGTAACGCCCGTAAAAACTGTCGCCGCCCACCAGACTGAAGGCCATGGCCACGGGTCGTGAACCTTGCTTGGCCAACACCACGCGAATGGCTTCGGGCATGCGCTCGGCCAACAGACTGAAAAATTCCCGCGTCAAATAGGGCCGTTGCCTACGCACTGCGTAGGTATTGGCGTAGCAGGCATAGACAAAATCCCACTGCGCCTGATCCAGCTGCTTGCCTTCCAGCCATTCGAACTCAATACCCTGCCCCGCCACTTGCTCGCGCTCTTTGCGCATCTGTTTGCGTTTGCGCGAACTGAGGACGTCGAGGAAGTCTTGAAAGTCCCGATATCCGCGATTCTGCCAGTGGTACTGACAGCCGATCCGCTGCAACCAGCCGGGTTGTTCGGCCAATGCCGCATCGGTGAAAGGGTCTGTGAAGTTGATGTGGGCGCTGGAGAGTTCTTCGATTTCAAGGTAGCCCGGCAGGCTCTTCAGTAGTTCAAAACCGTCCTCGACATTACGCGCCAGCAACCGTGGCCCACTGACCGGGCTGAACGGCACGGCGGTCAACAGCTTCGGGTAATAGTCGATGCCGGCACGCTCGCAGGCATCGGCCCAGGCGTGATCGAACACGTACTCGCCGTAGGAATGCCACTTGCGGTAACTGGGTAACGCGGCGATCAGACGCCCTTCTTCGAGGTGCAACAGATGCTCGGGCTGCCAGCCGGAATGTGGGCCGAGGCTGCCGCTGTCTTCCAGTGCACTGAGAAAGGCATGGCGTAGAAACGGCTGATTCTCCGGCACCAGGGCATCCCACGTGCGCGGACCAATATCGGACAGGCTTTCCAGACGTTGCAGCGGCATTGACACCCTCTCGACTTCTTCGCGTAACAGCCCGGCGAGTATCGCCTATCGCCCGCCATTACACATCCGTCAAAACCGCCTGACAGGGTTCTGGATCAAAAGTTCATACGGTCTTTGTATCGTCATCGAGACGCCATCACTTTGCCACCGCTCTGTAATAAACCATCGCGATACTGGCGCCAGTTTTTAGAGCGTCGGGTTCTACCCGGCCACTGTTTCCGTCCCTCAACGGTCGGTTGTGTCCCGGATGGCTCAGTCATCCCCTTACATCTTCGGAGATTGATATGCGTCTTGCTTCCACGAAAACTGCGGCGGCCCTGTGTGGCGGTCTGCTGCTGGCCATGAGTGTTCCGGCCAGTGCCGCAGTCGACGCCAAACTGCTCGACATGCTTAAGGCAAACGGCTCGATTACCAATGCGCAATACAGCGAACTGCAAGCCGAGCTGGCCAGGGATCAAAAAGATCAGCAAATCGCCCGTCAGGCTCAGCAAGAGACCAACGAGCAGATCGCGGCCACCGCGAAGAAAACCAATGAGCTGAGCACCTTCGACCAGAAACTGGCCTGGGCTGCCAAGACCCAATTCAAGGGCGACGTGCGTTTCCGTCAGGAAACGGTCAAGAACGATGGTGTCTCGAACAACCGGGACCAGGACCGTCAGCGCGTTCGTGCCCGTCTGGGTGCCTATACCGAAATCAACCCGCAAGTCGACACCGGTATCCGTATCGCCACCGGCAACAACGACGACGCGCGTTCCACCAACCAGAGCCTGGACAACTACTTCGACAAGAAGTCGATCTGGCTGGACCAGGGTTACGTCGACTACCACCCGGACGCGATCAAGAACCTGCACATCGTTGGCGGCAAGATGCCACAGCAATGGGTGAGCATGGGCGACATCATCTGGGATAGCGACATCAGCCCTGAAGGTCTGTCCGTGTCGTATAAATACCCGCTGGGCGCCAGCACCGAGGTGTTCGGTAGCGCCGGCCACTACACCCTCAAGGACAACGTCGACGGCGACGGCGTACAGTTCAAGCACGACTTGCGTCTGTACGCCGGCCAGTTGGGCGCGCGCTTCGCCCTCACCGACAACCTGAAACTGACTCTGGGTGGCAGCGTCTACGGCTACGACAACGACGACGACATCACCGCCGGCGGCACCAGCATCCCGTCCGTACTGGCCACCAACGGCAACACCCCGAACGAGCAATTCAAACTGTACGAAGGCTTTGGTCAGATCGACATCACCGGCCTGCCACTGCCGCTCTCGCTGTACGGTCAGTACGTCAACAACAAAGACGCCAGCAACGATCAGGATTCTGCCTGGCTGGCCGGTGTAAAGACCAAGTTCTATGGCTTCGCCGTGGACTACAACTACCGCGACGTGCAGCGTAACGCCGTGGTCGGCGCCTTCACCGACTCCGACTTCGCCAACGGTTTCACCGGTTCGCGTGGCAGCAAGTTGAAAGTGAGTTACGAGCTGGACAAGAACTTCGCCCTGGGCGCGACGTACTTCATGGCTAACTCTGACTACACCAACGCCAACCTCAAGGATTCGGACATCAACACTCTGCAACTGGACGCCGAAGCCAAGTTCTAAGCAGTACCGCTCCACGCCTCAGGTCATGGACGCTTGAGGCGCTTTACAGTCTGGCGTGGATGGATCGATCCCCATCATCCGTTCGATGCATCCACGCCGGCCTGCTTCTGTTCCCTGCGATAACGCCACGACTTTACGGAATGTCCTTGCGACGCTCCGCAGCGAGACGTTCGGCGAGTGCATCGACCTCCGGCACAGCCTCCTCCGGCAAGACGCGCAGCGTCTGCTGCATCAAACGCATCTGACGAATGAACCGCCGGCAATTGGGGCAGAACATTAAATGATGCCGCACCAGCAACTTCTCCCTAAAGCTCAACTGGCCATCGAGATAATCACTGGCGCGTGCCACTTGCTCCTTACAGGTCAGCATTCGCCGGTTTCCTCAAAATGCTCCACGGTCGCAAAGACCTTCAACCGTGCCCGATGCAGCAGCACGCGAACATTGGAGAGCGATATGTCCAGAAGATTACAGATGTCTTCCAGTTCCAGTCCCTGACGCTCGCGCAACAGCAAGACGCTGCTTTGCAGTTCCGACAGGCTGAGCAACGTGTGTTCGAGGCACTCGCGCAACTCGCGTTCGGTGAGCAACGCCTCCGGGGTGTCTTGGTGCCAGGCGAACGGCGCCACCAGCCAATGGCCATCAGCGGACGAAAAACGATCATCATCAATCGTGCCATGGGGCGATGGAAGGTCATCAAGCAGCACCTCGCGACGGTTCTGCTTGTAACGGCCCTTCGCCGCATTGGCGGTGATGGTCAGCAACCAGGTCTTGAGGCTCGAACGCGCCTCGAACTTGCTCAGGTTGCGCACGACCGACAGCCACGCATCCTGCACCACTTCGTCAGCATGCCGGTTGCCGACGATCGCATAAGCGACTGCACGCATCGGGCTCTGGTAAGTGCTGACCAACTCTTTGAAGGCTTGTTGTTCACCTGCCAGCAATCGTTGCAGCAGTTGCGCGTCGTCAGCCGCCATTCACAAACCCCTTGTCCTGACCTCGAAAAATGAGTCAGCAGGGCGTCGCCGTCGGCAACGTCCTGCTGTCATTTCCGAAAACTACAGCGTCCCGACTGCTTCGGCTGTAGGAAAAACCACCGCAAATCAACGGAAATAACGACAGCCTTTCCCTCAACGCTTGCGCAACAGCACGCTACCAATCGAGTAACCCGCGCCGAACGAACTGAGCACGGCCAGGGAACCGGCGGGCAGATCATCCTGATGTTTGTGAAAGGAAATCACCGACCCGGCGGAGCTGGTGTTGGCGTAGGTGTCGAGAATCACCGGGGCTTCTTCTTCGGTGGCTTCGCGGCCCAGCAGTTTCTTCACGATCAGGTGGTTCATGCTGAGGTTCGCCTGGTGCAACCAGAAACGTTTCACGTCACTGACGTTGAGCTTGTTCTCTTCCAGGTGCGTAGCGATCAGCTCGGCCACCATCGGGCAGACGTCGCGGAACACCTTGCGGCCTTCCTGCACGAACAGTTTGTCCTTGGCTCCGATGCCCTCTTCCGCCGCGCGGTTGAGGAAGCCGAAGTTGTTGCGAATATTGTTGGAGAACTTGGTCAGCAGTTTGGTGCTGACGATGTCGAACTGGTACGGGGAGGTCGCCAGGTCGGCACGCTCGATGATCACCGCCGTCGCCGCGTCGCCGAAGATGAAGTGGCTGTCACGGTCGCGGAAGTTCAGGTGACCGGTGCAGACTTCCGGGTTGACCATCAGGATTGCCCGGGCCTGGCCCAGTTGCACGCTGTTGGCGGCCGCCTGGATGCCGAAGGTCGCCGAGGAGCAAGCCACGTTCATGTCGAAACCAAAGCCCTGGATACCCAGCGCTTCCTGGACTTCGATGGCGATGGCCGGGTAGGCGCGCTGCAGGTTGGAGCACGCCACAATGACGCCGTCGATGTCGGCGGCGGTCTTGCCGGCACGCTGCAAGGCTTGTTCGGCTGCGCCGATGGCCATCTGGCAAAGCACCGACCATTCGTCGTTGGAACGCTCAGGCAGACGCGGCGCCATGCGTTGCGGGTCGAGGATGCCATCCTTGTCCATCACAAAGCGGCTTTTGATACCGGAAGCTTTTTCGATAAACGCAGCGCTGGATTCGGTCAACGCTTCGACTTCGCCACGAGCGATGGCGTCGGCGTTATCGGCGTTGAATTGCGCGACGTAAGCGTTGAAAGACTGCACCAGCTCTTCATTGGAGATGCTGTTGGCCGGGGTGTACAGGCCGGTGCCGCTGATGACGACGTTATGCATGGTCGTTTCTCTAATCTGTTCAGGCAGAAAGCGTTGGCACCGACGTACCAACACACAAAGGGTCTGTTCCCGTCACGGAAAGCACACCTGGCATCGCTTTATTCCGTACCGCCCGAACCTTGAGAGGCTCAAAACTGCGGGACCGGCGTTTATAGGCGCGAAGTTTGCCATAAACATTGGGTTTTGGCGCCATTTTGCTCGATGACTCCCACCTGCCAGGCAATACAAAAACCTGTGGGAGCGAGCCTGCTCGTGATGGGGCCATCACCTCCAACATCTATGTCGACTGTGATGCCGCCAGCGCGAGCAGGCTCGCTCCCACAGGTATTGCACAAGTCTCGGGGTCAGGGTTCGACCTGGGTCCATTGCTTGTTCAGGCGCTTGTCGGAGATTGGCACTTTGGTCCCCAGTTGCTGGGCGAACAGCGAAACCCGGTATTCCTCCAGCCACCAGCGATAGAGCTCCAGTTGCGGATCGCGCTTGCCTTCCTGGGCGTGTTTGTTGGCGCGGGTCTGGTATTGGGTCCAGAGACCGGACAGTTCGCCACTCCAGACCCGATCCCTCTGCACCTGTGCACCAATCTTCTCGAAGCGTTGCTCGACAGCCTTCAGGTAACGCGGCAATTCCTTGAGCCACTGCATCGGCGTCTCCCGGACAAACCCCGGATACACCAGATGACTGAGCTGTTGCTTGATGTCGTTCAGGGCCACGGCTTGCGCCAGATCAATCTTGCCCTTGAAGCGTTTTTGCAGGCCGTGCCAGTGCTTGAGAATCTCCAGCGTCAACTTGGCTAGGCGCTCGGCGTGCTCAGTCCAGCCACCGCGCTTGCGCTCGGCCAACGAGGCCAGCCCGGCGCCATCCCGTGGCAACGGGTCTTCGCCCTCGAGAATGCAACTGTCGAGGCTGGCCAGCAGAATGTCTTCCACCAGCGCATCAATGCGCCCCAGTTCACGGTACATCAGCCCCAGCTCGGTCAGCCCCGGCAGCTTGCCGCGCAGGAACTTCGCCGGCTCGGCCAACTGCTGCATCAGCAATCGCTGCAAGGCGCGGCGATGCTGGAACTCGGCTTCGGCGGGGGTCGAAAAACGCCCTTCCTTGACTGTCCCGCTCTCTTCCACCAGCGCCGGATACACCGTCATCGACAACCCGGCGATCTTCTGCTGGGTTTTCTCGGCGACGGCGGCAAAGACTTTCGGCTCCACCGGCTGTTGGTTTTTCGCGGTTTGCGGCACGGCCAACGCGGCTTGGCTGGCTTCGGCAAAGCGTGCGGTCAACTCGGCCAGATCTCGCCCTTCGCCGAGGAACTTGCCCTGGCCGTCGACGATTTCCAGGTTCATGCGCAGATGACTGTCGACTTGCTGTGAAGCTTCCGCCCACGCCTCATCGCTGACCCGCGCGCCCGTCATGCGCAGCAGCTCGCGGCCCAACGCCTGCGGCAACGAGCCCTCGGCGAAGGTCATGCGCTGCAACGCGGCTTTGACGAAGTCCGGCACCGGCACGAAATTCTTGCGCAGGGCCTTGGGCAGGTTGCGCACCAGCGCGATGCACTTGGCCTCGATCACGCCCGGCACCAGCCATTCCAGACGTTCCGGCGGCAGCATCGGCAACAGCGGCGCCGGCACACGCAGGGTCACACCATCGCGCGGGTGGTTCGGTTCGAAGTGGTAACTCAGGGCCAGTTCCAGATCGCCGATGTGCAAGGTGTCCGGGTAATGCAGGGCGGTGACTTCACTGGCCTCACGGGCCAGCACGTCTTCTTCGCGCATGATCAGCAGCTGCGGGTCTTTCTGGCTGTTGACCCGGTACCAGCTGTCGAACGTTGCGGTCTGGTGGATCTCCGCCGGCAAACGCGCATCGTAGAAAGCGAACAGGGTTTCTTCGTCAGCGAGAATGTCGCGACGCCGAGCCTTGGCTTCCAGTTCGTCGAGTTGTTCCAGCAGTTGCGCATTGGCCGTCAGGCACTTGGCCTTGGATTGAATCTCGCCGCGTACCAGGCCTTCGCGAATGAAGAACTCACGAGAAACCACGGGATCGATCGGCCCGTAATGCACCGGCCGGCGACCCACCACGATCAGCCCGAACAGCGTGATCTGCTCGAAGGCCACGACCTGGCCACGCTTTTTCTCCCAGTGCGGTTCGAAGTGGTTTTTCTTGATCAGGTGCCCGGCCAGCGGCTCGATCCAGTCCGAGTCGATCTTGGCCACCATCCGCGCATAGAGCTTGGTGGTTTCCACCAGTTCGGCGGTCATCAGCCATTGCGGGCGCTTCTTGCCCAACCCGGAGGACGGGTGAATCCAGAAACGCCGCTGACGGGCGCCGAGGTAATCGCCCTCATCGGTTTTCTGGCCGATCTGGCTGAGCAGGCCCGAGAGCACGGCTTTGTGCAGCTTCGGGTAATCCGCCGGCTCTTTGTTCAGGCTCAACTGCATGTCGCGGCAGATCAGGCTCAACTGACGGTGCGAGTCGCGCCATTCGCGCAGACGCAGGTAATTCAGGAAGTTCTTGCGGCACCAATTGCGCAGCGGGCTGGCGGTCAGGGCCTGACGCTGTTCTTCAAAACCACGCCACAGATTGACCAGCCCGGCGAAATCCGAATCCACGTCTTTCCACTGTGCGTGGGCTTGATCCGCCGCTTGCTGGCGCTCCGGCGGACGCTCGCGCGGGTCTTGAATCGACATGGCGCTGGCGACGATCAACACTTCCTGCAAGCTGCCGAGTTTCGCCGCTTCCAGCAGCATGCGGCCCATGCGCGGGTCCACCGGCAGGCGCGCCAACTGGCGGCCGAGCGGGGTCAGCTGGCTGTTGCGGTCCACGGCCGAGAGTTCTTGCAGCAGGTTGAAACCGTCGCTGATCGCCTTGCCATCCGGCGGTTCGATAAACGGGAAGTCGGTGATCTCGCCGAGGCGCAAGTGCAGCATCTGCAAAATCACGGCGGCGAGGTTGGTGCGCAGAATTTCCGGGTCGGTAAATTCAGGGCGACCGATGAAGTCGTCTTCGCCATAGAGGCGAATGCAAATACCCGGCTCGACCCGACCGCATCGACCTTTACGCTGGTTGGCGCTGGCCTGGGAAATGGCTTCGATGGGCAGACGCTGAACCTTGGCGCGGTAGCTGTAACGGCTGATGCGCGCGGTGCCGCTGTCGATCACGTAACGGATGCCCGGCACCGTCAGCGAAGTTTCCGCGACGTTGGTCGCCAGCACCACGCGACGGCCAGGGTGCGACTGGAAAATCCGCTGCTGTTCGGCCGGCGACAAGCGCGCGTACAGCGGCAGAATCTCGGTGTGCTTGAGCTGGGCCTTGCGCAGCATGTCGGCGGCGTCGCGAATCTCGCGCTCGCCGGGCAGGAACACCAACACGTCGCCGGGGCTCTTGCGCTCGCTACGTTCGAACGCGGCAATTTCGTCGAGGGTGGCGAGGATCGCCTGATCCACGGTCAAGTCGTCCTCGACGCGGTTGCCCTCCTCGTCCTGCTCAAGCGTCAGCGGGCGATACCAGGTTTCAACCGGGAAAGTCCGGCCCGAAACTTCAACGATGGGTGCGTCATCGAAATGCCTGGAGAAGCGTTCCAGGTCGATGGTCGCCGAGGTGATGATGACTTTCAGGTCCGGGCGACGCGGCAGCAGGGTTTTCAGGTAACCGAGCAGGAAGTCGATGTTGAGGCTGCGTTCGTGGGCTTCGTCGACGATGATCGTGTCGTAGCGTTCGAGGTAACGGTCGTTCTGGGTTTCCGCCAGCAGGATGCCGTCGGTCATCAATTTGATCAGGGTGTTGGAGTCGCTCTGATCCTCGAACCGCACCTGATAGCCGACCAGCGCGCCCAATGGCGTCGCCAGTTCTTCGGCAACCCGGCTGGCCACGCTGCGCGCAGCGATTCGACGCGGTTGGGTGTGGCCGATCAAGCCATGCTGGCCGCGGCCGATTTCCAGGCAGATCTTCGGCAACTGGGTGGTTTTACCCGAGCCGGTTTCGCCGGCGATGATCAGCACCTGATGCTTGAGCAGCGCTTCCTTGATTTCGTCGCGCTTGGCGGCGATCGGCAAACTGTCGTCGTAACGAATCACCGGCAGGCTGGCACGCCGCGCCAGCACCTGGTCACAGGACGCCTGCATGCGCGTCACCCACTGGGCCAGCTTGGCCTCGTCAGGTTTCTTGCGCAGCTCAAGCAACTGCCGCCGCAGCCGGTGGCGGTCGGCGAGCATGGCGTGATCGAGGTTTTTCAGCAGTTTGTCGATGGAAGGCGATTCGTCAGTCATCAGGTACGCAAAAGTCGTCTAGTGGCGCAGGGGCCGGATTGTCGCAGATTTGGGGGCTCGGCGACGAATTCAACCTGCCTTTGTGGTGAGGGAGCTTGCTCCCGCTCGGCTGCACAGCAGTCGTAGTCCGGTCATCGAGTTTTGTCTGAAGCTGCGCGGTGGATGGTTTTAGGGTCGCTTCGCGACCCAGCGGGAGCAAGCTCCCTCGCCACAGGGGGTTCACTCAGGGGTTTATTCGTTATCCAGGCCTTTGCGGCGATACGGGAATACGTCGATGATTTTGCCGGCACGAATGGCTTCCTGCAGGCTTTTCCAGTAATCGGCGTTGTATAGCTCGCCATGCAACTGGTCAAACAGCTTCCTTTGCCCGGAATCGGCAAACAGGAACGGCGGAAACTCCTCGGGAAACACATCCAGCGGCCCGATCGAATACCACGGCTCGGAGGCCATTTCGTCTTCCGGCGTACGCGGTTCCGGGATGTGGCGGAAGTTGGCTTCGGTCAGGAAACAAATTTCGTCGTAGTCATAAAACACCACGCGACCGTGCCGGGTGACGCCGAAGTTCTTCAACAGCATGTCGCCGGGAAAGATGTTCGCCGCCGCCAGTTGCTTGATCGCCAGCCCATAATCCTCCAGGGCCTCGTGGACCTGCGCCTCGTTGGCGTTTTCCAGGTACAGGTTCAGCGGCGTCATCCGCCGCTCGGTCCAGCAGTGACGGATCAGCACGGTGTCGCCTTCCACCGACACCGTGGACGCCGCCACCTCAAGCAGCTCTTCCAGGCACGCCGGGTCGAACTTGCTCAACGGGAAGCGAAAATCGGCGAACTCCTGGGTATCGGCCATGCGTCCGACGCGATCGACGCTTTTCACCAAACGGTATTTTTCGATCACCGTGGCACGGTCGACGTTTTTCGACGGCGAGAAACGGTCCTTGATGATTTTGAACACGGTGTTGAAACCCGGCAGGGTAAACACGCTCATCACCATCCCGCGCACGCCGGGGGCCATGATGAATTGGTCGTCGGTGTTGGCCAGGTGATTGATCAGCGCCCGGTAGAACTCGGACTTGCCGTGTTTGTAGAAGCCGATGGAGGTGTACAACTCGGCGACGTGCTTGCCCGGCAGGATGCGCTTGAGGAAGCCGATGAACTCCGCCGGCACCGGCACATCCACCATGAAATACGAACGGGTGAACGAGAAAATGATCGACACATCGGCTTCGTCGGTAATCAGCGCATCGATCTGAATCCCGCGCCCTTCACGGTGCAGCAGCGGAATCACCAGCGGCCATTGTTCGTCCCGGGTATAGATGCGCCCCACCAGGTACGCGCCTTTGTTGCGGTAGAGCACCGAGGAGAACAGCTCGACGCTCAGTTCAGGGTCCTTGCATACCCAATCCGGCAGGTTCTCACGCAGTTGGGCTTCGAGGCGGTGCAGGTCGCCGGCCAGGTCGGCGTAATCCTCGCTGAAGCTGTAATCGGCAAAAATGCTCGCGAGCATGCCGGACAACTGGCCCTGGGGCTTATAGGTTCGGGTTTGCGCGGCGCGGGCCCGGCGCAGGCTGGGCCGGGTGGTGTGGATAAACATGCAGCCGTCGCTGATCAGGTCATGGCTGAACAGCCCGCAGAAAATCGAGTTGTACCAGGTCTCGGACAGTTCATCATCGAAACGCAGGTCGATCAGCGTGATGTAAGCGCTTTTGACCAGAGGCCAGCAACTGACGTCCAGCGTGTCGCTGTCAAACGCGACGCGCAGCCGTTCCACGGTTTCACTGACTTTTTCTTCGTACAGATTGATCCGCGCGGCCGAGGCGATTTGCGCCTCCTGCCACTGGGCCTGCTCGAAGCGGGCCCGAGCGCCGTCGGTGATCTGGCGGAAATGCTCGCGGTAATCGTCAAAGCCATCGAGGATCATTCGGGCGATGTCGGCGGCTGGCCATTGCTGCGGCATGGGTGAGACCTCTGCGGGAATTCGTGAGCCCTGAGCTTAGCCAGTGAACCGGGTGCAGGAGAAGCGTAATTTTCGGCTCGAGTTAAATGCTCGTTTTTCGGTTGCCATGGATAAGGCGCTCGGCAACACTCTCGTCCCCATCAAGGAAGGAGTGCACCGTGAGTCCTGTCGATATTTTCCGATTGCTGTCGCTGGCCGCGATCTGGGGCGCGAGCTTTCTGTTCATGCGCATCATCGCCCCGGTGATTGGCACCATCCCCACGGCCTTTTTCCGCGTGTCGATTGCCGCCGTCGGCTTGCTGGTGATTCTCGGCCTGATGCGCATCAGCTGGGACTTCAAAGGCAAACTCAAGACGGTGATGTTGCTCGGGGTGATCAACTCCGGGATTCCGGCGACCCTCTATTCCGTGGCCGCCCAAGTGCTGCCGGCCGGTTACTCAGCGATCTTCAACGCCACCACGCCGCTGATGGGCGTGTTGATCGGCGGCCTGTTCTTCCATGAAAAACTCACCGCGGCCAAGCTTGGCGGGGTGTTCCTCGGGCTGTTTGGCGTAGGCGTGCTGACCCGTGCCGGTCCGGTGGCGTTCGACATGGAATTGTTGATGGGCGCCGCCGCCTGCCTGCTCGCCACCACCTGCTATGGCTTTGCCGGGTTCCTGGCCCGCCGCTGGCTTGACCACGCCGGCGGTCTCGACAGCCGTCTTTCAGCGCTGGGCAGCATGCTCGGGGCGACGCTGTTCCTGTTGCCGTTGTTCGGCTACAGCGTGATCAGCCAGCCACCGGCAAGCTGGGGCGGCTGGAATGTCTGGTTGTCGTTGCTTGGATTGGGACTGATGTGTACCGCCCTGGCGTACATCATTTACTTCCGCCTGCTCAGCTCGATCGGGCCGGTGAGGTCGATGACCACGACCTTCCTGATCCCGCCGTTCGGGGTGTTGTGGGGAGCGCTGTTGCTGGATGAGCCGTTGTCGATGGCGCATATCTATGGCGGGGTGTTGATTGCGGCGGCGTTGTGGCTGGTGTTGAAGCCGGCGGTGGTGAAAGTGGCTGAGGTGACTGCCAAGTAGTTTGGCGGTGTGGCTGATGACGCCTTCGCGAGTAGGCTCGCTCCCACAGGATTTTGTGTTCACCGCAAATCCAATGTGGGAGCGAGCCTGCTCGTGAAGGCGGTAGAGACTACAACGCTGACTGACTCACCTCCCCATCCACCAACCGCCGAATCCCCAGCGGATTGGCGTTCTGCAACGCCTCGGGCAACAACGCATCCGGGTAGTTCTGGAAGCACACCGGCCGCAGGAACCGGTCAATCGCCAAGGTGCCAACCGATGTGCCGCGCGAATCAGACGTCGCCGGATACGGCCCGCCATGCACCATCGCCTCACATACCTCGACCCCGGTCGGGTAGCCATTGAGCAGAATCCGCCCGACCTTTTCCTGCAGCAACTCCGCCAGCCAACGGTACTCCAGCAACTCGTCCGTCTCGCCAATCAGCGTCGCCGTCAATTGCCCGCGCAGACCGTGCAACGCTGCCGCCAGCTGCGCTCGGTCCTCAAGCTCGATGACGATGGTGGTCGGTCCGAACACCTCCTCCTGAAGCAGCTCATCGCCCTTGAACAACAGACTGACGTCAGCCTTGAACACCTGCGGTTGTGCCTGATTGCCCTGTTGCGGCTTGCCCGCCAAGTGCGTCAGCCCCGGATGTTCGTGCAACTCGCCAAGGCCTCGGCTGTAACTGACCAGCGCGCCGGCATTGAGCATGGTCTGGGCCGGTTGCTGGTTCATGCTGGCGCAAAACGTTTCCAGGAACTGGCTGAACTGCGGCGAACGCAAACCGATGACCAGGCCCGGGTTGGTGCAGAACTGCCCGCAACCCAGGGTCACCGAACCGGCCAGTTGCGCAGCGATTAGCTCACCGCGAACCTTGAGCGCTTCGGGCAGCAGGAACACCGGGTTGATGCTCGACATTTCGGCAAACACCGGAATCGGCTGTGGTCGGGTCGCGGCCATGTGGCTCAAGGCATTGCCGCCCTTGAGCGAACCGGTGAAGCCCACCGCTTGAATCGCCGGATGCTTGACCAGCCATTCGCCGACACCCCCGCCGTAGATCATGTTGAAGACGCCGGGCGGCATTTCGGTGCGCTCGGCGGCGCGGATGATTGCGTCCGCGACCCACTCGGCCGTCGCCATGTGCCCGCTGTGCGCCTTGAACACCACCGGGCAACCGGCGGCCAGCGCCGAAGCGGTATCGCCACCGGCGGTTGAAAATGCCAACGGAAAGTTGCTGGCACCGAACACGGCGACAGGCCCCAGGCCGATGCGGTGCTGACGCAGGTCCGGACGTGGCAACGGCTGGCGATCCGGCAGTGCCCGATCAATGCGCGCGCCGTAGAAATCGCCGCGACGCAGGACCTTGGCAAACAAGCGCATCTGGCCGCTGGTGCGCCCGCGCTCACCCTGGATACGCCCGGCCGGCAACGCGGTTTCGCGGCACACGGTGGCGACGAAGTCATCGCCCAGAGCATCGATTTCATCGGCGATAGCGTCGAGGAACAGCGCACGTTTTTCCGCGCTGAGGTTGCGGTAAACCGGGTAGGCAGCGGCCGCAGCGCTGGCTGCCGCGTCCACTTCCGCTTCAGTGGCCTGGAAAAAACGGACCGGCAGCGCTTCGCCCGTCGTTGCATCGAGGCTTTGCAGCTGTTGCGTACCGTTGGCGCTGCGGCGACCGCCGATGTAGTTGTGTCCGAGTAGCGTGGTCATGAGTGATCCCTTGACCGGCCGACAACGCCGGTGATTGAAGACTTAAAGCGTGCGCACCTGGCCGATGGCCAACGGCTGGGCACTTTCGCCGATGCCGTTTTCCAGGGGCGCGCCGAACTCATCGAGGCTGATCTGGAAGCGATCGCCCGGCTGGGTTTTTATCCCGTCGGCAAACGACAACGTTGCGGTGCCGAAGTAATGCACGTGGACATCGCCGGGACGCAAAAACTGCGCGTATTTGAAGTGGTGGAATTCGAGGTTGGCGAGGCTGTGGCACATGTTGTCTTCGCCGCTGAGAAACTCCTTTTCCCAGATCGTTTCGCCGTTGCGCTTGATCCGACTGGTGCCTGCAAGGTGCTTGGGCAACTCGCCGACGCGCAGCTCCGGACCGTAGGCGCAGAAGCGCAGTTTCGAATGGGCGAGATACAGGTAATTGCGCCGCTCCATCACATGGTCGGAGAACTCGTTGCCCAAGGCATAACCGACGCGGTACGGCTGGCCGTCGTCGCCGATCACGTAGAGGCCGGTCAGCTCGGGTTCCTCGCCGGCGTCTTCGGCAAACGGCGGCACCGGGAAATCCGCGCCGGGGCGTACGACGATGCTGCCATCACCTTTGTAGAACCATTCCGGTTGCGCCCCGACCTGCCCGGCCGCCGGTTTACCACCCTCCAGGCCCCATTTGAAAATGCGCATGGTGTCGGTCATGCCGGCTTCGACCGCGCCCTCCTGCTGGTGCATTTTGTCCCGCGCCGAGGCGCTGCCCAAATGGGTCAGTCCGGTGCCGCTGATCAGGCAATGGGCTGGGTCTTCGTGGTCCAGCGGCGGCAGGACTTTGCCCTGCTGCAACAGCTGTGCGTAATCCGGTCCCGGTTCGGTGCCGCGCAGTGCGACTTCTTCTTGCAGGCTGCGTTGGGCACGAATCGCCGCGAGGGCCAGTTCACGGGTGCTACGGGTGCCTTGCAGCACCTTTACCTGCGAGCCCTCGACGAGACCCACCTGGCGTTCACCGGCAGTGTTTTCAAATTGAATCAGGCGCATGACGGCCTCCAGAAAATTGGGATTTGGATCACTCGATGATGTTGAAGTCGCTCAAGTACTCATCGGAGATTTCCAGGCCCAGGCCGGGCTTGTCATCGTCGAGCTGGATGTAGCCGTTGACCGGTTGCGGCTCGCCCTTGAACACGTAGTAGAAGAGTTCGTTGCCGACCTCGACGTCGAACACCGGGAAGAACTCGGCCATCGGCGAGGCGGTGGTGGACATGGTCAGGTGGTAGTTGTGCATCTGCCCGGCGTGCGGGATCACCGGCACCGACCAGGCTTCGGCCATGGCGTTGATCTTGCGCGCTGCGGTGATACCGCCCACGCGGTTGGTGTCGTACTGGATCACGTCGACGGCGCGGCGTTCCAGCAGGTCTTTGAAGCCGTAGGAGGTGAACTCATGCTCGCCGCCGGAGATCGGCATGATCCCCATCTTCTTCAGCTCGATGTAGCCTTCGATGTCGTCGGCAATCACCGGCTCTTCCAGCCAGCGTGGTTCGAATTCAGCAAGTTTGGGCAGCATGCGGCGGGCGTACTCCAGGGTCCAGCCCATGTAGCACTCGAGCATGATGTCGATGTCGGGACCGGCCAGGTTACGCAGGGCACGCACTTGCTCGATGTTCTTGCGCATGCCCGCCGGGCCGTCTTTCGGGCCGTAGCCGAAACGCATTTTCAGCGCGGTGAAACCCTGGTTCAGATAGCCCTGGGCCTCTTCGAGGAACAGGTCGAGGTTGTCATTGGCGTAGAGCTTGGAGGCGTAGGTCCAGATCTTTTCCTTGGTCCGGCCGCCGAGCAGTTTGAACACCGGTTTGTTCACGGCTTTGCCCATGATGTCCCAAATCGCGATGTCGATCGCCGAGATCGCCGCCATGCCGATGCCTTTGCGGCCCCAGGCGTGGCTCTGGCGGTACATTTTCTGCCAGATGTATTCGTTGTCGAACGGGTCTTCGCCAATGGCAATCGGCGCCAGGTAGGTGTCGATGATTTCCTTGGCCACACGCGGCGCCAGGGCGCAGTTACCGATGCCGACGAGGCCGGTATCGGTCTCGACTTCCACCACCAGCCAGCCATGGAAACGGAACGAGCCCATGGCGTCGCCACGTTCGAACAGGATGTCGCTGGCGTTGGTGCAGAAGTGTGCTTGAGGCGGAACGACTTTGCCTTTCCACTCAAAAACGCGGGTACGGATGGCTTTGATTTTCATGAATACAGTTCCTTGCGCTGCCGGCTTTTTGTAGTTGTCGGGTCGCTGCACAAAACCGCGCGGGGGGCGGGTTCCGGCATTCGATGGAGCGACTTTAGCCAGCGCTCGGGGGTGCGGATAATCACTTATGCGTATCCGGCGATAACCTGCGGTGATAGGAAAAACCGAATAGTGAGTGGATAGGGTTATCAGCCACACACAAAACAAATGTGGGAGCGAGCCTGCTCGCGAAAGCGGTAGTGCAGCCACCTTTTTAGTGACTCTCAGACCGCTATCGCGAGCAGGCTCGCTCCCACAGGGGATCAGTGTTGTGTCAGTAGTTGTTGACGCCCATTCGGCAGGCGATTTCGAAGGCCTGGCGGATCGCGCCGACGTTGGCCTTGCCCTGCCCCGCGATGTCGAAGGCGGTGCCGTGGGCCGGCGTGGTAATCGGGATCGGCAAGCCACCCTGCACCGTCACGCCTCGGGAGAAGCCCATCAACTTGATCGCGATCTGCCCCTGGTCGTGATACATCGTCACCACCGCGTCAAAGGCACTGGCATCGCCCTGGACCTTGAGGAAAATCGTGTCCGCCGGGTATGGCCCTTCGGCCGCAATCCCCAGCGCCTGGGCCGAACGAACCGCCGGGCCGATGATGTCCAGTTCTTCGCGTCCGAACGAGCCGTTGTCGCCGTTGTGCGGGTTCAGCCCACACACGCCAATGCGCGGTTTTTCCAGGCCGTTGCGCTTGAGCGCGGTGTCGATCAACTGGATCGCTTCCACTACCCGCGTCTGGGTCAGCATGCCTGGCACTTGCGCTAATGCCACGTGGGAGGTCACGCGGGAGGTCCAGAGGTTGTCGAGCACGTTGAATTCGCAGAACGGCCCGTGGAAATCCAGCAGCTCGGCGAACCAGTGCAGCTCATCGCTGTGGGCCATCCCGGCCATGTGCAGCGAGGTCTTGTTCAACGGCCCGAACAACACCGCGTCGGTGGTCCCGGCCTCGGTCAGGCGCAGGGCTTGTTCCAGCGTGTCGAGGCTGTAGCGACCGCCGATGACACTGGCTTCACTGCGTGGAAATTCACCGACGGTGTCTCCACGAAAGTCATAGAACAGCGGTGTGTCATCATGAAACTCCAACTGATCCAGCGACTCGACGCGACGGTAAGGAAACTCCGTCCCGGCGATGCGCATGCCGCGACGCATTTCGGCCTCGTCGGCGATCAAGATCACATTGGCCTGGCTGCGCACTTCAGGCTCCGCAAGCAGGCGTGCGATCAGTTCCGGGCCGATGCCTGCCGGGTCACCCAGCACCATCGCGATGGTTGTTTTGTTCATGCTTCACTCCTCAAGGGTTCAGGCCATTGGCGGTCAACGGCGCAAGGCTCGCAGCGATAAACCCGCTGCGCGTTGCTGTAGAACAGTCGCTCCTGATCGGCGCTCGGCAGATCAGCAACGATGGATTTGAAACCGCTGTAGATGTCGTCGAACGAGCCGCACAGGCTGTCCACCGGGAAGTTGCTGGCGAACATTGCCCGGTCAGTGCCGAACATGGCGATCACTTCACGCACGATCCAGGCGTTGTCCTTGGCGCGCCATGCCTGGCCCCTCTGGCCAAGGCCGGAAATCTTCACCTGCACATTTGGCCATTTGGCCAGCCGAGCCATCGCCAGGCGCCAACCGGCCAGGCCTTCGGCGCTGCGGTCATTGGGCAACCCTGCGTGGTTGAGAATCAACGTAGTGCCGGGAAAGTCCCGAGCCAGCCGTTCGGCTTCGTGCAGGTTCCACCAGGGGGTCTGCAAATCGAAGTGCAACCCCAGCCCTTCGAGGGCGGCAAAACTGCGCCGCCAGTGTTCGTCGCTCATCAGGCTGCGCACATGACCAACCTGCGCCGGTGAAGTCGCTCCACCCGGTTTGTGACGCACGCTGCGCACGCATTTGAAACTCGCTTGTTCGGTCAGTACCGCGAGGGCGTCCGGGTGGTCGAGCCAGGCCTGCGCCACGACCGCATTGGGTACGCCGTAACGGGCCGTCAGACTTTCGATAAAAACGGTTTCGCCAATCGGGTCTTGCGGGTCCCATTCGGTCTCGACGTACACCGTTTGCACCACACGGTGCGGGCCGGCGTCAGCGAAATAGTCCTCAGGAAAATAGCGCCGTTTAATCGCACTGTAGTCGCCGTAGCGGAACGGGATATTGGCTTCGGGCGCCAGCCACGGATGGTCATTGATCGTTGGGTCCCAGAAGTGATGATGGGCATCGATGATCGGACCGTTCCATGCTTCGCCAGATAAGTGTTCAGCCATGGCGCACCTCGTCGAGACTGATGAACAACGTCGCCAGCACAAAGACTGCCGAGCACACGGCAAAGAACCCCAGCACCGGCGCAAAACCTCCGGTCATTTGCACAATGATGCCCACCAGGATCGGTACCGCGATCCCGCCGGTGCTGCCGGCCATGTTCATCACGCCGCCGATCAACCCGACCCGCGCCGGTGCCGCCAGCAATGCAGGGAAGCTCCAGTAGAGGCTGCCCCACATCAGGAAAAACGCGGTCATGGCCAACAACGCCACGGCGGCAAACGGATTGCTCAGCGTCGGCAACAACAGAAAGGCGCCGAGGGCGACCACACCGGAAAACGCCAGCAGGCTCTTGACCGCCACGCCACGGCTGACACCCTTGCGGATCAGCCCGTCGCAGAGAAAACCACCGGTCAACGAACCCAGGGCCCCGCACACGAAAATCACGAAGGTGGCCGCGCCGATGCCTTTGATATCGAAGCCGCGAGCCTGGGCCAGATAGCTCGGGCCCCAGGTCAGCAAACCGAAATACACCATCGCCCAACTGGCACGGCCGATCAGCAAGCCGCTCAGGGAACGGGCCGCGATGCCCAGGCCTTTGACCGGCACACGGGCAGCTTCGGCAGCCGGCGTCGCGCGCCCGGCGTTGATCTTCTCCAGTTCTTCGGCATTCACTTGCGGGTGAGTGGCCGGGTCATCGCGCAGATAACGCCGGGCCAGCCAGGCCAGCACCAGGGTCGCGATACCGGCAATCACGAAGGCCAGGCGCCACGAGTCCAGGGATGCAATCAGGTAAGCAATGATCAACCCGCCCAGCGCCACGCCCAACGGGCTGCCGCTGTCCATCAGCACCGCGCCGCGACTGCGTTCGCTCGGCGCCAGCCACAGGGAAATCAGCTTGCCACCGGACGGGAACAACGGCGCTTCGGCGGCCCCGAGTGCAACGCGGGCGAACAGCAATGACAAGCCGCCGGTCGCAAACGCCGCCAACACTTGAAAGGTGCCCCACAACCCGGTGGACCAACTGATGACCCGATGCGGGCCGAAGCGATCGATCAGCCAGCCACCGGGAATCTGCAACAGCGCATACGCCCAAAAGAAGCTGCTGAGGATCAGCCCTTGCATGCTTGGCGACAGGGAAAATTCATGGGCAATGGTCGGCATGGCGATCGACAGCGAGACCCGGTCGATCAGGTTGACCATGGTCAGCGCGAAGACGATCGCAAAGATCCGCCAGCGCACGCTGCTGGCTTTGGTGGTGCCGGCCAGGGGTGTGGCCGCGTCGATCGGTTGGGCAGCTGCGCCAGGCAGATGCAGGGAAGCACTGGGACGAGCCATGGTGCGTACCTCGTTTCTTATTGTTGTGAATGCCGTGCGAGGCCGGTTCGCCGCGCTGATGAGCACTATCGAAGGCTCGGTGATAACCGTCTAATCAATGATTGAGATACGGCGATAGCCTCGGGTTATGGCATACCGCGCTTTCAGGGGGCTTTCATCGCCGGCCGCCTTGACTGACTTTCCTCTCAAAACGCTCTGGCACACAGTTTCCAGCCCTCGTCACGTATTTGCCCTTGATGACATATAACCGCAGGCTATCGGTGTATGTATTGTTTTGACTAGACGCCGAAGCGGAGGCTTCCCACACTCAGTCCAGGCTTGCAGCTTTTGAGCACCGACAAGTCATTCATAACAATTACAAAAAACGAGGCCCTTCCATGCGAAATGCATTCGTCCGTCGCACATCCCGTCTGTTTCTTGGCTGCACACTGGTCGCCGCCGGCGCCCTCCCCGCACTCGCCAACGCTGCCTGGCAGCCGGACAAGAACGTCGAAATCCTCGTTGCCGGCGGCCCCGGCGGCGGTACTGACCAGCTCGGTCGGCTGATCCAGTCGATCATCACCACACACAAGTTCCTCGACGTGAATACCATCGTCCTCAACAAGGGCGGCGGCAACGGTGCCGAAGCGTTCCTTGACCTGAAAATGAACAAGGGCGATCCGGAAAAACTGGTGATCGGCACCAACAACATCTACCTGTTGCCGCTGGTTTCCAAGCTTGGCTATCAATGGCAGGAGCTGACTCCCGTGGCGGCCGTTGCAGAGGACGACTTCATTCTCTGGAGCTACAAGGATGCCCCCTGGAAAGACGCCAAAGGCTTCTACGAAGCGGCCAAGACTGATCCGTCGAAACTGCGCATGGGCGGCAGTCAGTCCAAGGATGTCGACCAGACCCTGACCCTGCTGCTGAACCAGACCAACAACAGCAAACTGGTGTACATCCCGTTCAAGAGCGGCAGCGAAGCCGCGACCCAACTGGCCGGCAAACACATCGCCGCCAACGTCAACAACCCCAGCGAAAGCATCAGCCAATGGCGCGGCGACCAGGTCGAACCGCTCTGTGTGTTCAGCAAGGAACGCATGAGCTACACCGAGAAAGTCGCGGGTGATAAATCCTGGGCCGACGTTCCGACCTGCCACGAACAAGGCCTGGGTATCGATCAATACCGCTTCCCGCGCACCGTGTTCATGCCCGGCGACGTCACCGCCGAACAGCGGGCGTTCTATGTCGAGCTGATGCGCAAAGTCACCGAGACTCCAGAGTTCAAGGCCTACGTGAAGCAGAACGCGCTGGTGCCGACGTTCCTCGAAGGCGAGCCGCTGACTGCCTACATTGAGAAAGACACCGCCCGCGTCACCCCGGTGTTCAAAGAAGCCGGCTGGCTGAAAAACTGAGTTGTTCACGGCCGTGCGCGTGCGCACGGCCGTCACCTCTGGAGGTGCTTTCATGTCCCATTCTTCGGATTCACCGGCGCTGGTCGGTACCCGCTGGGTCGAGCTCGGCCTGACACTCTTCACCACGCTGATCGGCGCGGTGGTGATGTTCGGCAGTCTCGAACAAGGTATCGGCTGGGGCGATTCAGGCCCCGAGCCGGGTTACTTCCCCTTCTACATCGGATTGCTGTTGAGCGCCGCGAGCGTGGGCAACGGCGTGTTGACCGTGGTGCGCTGGCACGCCCTGAGCATTGCATTCGTCAGCCGCAGTGCATTCAAGCAAGTGCTGTCGGTGTTCATCCCGATTGCGCTGTTCGTCGGCGCCATGCCGTTCACCGGCATTTACGTGGCCTCGGCCTGCTTCATCGCCTGGTTCATGTGGCGTGACAAGGTGCGCGCCAAGCCTTACGGCAAATGGATGATCGGCACCGTGTCCCTCGGCGCGGTGCTGGCCAGCTACCTGATTTTCGCGTTGTGGTTCAAGGTCCCGCTGGATGCCGGCCCGATGGGCGACTGGATTGCACTGGCCGGGAGAAGTTTCAAATGAGCGAATTCGATTCCCTGCTGCAAGGCATGAACCTGATCCTCACCCCGGGCCACATCGGCCTGATGGTGATCGGCGTGCTGCTGGGCATTCTGGTCGGCGTATTGCCCGGCCTCGGCGCCCCCAATGGCGTGGCGTTGTTGCTGCCGCTGACCTTCACCATGTCGCCGGTGTCGGCGATCATTTTGCTGTCGTGCATGTATTGGGGCGCGCTGTTCGGCGGTTCGATCACCTCGATTCTGTTCAACATCCCCGGTGAGCCCTCATCGGTGGCGACTACGTTCGACGGTTACCCGATGGCCCGCGAAGGTCGCGCTGCCGAAGCGTTGACGGCCGCATTCAGTTCGGCGCTGATCGGCGCGCTGGCCGGGGTGTTGTTGCTGACCTTCCTGTCGACCAAGATTGCCGCATTCGCCATGTCTTTCAGTTCGCCGGAGTTCTTCGCGGTGTACCTGTTGGCGTTCTGCACCTTCATCGGCATGAGCAAGAATCCGCCGCTGAAAACCGTGGTGGCGATGATGATTGGTTTCGCCATGGCCGCCGTGGGCATGGACACTGTCTCCGGCAACCTGCGCCTGACCTTCGATCAGCCGGCGTTGATGACGGGCATCAGCTTCGAGGTGGCCGTGATCGGCTTGTTCGGGATCGGCGAAATTCTCTGCACCGTCGAGGAAGGCCTGGTGTTTCGCGGCGAGCATGCGCGCATCACGCCGATGGTCATCCTGCGCACCTGGGCCAAGTTGCCGCGTTACTGGTGGACGATCCTGCGCAGCACCCTGGTCGGTTGCTGGATGGGCATCACACCGGGTGGCCCGACGGCGGCCTCGTTCATGAGCTACAGCCTGGCGCGGCGCTTTTCGAAGAACCGCGAGAACTTCGGCAAGGGTGAACTCGAAGGCGTGATCGCCCCGGAAACCGCCGACCACGCCGCCGGCACCAGCGCGCTGTTGCCGATGCTGACCCTCGGCATTCCCGGATCGGCGACCGCAGCGGTCATGCTCGGCGGGTTGATGATCTGGGGCCTGCATCCTGGCCCGACGTTGTTCGTCGAGCAGCACGATTTCGTCTGGGGCCTGATCGCCAGCATGTACCTCGGGAACGTGGTCAGCCTGATCGTGGTGCTGGCCACCGTGCCGCTGTTCGCTTCGATCCTGCGCATTCCGTTCTCGATCATCGCGCCGATTATCATCATGGTCTGCGCCATCGGTGCCTACTCGGTGCACAACTCGTTCGTCGACGTGGTGTTGATGTTGGGCTTCGGTGCGCTGGGTTATCTGTTCAAGAAACTCGGTTACCCGATTGCGCCGCTGGTGTTGGCGGCGGTACTGGGCGACAAAGCGGAAGATGCGTTCCGCCAGTCGATGCTGTTCTCCGACGGCCACGTGGGGATTTTCTGGTCCAACCCGTTAGTGGGCTGCCTGACCACGGCGGCGTTGCTGATGCTGTTCTGGCCGTTGATTTCCAAGGCGCTGGGCACCCTGACGGGGCTGCGCAAACCCCAGGTCGCCAAGCCTAAATCGGTGCTGTAACACGGCAATGCTGGCAACGCCTGGCATTTGTTGTCAGGCTTGCCGCAGTCCTAATTGCGAGCACGGCCCATGACCCGAATTCCTGCTGCCAATGTGATCCACAGTCGACTGCGTCTGCGCCAACTGCGGCTGATGCTGGCATTGCAGGAATTCGGCTCGTTGCGCCGCGCCGCCGACCACATCGGCATGACCCAGCCGGCAGCCACCAAGATGTTGCACGAAGCCGAGGACTTGCTCGGCGTCGAACTCTTCGAGCGTCTGCCCCGGGGCATGCGCTCGACCCCGTTCGGGGAAACCGTCATCTACTACGCGCGCATGGTGTTTGCTGAACTGAGCGGCATGCGTGAAGAACTGGTCGCGCTCGAATCCGGCAACCTTGGCCGGGTCGCGGTCGGTGCGATTCCGGCGCTGGCCTCGGGGCTGTTGACCCGCACCATCGCGACCTTGAAGCAAAGCCATCCACGCTTGTCGATGAGCATTCAGGTCGACACCAGCGACGTGCTGGTGCAGGCGCTGTTGCAGGACCAGCTGGATATCGTATTGGGCCGGATTCCGGCGGGCGCACGGGCCGAAGAGTTGCTGTTCGACAGCCTCGGCGAAGAAGCCTTGTGCGTCATCTCCGGCGCGCAGAACCCGTTGGCGAAAGAGAAAAACCTGAGCTGGGCCGAGTTGCAGAACATGACTTGGGTGCTGCAACAGCAACCGAGTCCGATGCGCGCGATCATCAATCAGGTATTCCACAATGCGCGGGTCGACATCCCCAGCAGCATCGTTGAGACCACCTCGATCATGACCTTGCTGTCCTTGATCCAGCAGACCGACATGCTGGGCGTCACACCGGTGTCGGTGGTGGAGGATTACCCGGGCCGTGATTTGCTGGCGGTGTTGCCGATCAAGTTTGAAGCACGGCTGCCGCCGTACGGGCTGATTACCCGCCGTCACCGCATTCAATCGTCAGCGATGCAGGCGTTCATGAATTCGGTGCGGGCCGAGCACGCGCTGGCCAAATAAAAAAGGCCCGGAGCCAATGCTCCGGGCCTTTCATTTTCACGCTGCTTTACGCTGTTTTACGGAACACAAATACCAGCCCGACGATGATCAGCAGCATGCCGAGCATGCTCAATACCGCCAGCCGATTACCGAAAATCAGGTAGTCCATCACCGCCGTCACGGCCGGCACCAGGTAAAACAGACTGGTGACATTCACCAGATTGCCCCGGGCGATCAAGCGGTACAGCAGCAACGTTGCCAGCACCGACACCACCAATCCCATCCACAGCACCGGCACGATAAACCCGCTGCCGTGTTCGAAATGAAACGGCTGGAACGGCACGAAGATCCCGCAGAGCAGCAGCCCCGCGAGGTACTGCACCGGCAGTGTGCCGAGGGGATTGTCGGTGATGCGCTTCTGCATGATCGAGCCAAAGGTCATGCTCGCCAACGCCAGCAAACCAAAAAGCATCCCGGCCAAAGACATGCCCGCCAGACCGATGCCCTGGTAAACCACCATGATCAACCCGACCAGGCCCAGCGCCAGACCGAACATCCGGCTGGCCGAGCGCTGACGCTCCATGATCACCACCGTGAGAATCGGCTGCACACCCATGATGGTTGCCATAACGCCCGGTGTGACTTTGAGGTCCAGGGCCAGCAGATAAAAAATCTGATAAGCCCCCAACAACACCACGCCCGTGGCCATCGCATACAACATCGCTTTGCCACCCTTGGGCAATTTCAGCTTGAGCAACGGCACCAGCAGCATCAATCCGCACAAGGCGATGGCAAAGCGAATCAGCAGAAAGGCAAAGGGCGATGCGTGGGCCAAGCCCCATTTGGAGAAGATCGCACCGCTGCTCCACAGCAGAACGAACAGGCTCGTGGACGCCGCCGCGAGCGCGGATTTTTTCGACAGGACAAACATGAATACCACCTGTAGTCAGGCAAGAAGCCAACTCAGCCGAAGCTGAAATACAGTAGTTTTTTTCAGGCGGGCGCGCAGAACAGCAAAGAACGCTGATCAGCCCGAAACGCCAACGCCCGGCGGTGATACGACTGCGTACACCGGCGTGCTACTGACAGGTGGGGGGTAATGACTGATCTGCGCAGGCTGCTTATTCCCGCACGGCACGACGCCAGCGTTGACCGCTGAATCGACTACCGCATTGATGAGGGAAGCTGGCATGGGCTGATCTTTTTTGATGGGGTGGGCGGTGGGTAACAGAACCACCGAGCGCCGACTATAACCAGCGGCGGACATGGATTGCAATGACTTGGACAAAGGGCCAGTCACGACACCTCGTCGCGGGCGCGCCATTTAAATTCTTCTCATAAAAAAACCGCTCCCAAGGAGCGGTTTTCTTTTGAATCCAGTCACGCAAACAACCAATACCCCAACAACGTCAGCACCACCACCGCCAACACCGGCCGCAGCACGCGGTACGCCTTGGGATTACGACGCTTCCAGCGTTTGACCACACCACTGACCTTGTCGCTGGAATTCTTGCTCCAGGCATACGCCTGATTAATCCCGCCGACACGTTCATCATCAAGGTTCTGAGGTGCGGTGGCGCGACCGAGCAAGCCGCTGAGCCAGCGGTTGATGAAGGTCATGACGCGGTTGCTCAGCGGTCGTTCGATGTCGCAGAACAGAATGACGCGGGTTTTCTCGGATTCGTTCTTGACCCAATGCACGTAGGTCTCATCAAACATCACATCTTCACCATCACGCCAGGCATACACCTGGCCGTCGACAAAGATACGGCAATCGTCGGAGTTCGGCGTCGACAGCCCCAGGTGATAGCGCAGCGAACCGGCAAACGGGTCGCGGTGCGGGTTGAGGTGGCTGCCACCCGGCAGCAACGCGAACATTGCACCCTTTACGTTGGGAATACTGCTCACCAGCGCCACGGTTTTCGGGCATAAGGCTTCAGCGGATGGCAGGGGTTTGTCGTACCACTTGAGGTAAAAACGTTTCCAGCCTTTCTTGAAAAACGAACCAAACCCCGCATCGTTGTGTTTTTCGGCGGCGCGGATGTAACCCTCGTCGAACAGGTGCATGGCTTCGTCGCGGATGACTTCCCAGTTGTCTTTGAGCACGTCCAGTTCCGGGAACTTGCTGCGGTCCAGATAGGGTTTGGACGGCACGCCGGAGAACAGGTACATCAAGGCGTTGTAAGGTGCAAACAAGGCCGAGTGATTGACGAATTGACGCAGAACCGGCAATCGCGCCTTGCCGCGCAAATGCACATAGAGGGTGCTGCCCAGAAATAGCAGCAACACTGACGCTTTCGCGGCAAAGGAAAAGGTCATCTACGGCTCCTTGAGGTTAGGCTCTTCGCACAACGCCATTTACCCGACGTGGCAGCCGGCCATGATAAACACTACCGGCCTCGGGAAAAACCCGCAAAACTCGACATTCAGTATTAAGGTTTGTGCAATAAAGCACTTATTAACATAAGGTTCCTGAACGGGGGCTGACCTGAATCAGCCCTCTCACCAAAAGATCAAACCATCGCAGGCAGCGCCTACTGCTGATTTTCCTGCTCGGTAAACAGGTCGCTGAACAACATGCTCGACAAGTAGCGCTCACCGGAATCCGGCAGGATCACCACGATGGTCTTGCCTTGCATTTCCGGTGTTTCGGCCAGACGCACCGCCACCGCCATCGCGGCGCCACAGGAAATACCGCACAAAATCCCTTCTTCCTGCATCAGGCGCAGCGCCATGGCCTTCGATTCGTCATCGGTGACCAACTCAACCCGATCGACGATCGACAAGTCCAGATTCTTCGGGACAAAACCGGCACCGATCCCCTGGATCTTGTGCGGGCTCGGCTTGATCTCTTCACCGGCTATCGCCTGGGTAATCACCGGCGACACCACCGGCTCCACGGCTACCGAGATAATCGGTTTGCCCTGGGTATTCTTGATATACCGCGAAACACCGGTAATGGTTCCGCCGGTTCCAACGCCCGCGACCAGCACATCGACTGCGCCGTCAGTATCGTTCCAGATTTCCGGACCGGTGGTTTTCTCGTGAATGGCCGGGTTGGCCGGGTTGTCGAACTGCGACGGCATGAAGTATTTGGCCGGATCGCTGGCCAGGATCTCGGAAGCCTTCTCAATGGCGCCCTTCATGCCTTTGGCCGGTTCGGTCAGCACCAGTTCGGCGCCCAGTGCCTTGAGGACTTTGCGTCGCTCGATGCTCATCGACGCGGGCATGGTCAGCATCAACTTGTAACCACGGGCCGCGGCAACAAAGGCCAGGCCAATGCCGGTATTGCCCGACGTCGGTTCGACGATGGTCATGCCAGGCTTGAGTTTGCCGGAGCTTTCGGCGTCCCAGATCATGCTCGCGCCGATCCGGCATTTGACCGAGTAACCCGGGTTGCGCCCTTCGATCTTGGCCAGGATGGTCACACCGCGCGGGGCAATGCGGTTGATCTGCACCAGCGGCGTATTGCCAATGGAATGGGCGTTGTCAGCGTATATACGGCTCATGGCTGGGTCCTTGTACAGCGTTGAATAAGCCCCCAAAGGTATGCCTGTTGCCAGTGGTCGTCCAGTCAGGTCGAACGTCCGGTAAACACCGCAGTCAATGGCTTTACATCGTCAGAGATTTGCCGCCATGAAACGTCGATACCGTTGGCCCCTGTGGACCCTCGCCGGTCTCGCTGTGCTGCTGATTGCCCTGCACTTCGCCCTGCCCTACCTGGTGCGCGATTACTTGAACGAGAAACTGGCGGACATGGGCGATTACCGGGGCCAGGTCACCGACGTCGACCTCGCACTGTGGCGCGGCGCCTACAAGATCAACGGGCTGAAAATCGTCAAGGTCGACGGCAAGGTCCCGGTGCCTTTCGTCAATGCACCGCTAATCGACCTGTCTGTCAGTTGGCACTCACTCTGGTCCGACCGCGCTGTGGTGGCCGAAGTGCAGTTCTTCAACCCTGAGGTGAACTTCGTCGACGGCGGCGCCAACAAACAAAACTCCCAGACCGGTCAAGGCACCGACTGGCGCGCACAGTTGAGCAAACTGGCGCCGTTCACCTTTAACGAAATACGCATCTACGACGGCAAGATCAACTTTCGAAACTTCAATTCCAAGCCCCCCGTCAACATGAACGCCACTCAGGTCAACGCCAGCCTCTATAACCTGACCAACGTGGTCGACACCGAAGGCAAGCGCGACGCGCGCTTTGAAGGCAAGGCCCTGTTGCTGGGCCACGCCCCACTGGAAACCACAGCCACCTTCGACCCCTTGAGCAATTTCGAAGACTTCGAATTCCGCCTGCGCGCCAAGGATATCGAGCTCAAGCGCATGAACGACTTCGCCTCGGCCTATGGCAAATTCGACTTCAACGCCGGTCACGGCGATGTAGTCATTGAAGCGCAGGCCAAAAAAGCCCAGTTGACCGGCTATATCAAGCCGCTGCTCAAAGACGTGGACGTGTTCAACTGGCAGCAGGACGTGGAAAACAAGGACAAAGGGCTGTTCCGGTCCATCTGGGAGGCCATTGTCGGCGGCTCCGAAACCGTGCTGAAAAACCAGGGCAAGAACCAGTTTGCTACTCGCGTAGAACTGAGCGGCAACGTGCATCGACAAGATATCAGCGCGTTCCAGGCGTTTTTGCAGATTTTACGCAATGGTTTCGTTCAGGCATTCAATGCCCGGTATGAGCGGCCGAAACCGGATCAGGGTTAAGTCACCAAGTGACGCCCCATTCAGAGACTGAATAAGCCGTCTGCGTTCACAGTCGACCGGCCTGCGCGTTATAGTCGGGCACTACACTTATTGCGCCCCGCCCTGCCTGATTCAGGTCGGCTTACCGTTCGAGGATTAGCAGATGAAGTTCGAAGGCACCCAGGCCTACGTCGCCACCGATGACCTGAAGCTGGCGGTCAACGCCGCCATTACCCTGGAGCGTCCACTGCTGGTCAAGGGCGAGCCAGGCACCGGCAAAACCATGCTCGCCGAGCAATTGGCCGAGTCCTTCGGTGCAAAATTGATCACCTGGCACATCAAGTCCACCACCAAGGCGCATCAGGGCCTGTACGAGTACGACGCGGTCAGTCGCCTGCGTGACTCGCAACTGGGCACGGAAAAAGTCCACGACGTTCGCAACTACCTGAAAAAGGGCAAGCTCTGGGAAGCGTTCGAGTCGGAAGAGCGAGTGATTCTGCTGATCGACGAAATCGACAAGGCCGACATCGAGTTCCCGAACGACCTGCTGCAAGAACTCGACAAGATGGAGTTCTACGTTTACGAGATCGACGAAACCATCAAGGCCAAGAAACGCCCGATCATCATCATTACCTCCAACAACGAGAAAGAGCTGCCGGACGCCTTCCTGCGCCGCTGCTTCTTCCACTACATCGCGTTCCCGGATCGCGTGACGCTGCAGAAAATCGTCGACGTGCACTACCCGAACATCAAGAAAGACCTGGTCAGCGAAGCGCTGGACGTGTTCTTCGACGTGCGCAAGGTCCCGGGCCTGAAGAAGAAGCCGTCGACCTCGGAACTGGTGGACTGGCTGAAGCTGCTGATGGCCGACAACATCGGCGAAGCCGTACTGCGCGAACGCGATCCGACCAAAGCGATCCCACCCTTGGCAGGCGCCCTGGTGAAGAACGAACAGGATGTTCAATTGCTTGAGCGCCTGGCGTTCATGAGCCGTCGCGGCACCCGCTAAGAGGCTGATCGCCATGCTGCTCAACCTGTTCAATGAAATGCGCGCAGCCAAGGTGCCGGTCTCGGTGCGTGAGCTTCTGGACCTGATCAATGCGCTGAAACAACGCGTGACCTTCGCCGACATGGACGAGTTCTATTACCTGTCCCGGGCGATTCTGGTGAAGGACGAACGGCATTTCGACAAGTTCGACCGCGCGTTCGGCGCCTACTTCAATGGCCTGGAGAAACTCGACGATCACCTTCAGGCGTTGATTCCTGAAGATTGGCTGCGCAAGGAATTCGAGCGTTCCCTGACCGAAGAAGAACGGGCCGCGATCCAGTCCCTCGGCGGTCTGGACAAGCTGATCGAAGAATTCAAGAAACGCCTCGAAGAACAGAAAGAACGCCATGCCGGCGGTAACAAATGGATCGGCACCGGCGGCACCAGTCCGTTTGGCTCCGGCGGCTTCAACCCGGAAGGCATTCGCGTCGGCGATGCCGGCAAGCGCCAAGGCAAAGCGGTCAAGGTGTGGGATCAGCGCGAGTACAAGAACCTCGACGACTCGGTGGAACTGGGCACGCGCAACATCAAGGTCGCCCTGCGCCGCTTGCGCAAATTCGCCCGTCAGGGTGCGGCGGAAGAGCTGGACATCGACGGCACTATCGACCACACCGCGCGCGATGCCGGCCTGCTGAATATCCAGATGCGGCCGGAGCGGCGTAACACCGTCAAGCTGTTGCTGCTGTTCGACATCGGCGGCTCGATGGACGCGCATGTGAAGATCTGCGAGGAACTGTTCTCGGCCTGCAAGACCGAGTTCAAGCACCTGGAGTACTTCTACTTCCACAACTTCATTTATGAGTCTGTGTGGAAGAACAACATGCGCCGCACTTCCGAGCGCACGTCGACCCAGGACCTGCTGCACAAGTACGGCGCCGACTACAAAGTGATCTTCATTGGTGACGCTGCGATGGCACCGTATGAAATCACCCAGGCCGGCGGCAGCGTCGAGCACTGGAACGAAGAAGCCGGTTATGTGTGGATGCAGCGGTTCATGGAGAAGTACAAGAAGGTCATCTGGATCAACCCCTATCCGAAAGATACGTGGGGGTATACGTCGTCGACCAATATTGTGCGGGACTTGATTGACGACCAGATGTACCCGTTGACGTTGCGGGGGTTGGAGGAAGGGATGCGGTTTCTGTCCAAATAGAGATTTTTGTTGTCTGTGAAAACGTCTTCGCGGGCAAGCCTCGCTCCTACAGGTTTCTGTGTTCGTGCATCGTGCACCAACCCTGTAGGAGCGAGGCTTGCCCGCGAAGCTTTTAGCGGTTTGAAAATCGCTGCAAATACTCGACCTGTTCGCGATGCGCCACCTCCTGCACCACAGGCCGCAACCGCACTTTCGCCCCCGGCAAGCACTGCGCCAGCCGCGCGAGTGCCAACGGCGTCAACGCCCCCAATCGCGGATAACCGCCAATGGTCTGCCGATCATTGAGCAACACAATCGGCTGCCCGTCCGGCGGGACCTGGACCGCGCCTAGAGGGATGCCTTCGGAAATCATCGGCTGGCCCTGGTACTGCAACGGCGTTCCCAGCAAGCGAATGCCCATGCGATCGGCACGGCTGTCGAGGGTCCAGACGCTGTTGAACGCATCGAACAGGCTCTGCCCGCTGAACTCACCGATCTGCGCGCCGAGGACCACATCCAGTGGCGAATCGACTTTGAAATTAGGCCGGTGTTCTGCCGGTAACTCCCGCAGCAATAACAGCGCACTCCCGCGATAGCTCAACGGCGCGCCTTTGGCCAATGGGCGGCCCATACCATCCAGGCCGCCGAGTTCTTCACGGACCACCGTCGCGCTGCTGCCCAACACCTTTGGCGCGTCAAACCCGCCCGGTGCCGCCAGATAGGCTCGCGCCCCGAGCAGCGGTTGAGTGAATTGCAATCGCTGGCCCTTGTTCAGCCGGAAACTGCGCCACGGCGCCAATGCCTCGCCATCCACTTTCGCGCCCAGGTCCGCCCCGGCCAGCGCCAACACGCAGTCTTCCTCGGCTACGACGCTGAAACCGCCGAGGGTGATTTCAATCACCGGCGCATCAAGGCCATTGCCCAACAACCAATTGGCCCACGACATCGAACGCCAATCCAGCCCGCCGCCCTGGGTCACACCCAGATGCCGCACGCCGAAACGACCCGCGTCCTGCAACAGGCACAGCGGCGTACTCGCCTCAATCAATAGACGGCTCATGCCTGGGCCTCCAATGGCGTGTCGTCACCGCCCAGGTTGATGAACTGCGCATGGTCGACCGCTTCAAAGCGCACGGTGTCACCCGGTTGCATCAGGCTGTAACCATCGCGTTCGCGGTCGAACAATTTGGCGGGCGTGCGGCCGATCAGGTTCCAGCCGCCGGGGGACACCACCGGGTAGGCGGCGGTTTGCCGCTCGGCGATGCCGACACTGCCGGCCGCCACCTTTTTACGCGGCGTATTCAGGCGCGGCGCGGCGAGCACTTCTTCCACCAGCCCCATGAAAGCGAACCCCGGCGCGAAACCCAGGGCGAACACTTGATACTCGCGCTCGCTGTGGCGGCGGATCACCTCGTCCACCGACAGCCCGCTGCGCTGAGACAACAAGCTCAACTCCGGACCGACGCTCAAGTCATACCAGACCGGCAGCACATGGCATTTACCGCGAGTGCTCGCGTTGGGCGACAGGTCGATCAGCGCTTGGGCGATCAATTCCCGGGCTTGAGTCGGACTCAACGCGGTCAGGTCGTAATGCACCATCAACGTCGTGTAAGACGGCACCAGATCAATCAGATGCCCGGCAAACGCAGCGCGCAGGTTTTCGCTGGCCGCCAGCATCCACGGCATGTTGGCTTCGGCAATTTCATCGAACAGACGCACCATCAGGCAATCCAGCGCCACCACCTCAACCCGCGGTTTCATGGTGCGCTCTGCTGATCAAGGGCTTCGCGAATCCGCCGCACCGCGGCCACCGAACTGGCGTTGTCACCGTGGACGCACAGGGTGTTGGCCCGCAAGTGCAAGGCGCTGCCGTCGCTGGCGGTGAGGTTGTCGCCACGGGCGATGGTCAGCGCTTGCTCGATAATGGTTTCGGGATCGTGGTGTACCGCCCCCGGCAGTTGCCGTGAAACCAGCATGCCGGCACTGTCGTAGGCACGGTCGGCGAAGGCTTCGAACCACAAGGTCACGCCGTATTCATCACCCAGTTGCTGGGCGGCGCTGTTGTCGCGCGTGGCCATGAGCATCAGCGGCAAGGTCCGGTCATACGCCGCCACGGCCTGAAGCACCGCGCGCAATTGCGCCGGGTTGGCCATCATGTCGTTGTACATTGCGCCGTGGGGTTTGACGTAACTGACGCGCCCGCCTTGGGCCCGGCAGATGCCGTCGAGGGCGCCGATCTGGTAATGCAAAATGTCCTGAAGTTCCTGGGCGGTGTAGGCCATGGAGCGGCGGCCGAAACCCACCAGGTCCTGATAGGCCGGGTGCGCGCCGATCTGCACGCCGTTACTCAGGGCCAGGCCGACGGTCTTGCGCATGATGCTCGGGTCGCCGGCATGGAAGCCGCAGGCGATGTTGGCGCAATCGATGAAGGGCATGACCTCGGCGTCCAGACCCATGGTCCAGTTGCCGAAACTCTCGCCGATGTCGCAATTCAATAGCAGGCGGCTCACGGTGAACACTCCTGTAGGCATTTTCTTTTTTTGCTGTCGGGCAGATGCCCGCAGATTATCAGCTACTCGGCTTCAAGTTGTTTGCCACGGGTTTCCGGCAAGCTCAACGCAGCAAGGATCACCACACCGTAGGACACCGCCGCAAAAGCCCCGATGCCTACGCTCAATGGCACCTTCTGGCTCATCAAACCGATCAGCAACGGAAACAACGCCGCCAGGGCCCGCCCGATGTTGTAGCAAAAGCCCTGCCCCGAACCGCGAATCCGTGTCGGAAACAGCTCGGTCAAAAACGCGCCCATGCCACTGAAAATCCCCGAGGCGAAGAAGCCCAGCGGGAAGCCCAGCCACAGCATCACGCCGTTACTGACCGGCAACTGGGTGTAGAGCAACACGATGGTGAACGAGCCGACGGCGAACAGGATGAAGTTTCGTTTGCGGCCGAGGATGTCCGTCAAATAGGCACTGATGACGTAGCCGACGTAGGAACCGACGATCACCATCGCCAGATAACCGCCCGTGCCGAGTACGCTTAAACCGCGTTCGTTTTTCAGAAACGTCGGCAGCCAGGACGTGATCGCGTAGTAACCGCCCAGTGCGCCCGTGGTCAGCACCGAAGCGCGAATCGTGGTGAAGAGGATACCGGGGGCGAAGATCTCGTAGAACTTCGCGGCGTTGCCCGGCTCCTGCTTGGCCTTGGCTTCGCGGTAGATTTCCGGGTCCTTGACCAGTCGACGGACGAAGATCACGAAAATCGCCGGCACGATGCCGAGGATGAACAGCGCACGCCAGGCATCTTCCGGCGGCAATACCGAGAACAGCAGCGCATAGAGAATCGCCGTCAGCCCCCAACCCAGCGCCCAGCCCGATTGCACCATGCCCACGGCCTTGCCGCGGTCCTTGGCGCGAATCACCTCGCCCATCAGCACTGCGCCGGCGGTCCACTCACCGCCAAAACCGAAGCCCATCAAGGTACGGCTGATCAACAGTTGCTCGTAGTTTTGCGCGAAGCCGCAGAGGAAGGTGAAGAAGGCGAACCACAGCACCGTCAGTTGCAAGGTGCGCACACGGCCGATGCGGTCCGACAGGATCCCCGCCACCCAACCACCGATGGCCGACGCAATGAGCGTGCTGGTATGGATCAGCCCGGCCTCGCCAGTCGTGATGCCCCACATGGCAATCAGGGTCGGCACCACGAAGCTGAGCATCTGGGTGTCCATGCCGTCCAGGCCATAGCCGATCTTGCAGCTCCAGAAGGTGCGGCGTTCCTGCTGATTGATGTTGCGGTACCAGTCGAAAGGTCCCGGCCGAGACGTGGCTTTGGGGATGTCGAGCGTGTCGGGCGCACTCATGGCAACTCTCCGTGCAAATTTTATTGGTATTGTTCTGAGCCCCGACGACGCCTATCGTGGGAACCGGATGGCCTGATTTTTGGTTGTCCGGCCCTGCTGCGTCCAACTAATAAAAACCCGCCCTAGGCATAAGAAAAACTTAACGCCATGAACCTGAAGTTTCTCGAGACCTTTGTCTGGGTCGCCCGACTCAAGAGTTTCCGCCTGACGGCAGACAAGCTCTTCACCACCCAGGCGTCGATTTCCAGCCGCATCGCGGTGCTCGAAGGCGAGCTCGGGGTGAAGTTGTTTCTGCGCGACTCGCGGGGGGTGAGTCTGACGCCCGAAGGCTTGAAAGTGCTCGAGTACGCCGAGCAGATGATGGACACCATGCAAGCCCTCAAGCAGTCGATCGAGACGCGCTCAAGCAAGGTCGGGCGCGTGCGGATCGGCGTGATGGACACGGTGATTCACACGTGGCTGAGCCCGTTGGTGGCACAGATGATGGATCACTATCCGCGGGTGGAAATCGAGCTGGTGGCCGATACGGCGCTCAACCTCTGCGATCAGCTGCAAAAAGGCTTTCTCGATCTGATCCTGCAAACCGATCTGGTGCGTCAGGAAAGCGTGCGCAGCCTTGAACTGGCGAGCCATCCGATGGGCTGGATTGTCGCCAGCAATTCGATCTACAACCGTGGGTACACCGGCATTGCCGATCTGGCGCGCGAGCGGATCATTACCTACTCGAAAAACTCACATCCGCATCAGGACATTCTGAGTCTGATGCAGGCGAACGGGGTCATGACGCCGCGGCTGAACTGCGTGAACTCGGTGTCGGCGATTACCCGGTTGCTGCGCGACGGATTCGGCATTGGTGCGTTGCCGCCGGTTCTGGTGGCCGAGGAACTGGCGCGGGGGGAATTGACCTTGCTGGCCATCGATCAACAGCTGCCTAATTTGCAGGTCGTGGTGTCGTGGCGGGTGGGTGTGGAGTGGGTCGAGGAGATTGTTGCGTTGTGTCAGCAGGTGCTGGAGGGGTATGCGCGCAAGGTGGGTGAAGACTACATCGTCCTCGCACGCTGATCGGCGCTGATGATGATCGCTCCCACGCTCTGCGTGGGAGCGATCAGTGTTACAGGCCGCGCACATCCCGGTCTTCGATCGGCCGGCTCTGGCGCAGGCGTTTGCCGCCCAGCACTACCCAGTCGATCAGACGGAACAGGCATTCAATGCCGAAGGACAGCAGCAACGCACCGCTCATGCCCCAGATCATCGCTTCCGGTGTCAGCAGGATCTGGTAGCTGTAGCCATTCCAGGTTTCCTTGCGAATATCCGGATCCGCCGCCAATGCGACCTGCAGAACGCGGATGTACCACGGGCCCTGCATGGCGTGGAACTGTTTATCGAGCGCCACCTGACGGGTGAGCAAGGTGCTCAGGCTCTCGGCGTCGCTGCGGAAAATCGGGTCTTCACTGGCGCGGTAATGGGCGACCAGCGCCTGCATATCCCCCTTGAAGAACTGATTGGCGGTGCCCTGGAAACCGCTCAGGCTGGTTTGCGCCTCAATCAGATGCGCTTCGACCCGTTTCGCGTAATCGCTGATGAATCCGGGCACCTGGACACCGATCAACAGGCCCGCCGCAAACAACACCAGCCGTAGATAACTGAGCAACATCGGGTGAGATCCTTATTCGGTCTTGCCCTGGCTGACGCATTCGCCGCGTCGCCAGAGGCTCCATTGGCCCGGTTCGTAGCGGGTCCAGGTTTCGTTTTCGGTCAAAGGTTCGGTGGCGATCACCGTGACCACATCGTTGGGCGTGGTTTCGGCCTGGAAATCGACGATCACATCGACATCCTTCAACCGCGCCGGGCCGAATGGCGCGCGACGGGTGATCTGGACCAATTTGGTCGAGCAATAGCAGAACAGCCAGTCGCCGTCGCTCAACAGGCAGTTGAACACGCCTTTGCTGCGGTATTCGGCGCAAGCGGCGACCAGGTCCGGCAGCAGCGCTTCGATCTCGACCGGTTCTGGAAACGCTGCGCGCACACGGTTGAGCAGGTCACAGAACGCCGCTTCGCTGTCGGTGTCACCGACGGGGCGATAAAAGCTTTTGATCGGCTGAAAATCCGCCAGCTGACCGTTATGGGCGAAACACCAGTTGCGGCCCCACAGCTCACGCACGAAAGGGTGCGTGTTGGACAGGCAGACCTTGCCCACGTTGGCCTGACGGATATGCCCGATCACCACTTCGCTTTTGATCGGATAGCGCTGCACCAGGTTCGCCACTTCTGACTCGCTGCTGGCCGCCGGGTCCTGAAACAACCGCAGACCGCGCCCCTCATAGAAAGCGATGCCCCAACCGTCACGGTGCGGACCGGTGCGGCCGCCGCGCTGCATCAGCCCGGTGAAGCTGAACACGATATCGGTCGGCACATTGGCGCTCATGCCCAATAACTCACACATGCTCGGACTCTCGCTTCAAGGCCGGATTACAAACGCGGTTCGACCCGCAATCGCTGAGGGTTGCTCGGCACTGGCGGACGACCGTAACGATCATCGCCGGCACCGCCGAACGGATGATCGTCGTCAGGATCGTCGGCCCGGGCGGCGGCCTTGGCGGCGGCGGCCTGTTCCTTGCGAGCGTTGGAAGCCCGTTCAATAGGGAACCGGATCGCCACGAACACCAGATAAATGCCAAAGGCGATCATGCCGTACATGAACAGGTCGGAAACCGCCCGCCAGGCGTTGTTGCCCACCTTGAACAGCAGATCGAGCGCAGTGATGGCGATGGCCGGGGCCACTTTTTCCTTCACCGGGTCGATGATGGTCGGGCTGAATAGCAGTACGGCGACCAGCAGCCGCAGTGGTTCACGCAGCCAACGCCACATCCAGCGGGTGATGCGCATCCACACCAACAGGCAGCCTAAAGCGGCAAAGGCGTAAAGGCCCCAAGCGATCAGATAGTCGTTCTCGGTCATGGTGTCCATGGCAAGGCAGGCAAAGAGGCGCTTATAGTAACGACTTTTCGCCCGTCAGGCGTAATCCATGTGGGAGCGAACTGTGGCGAGGGAGCTTGCTCCCGTTCGGCTGCGAAGCAGTCGCAGCGCTTTTGGGGTCGCTTCGCAACCCAGCGGGAGCAAGCTCCCTGGCCACACAGGCTCACTCCTACAGGGTCTGCACAGGCATCAATATTTGCATTGCGCCTGCAAAACCCTATTTTTCGTACAACGTCCGAGAGTCCTTCATGCCCTTATCCGCCAACGTCACCAGCGCCCCGATTGCCCACAAGGCCGACGGCCCTGACCCGTATGCCTGGCTGCAGGAGCGCGACACCGACGCGGTGCTCGACTACCTCAAGGCTGAAAACAGCTACCAAGAGGCGCAGACCGCCGATCAGGCCGGGCTGCGCGAAACCCTGTTCGAGGAGATCAAGGGCCGGATTCTCGAAACCGACCTGTCGCTGCCCTCCCCTTGGGGCCCGTACCTGTATTACACGCGCACCACCGCCGGTGACGAATACGCCCGCCACTACCGCTGCCCACGCCCGGCCGATGACAGCCTGCAACTCGACGAAAGCCAGGAACAGCTGCTGCTGGACCCGAACGAACTGGCCAATGGCGGCTTCTTTTCCCTCGGCGCCTTCAGCATCAGCCCGGATCACCAGCGCCTGGCCTACAGCATCGATTCCACGGGCGATGAGATCTACACGCTGTTCGTGAAGGAATTGTCCAACGGCCGTGTCAGTGAACTTGAGTTCCAGGATTGCGACGGCAGCATGACCTGGGCCAATGACAGCCTGACGCTGTTTTTCGGCGAGCTGGACGACACCCACCGTCCGCACAAACTGCTGCGCTATCGACTGGACGGCACGGCGGCCGAGGAAGTGTTCAACGAGCCGGACGGCCGATTCTTCCTGCATTGCTATCGCTCCAGCTCCGAACAGCAATTGCTGCTGTCGCTGGGCAGCAAGACCACCAGCGAAGTCTGGGCCCTCGACGCCGCGCAGCCGCAGCAGGCCTTCACTTGCCTGGCGCCACGGGTTGAAGACCATGAATACGACGTCGACCACGGCACGCTGAACGGCGAGTGGGCCTGGTTCATCCGCACCAATCGCGACGGCATCAACTTTGCCCTGTACACCGCCGTGGATACCGGTGTTGCGCCCACCGAGGCCGACTGGCAGAACCTGATCCCCCACAGCGACAGCACGATGATCGAGGGCATGAGCCTGAACGTCGGCGCGATGACGTTGAGCCTGCGGGTCGGTGGCTTGCCGGTGATTGAAGTCCACCCGCAGGATTTGCCGAGCTACCGTGTGCAACTGCCGGATGCGGCGTACAGCCTGCATGTGCAGAACAGCCTGGAGTTTGTCAGCGAGCGGATCCGCCTGCGTTACGAAGCCCTGAACCGTCCGGCGCAAATACGCCAGCTGGAACTGGACAGTGGCGAGCAGAAAGTACTCAAGGAAACCCCAGTGCTCGGCCCGTTCGACGCCGACGCCTACGTCAGCCAGCGCCTGTGGGCGACGGCACCCGATGGCACGCAAGTGCCGATCAGCCTGGTGGTCAAGCGCGAAGCCCTCGGTCAGCCAACGCCCCTGTATCTCTACGGCTACGGCGCTTACGGCGAAAGCCTTGACCCGTGGTTCTCTCATGCCCGCTTGAGCTTGCTGGATCGCGGCGTGGCATTTGCCATTGCCCACGTACGGGGCGGCGGTGAACTGGGCGAGGCCTGGTATCGCGCCGGCAAGCAGGAACACAAGCACAACACCTTCAGCGACTTTATCGCCTGTGCCGAGCACCTGATCGACAACGGCTTCACCACCTCAGCACAATTGGCGATCAGCGGCGGCAGTGCCGGCGGTTTGCTGATCGGCGCGGTGCTCAATCAGCGACCCGAGCTGTTTGGCGCGGCCATTGCCGAAGTGCCGTTCGTCGACGTGCTCAACACCATGCTCGACCCGGACCTGCCGCTGACCGTCACCGAATACGACGAGTGGGGCAATCCTGAAGAACCGGACGTTTATGAGCGGATCAAGGCGTATGCCCCATATGAAAACGTCACCGCGCAAGCCTATCCGGCGACCCTGGTGATCGCCGGCTACAACGACAGCCGCGTGCAGTACTGGGAAGCGGCGAAGTGGGTGGCGAAATTGCGCGCGACCAAAACCGACACCAATCCCCTGTTGCTCAAGACAGAACTGGGCGCCGGGCATGGCGGGATGAGCGGTCGGTACCAGGGATTGCGTGACGTAGCACTCGAATACGCATTTGTTTTCAAGGTTTTGGGGATTGCCTGAGGAACTTGGCCCGGTGTTTCGGTCTTAAGACCAGACACCGGGCCCAATACAACACAACTCCCTTGTGGGAGCGAGCCTGCTCGCGATAGCGGACTTTCAGTCAATAATTGCGTGACTGACACACTGCAATCGCGAGCAGGCTCGCTCCCACAGGGATTGGGGATATCCCGAACAACCGGAACCAGACACAAGAAAAAGACCGTGCCGACATGTCAGAACCGACCTTACTGAACAACGAAATCCGCGACTGGCTGATGGACTGCGGCCTGTTCGATCAATTGCTGCCGGCAGACTTCGCCGCGGCCTCCGGCTACTTCAGCATCAGCACCATCGCCGAAGGCGAAGAGATTTTCCATGAGGGTGATGCCGGCAGTTTCATGTGCATCATCCATACCGGCCAGGTGTCGGTGCAGAAGACCAACGGCGACGGGCAGCTGGTGACCATGGCCACCCTGCGCAGCGGTCGCTCGTTCGGCGAAATGGCGGTGCTTGATGGCGAACGCCGCTCGGCCAGTTGCGTGGCCGCCAGCAACTGCCAACTGCTGAACCTGGGTAAGGACTCTCTGGAAAAAATGATCAACGAGGCGCCGAAAATCGCCGCCAAGATCATCCGCGCCCTCGCCGTCGCCCTTTCCAAACGCTTGCGCATGGCCGACGGGCAACTGCTCTCGCAGCAGGTTTAACCGCCTGGGGTTTTGGTTTTCGTGCTGTTCGGCTCAATCCCCGGCACCGGTTGATCCTTGGTCGGCGGACTGGGCATCTCGATCGGCACCAGCGGTGGGCCGCCACTGCCAGGCCCGGCCTTGGGCAAGGTGGTCGGGGTGATGGGCGGATACGGCGTCGGGGTCGCCGTGCCGGGCGAACCGGGCATCGGCGCAGGGCTTGCTGGAATGGTTTGCAACTGCTGGGCCTGCACTGCACTTATCGAGAGCGCGGCCAAGGCAATGACCGTTAGAATGGTGCGCTTCATCAATGGCTCCGTTGGCCTTGTTGTCATTGGCAGGCTACTCCCAACTGCCTCTGTTTGCCTTCCCCAAATTTGAGATTTCCATGAAACGTTTCGTTCTGCTCGACACCGCCCCTATCCCTGAAAACGGCGGCGCCTTGTGCCTGTTCGAGTATGGCGAGGATTTCGTCATCAAGATCCAGGGCGGCGACGGCGGGCAATTGATGAACACCCGCATGCACGGCTCAGAAGATGCCCTGGCCGAGATCCCGTGTCGCAAAGTGGCCGGCCGGCCGAACTCGCGAGTGCTGATCGGCGGCCTCGGCATGGGTTTTACCCTCGCTTCGGCCCTCAAGCATTTGGGCAAGACCGCTGAAGTGGTGGTCGCCGAGCTGGTGCCTGGCGTGGTGGAATGGAATCGCGGGCCGTTGGGCGAGAAAGCCGGCAATCCGCTGCTCGACCCGCGCACCGTGATTCGCCTGGAAGACGTGGCCAAAGTCCTGCAAGCCGAGCCGCAAGGTTTCGACGCGATCATGCTCGACGTCGACAACGGCCCCGAAGGCCTGACCCAACGGGCCAACAGCTGGCTTTACTCAGCCGGTGGCCTGAGCGCCTGCGCCAAGGCCTTGCGGCCCAAAGGCGTGCTGGCAGTGTGGTCGGCCAGCGCCGACAAGCAGTTTTCCGACAAGCTGAAGAAGGCCGGTTTCAAGGCCGAAGAAGTCCAGGTCTTCGCCCACGGCAACAAAGGCACCCGCCACACCATCTGGATTGCCGAGAAGCTCAAGGGCTGAGCTAAACTCACGCCATAACCGTCATTAGTCTTTTACAAAGGTGAACCCATGAGTTCGTCAACGCCGACCAATACCTCGAAGCTGGATCGCATCCTCGCCGACAACCAGCGCGACAAGGAAATGGGTTACCGCGACAAAGCCCTGAAGATGTACCCGCACGTGTGCGGCCGCTGCGCCCGCGAGTTCTCCGGCAAACGCCTGAGCGAGTTGACCGTGCACCACCGCGACCACAACCACGACAACAACCCGCAGGACGGCTCGAACTGGGAATTGTTGTGCCTGTATTGCCACGACAACGAACACTCGCGGTATACCGACCAGCAGTATTTTCACGAAGGCTCGCTGAGCACGCCGAAAATCGCCAAGGCGACGCATAACCCGTTTGCGGCGTTGGCCGGTCTGATGAAAAAAGACGACTGAAGACTTTCATTCGCTGGATAGGCCTCTTCGCGGGCAAGCCTCGCTCCTACGGATATATGTCGTTCACCCAATTGTGATCGACTCTGTCCCTGTAGGAGCGAGGCTTGCCCGCGAAGACAATCTCCCGGTCACCACCAATCTCCAAACCGGACACCCCTCCCCAATCCCCGTATAATCGCCGTTTTTTCCCCGAAGGCACCCCGCTCGTGGCAGACAAACGGTACAGCTGCATTGGTTTGTATAACCCCAAATCACCGGAAAACGTCGGCTCGGTGATGCGCGCCGCCGGCTGCTATGGTGTGGCGTCCGTGTTCTACACCGGCAAGCGTTATGAACGCGCCGCCGACTTCGTCACCGACACCAAGCGCGTCCACTACGACATCCCGCTGATCGGCATCGACGACTTGAAGAAAATCCTGCCCTTGGGCTGTGTGCCCGTCGCGGTGGAGCTGGTCGAAGGCGCCCGCTCGCTGCCGGAATACACCCACCCTGACCGCGCCCTGTACATCTTCGGCCCGGAAGACGGTTCGCTGGATAAAGAGATTCGCGACTGGTGCGAAGACGTGGTCTACATCCCGACCACTGGCTGCATGAACCTGGCCGCCACGGTCAACGTCGTGCTCTACGACCGCATGGCCAAGGGTCTCAACACCCGCTCCGGGGCAAAATTCCGCTGAATCACCGCACATTCGATGGAACAAGCCGACCGCCCCGGCAGTCAGCTTATCTATCTATTGTTGAAGCAGCCTTGCCTGCCAGGAGACAGATCATGAGCGAACTCAAGCGCGTAGAACGCATCGAATCCACCCCGTTCCAGACTCATTCCGAGCAGAACGTTCACGGCTGGGAACGTGTCGGCTCCCTGGCCGGCGGCGTGCTGATGATGGGCAAGGGCCTGCGTCGCGGCGGGTTTTTCGGGTTGATCCAGGTGGCCATCGGCGGCGTCGCCCTGGCTCGCGGGATTACCGGGCACAGCTCGGCGAAAAGCCTGCTGGAGAAAAGCCGTCAGGACATGAACAACGTTCGGGCGAAGATCGAGCGGGCCGGGGAAGAGTTGGGCAAGTTGAAGGCGAATGCCGAGGCGGCGACGCAAACCGCTACGGTGACCGGGAATGATTCGTTGAAATCGCCCAAGACCGGGGTTTGATCCGGGATTTTCGCTGAGGCTGACGGCCTCTTCGCGGGCAAGCCTCGCTCCTACAGAATTGGTGTGATCACATGAACCCTGTAGGAGCGAGGCTTGCCCGCGAAGACGGTTTTACTGAAGCAACTCGGTATCAAGGACCTTGGAAGACTCGCCAATCACGCTTTCCGCGAGCTGAACAAACTCTTTGGTATCCACACTCCCCAGATGCATCGCCCCGCGCAACACATCATCAAGCGAGCGCTTGTTGCGCGTTTTCAAACGAATCTCGCGATCCAGTTCCTGTAGCAACAACACCGCTTTGGAGACCTGCGCCGGGTTCGCCTGTTCGCCACGCAACGTGGTGACTTTCTGGCTGTCCTTGACCAACCTGCGGTGCAAACTCTCATACCGCTCATCACTCATGCCACCCGCACGGCGCACCAGTTCGATGGCGTAATACTCGGCAAACCCTTCACTGATCCAGTCACTGCGCTGTTTATCGTTGATCCGCCCGAACACCTGCGCCAATTCACGCACCACCGCGCTGGTCCCGCTTTCACTGACCAACGGCAGGCGCGTATTGAGATAGATCGACTCACGCGCGGCCAGGCTGCCGCGCCACATCGGGTCGTTGGCGCCGACGATCAGCAGTTTGACGGGATGACGGGGAAACACGGCTTGAACCTGCGGCCAGACAAAGGTCAGCAGCGTCAGCACGTCCATGCGGCGCATGCCCTGGCCTTGGGGCGAGGCGACGGTGACTTCGGTTTCCCCAAGCCTGGTGCGACGGCTGCCGAGGTGGCCGGCGAGCATCCAGCCCGTGGGCCGGTCGAACAGTCGAGAGACGTTATCGATGCGGAATTTGTTCTTGCCGATGCGCGGCCAGGCGGTCTCGACGCTTTTCCAGCCGCTGGGCAATTCAAATTCAAGGCGTGACACCAGCTCGATGCCGTCCTGCTGATCGAGTCTGGCCGGCGGCACCAGGTCGTCGCCGCGCATCAGTGCCCAGGTTGGCGTCATGCGCGTATCGAAGCTGCCGCTCTTGCGTCCATGGCTGATGCGCACGCGGTAAGTCAGGCTGGCCTTGTCAGTGGCCGGACGCCAAACGCCGCGCGTCTGCTTGCCCGTCGTGAGTTGCCATTGGCCGTCGGCCTTGAAGTCGCTGTAGTGGCTGCCGTCGCCCAGATCGAAATCCAGACTGCGCACCGCCGAGCCTTGGGCCAGCGTCAGCCGCACTTCGGCCTGATCGCTTTGCGGCAACAGGCGCACGTGATAATCCAGATCGACCTTCTTCGCCGCCCACACGGACGAACTCAGGGCCAGTAGCCCGACGGCCAGCGCCCGCCGCAATCGCACAGCCATACACACTCCTGTTGTGGCGAGCGAGCTTGCTCGCGCCGGGCTGCGAAGCGGCCCCTTTTTTTGTCGTTACTGCCTGTTGGTGGCCACACATGCAGTGGGGCATTCAGCCCGCGCGAAAGATCAGATGGTCTTCCCAGTCATCCTCGGACACGCTGCCTTCGGCGAGCATGCGCCCGGACTGGGAAATGCGTTCATGGTGCACCGCATCGCGATCACCGCACACCAGGTGATGCCACAGGGGCAAGTCCTTGCCTTCACTGACCAATCGATAGCCGCAGGTCGGCGGCAACCAGCGGAATTCTTCGGCCTTGCCCGGCGTGAGCTGGATGCAGTCCGGCACAAAGTCACGACGGTTCGGGTAGTCGGTGCACTGGCAGGTTTTCAGGTCCAGCAGTTTGCAGGCGATGCGCGTGTAATAGACCGAGTTGTCCTCTTCATCTTCGAGCTTTTGCAGGCAGCACAGACCGCACCCGTCGCACAGCGATTCCCACTCCTGCGGATCGAGTTGATCGAGGGTTTTGCGTATCCAGAACGGTTCGACTTTGGCGGCCATGGTTCGAGCATCAACATCAGGTGGTGAAAAGGCCGCCAGTCTAGTGCCAAGGCCCTTGCGGGCCAAGCATTGGCGACTGCCGGTAGATCGGGCTTGTCAGTTTTTGCGCCGCCACGTAGTTTTGCCAGTCGCAAGGAGCCATGCCCAAATGCCATTAACGCTCAACCGCGTTGCATTCAGGTGAACTGCGCCTGCGGGTTTTAGACGCCCCTCACTTTCAAACGAAGCAAGGAATCTCTTGATGAGTGCAAACCCACGCGTTGCCGAGTATGCGATCCACCCTCAGTTCACCGATCGCTGGTCGCCCCGCGCCTTCACCGGCGAAACCATTCCCGAAGAAACCCTGTTGAGCTTCTTCGAAGCCGCACGCTGGGCGCCATCGGCCTACAACTCCCAGCCTTGGCGGTTTCTCTACGCGCGCCGCGATACGCCGAACTGGGAGCGTTTTCTGGGCCTGCTGAATGAATTCAACCGCGGCTGGGCGCAACACGCCTCGGCATTGGTGATCGTGATCTCTAAAACCACCTTCGCGGTACCCGGCGCCACCGAAGAGACCCCGGCCCTGTGGCACACCTTTGACACCGGTTCGGCCTGGGGCCATCTGGCGCTGCAAGCGAGCATCAGCGGCTGGCACACCCACGGCATGGCCGGTTTCGACCAGGACCTGACCCGCAAAGAGCTGAACATTCCTGAAGGTTACGCACTGCACGCGGCGGTGGCCGTAGGCAAACTGGGCGATAAAGCGACGCTGGCCGATTACCTGCAAGCGCGCGAAGAACCAAGCCCGCGCCGCCCACTGAGCGAACTGGCGGCCGAAGGCGATTTCACCCTCTAAGCCACAGCGCAAAAGAAATTCGGGAGCGAGTCTCTTGCGATGGCGGTGTATCAGTCTCCGTCAATATTGACTGACAGACCGCCATCGCGAGCAGGCTCGCTCCCACAGTTGATTCCTGGTGTTCACAAAATAGTGGATTCACAGCACAACCCATGTGGGAGCGAGCCTGATAGCGATGAGGCCGTCACGTTCAACATCAACGTTGACTGTCACACCGCCATCGCGGACAGGCTCGCTCCCACAGTTGATTCCTGGTGTTCACAAAATAGTGGATTCACAGCAGAACCCATGTGGGAGCGAGCCTGCTCGCGTTGAGGCCGTCACATTCAACATCAACGTTGACTGATACACCGCCATCGCGAGCAGGCTCGCTCCCACAGTCGATTCCTGGTGTTCACAAAATAGTGGATTCACAGCAGAACCCATGTGGGAACGAGCCTGCTCGCGATGAGGCCGTCACATTCAACATCAACGTTGACTGTCACACCGCCATCGCGAGCAGGCTCGCTCCTACAGTTGATTTCTGGCGTTCACAAAATAGTGGATTCACAGCAGAACCCATGTGGGAGCAAGCCTGCCCGTGATGAGGCCGTCACATTCAACATCAACGTTGACAGCCACACCGCCATCGCGAGCAGGCTCGCTCCCACAGTTGATTCCTGGTGTTCACAAAATAGTGGATTCACAGCAGAAACCATGTGGGAGCGAGCCTGCTCGCGAGGAGGCCGTCACGTTCAACATCAACGTTGACTGATACACCGATATCGCGAGCAGGCTCGCTCCCACAGGTTTTGCACACTGTCCGAGTAAGCGGTGGGTTCAGTAGCCGCGGTTGAAGTCGACTTCCCCGCGCAACGCCTCGCCCGCCTGATACGCCCGCAAGTTTTCGACAAACAGCTTGACCATCATTGATGGCGAGGTCGGTGCCGAGCTGTGGCCGGTCAGCAGCAGGCCCCAGGCGGTCCAGAATGGATGACGCTGCGGCAGCGGCTCCTGACGGCAAACGTCGATGACCGCGCCCGCCAGATGCCCTTCTTTCAAGGCTTCCACCAGGTCCGCGTCGACCACGGCCACGCCGCGCCCGACATTGATGAACAACCCGGTCGGCTTGAACTGCTTGAACAGCGCCGCGTCGTACAAGTCGTGGGTATTGGGGGTGTTGGGCAGCAGATTGATGACGAAATCCACTTCACCGACCAGCCGTGGCAAGTCCGCCAGCACGCCGACTTCAACAAACGGCGCCTGCTCGCGGGCTTCGCTGGCGATACCGTACAGCTCAACACCAAATGGCACGAGGAACTTTGCCACGGTCAAACCGATGTCACCGGTGCCGACGATCAACACCTTGCGTCCCGCCAGGCTCTGGCCCTGACGACTGTCCCACTTGCGCTCGACCTGGCTGACCAACCGCGCCAGCACTTCGCGCTCGTGGCCAAGCATGTAGGTCAGGACGTATTCGGCCATGACCTGACCAAAAATTCCCACCGCACGCGTCAGCCGGTAATCGCGGCGCAAACCGTCGGCCAGCAGCGGCGTGATGCCGGCCCAGGTCGATTGCAACCATTGTGGCTGGTGGCCCTGGCGCAACAGGTTCGCCAACAGGTCCGGCTGACCCAGCCAGATCGGGCAGTCGGCCGCCTGGCTGGCCAGTTCGGCGGAGTCGCCGCTGGTCAGCACTTCCAGATCAGGCGCAGCCTGGCGCAACAGTTGGGCGTACACGGGGTGGTCGTGTTCAGCAATCAGAACGCGCATGGTTCAAACCTTTCGAAAACAGAGCAAACGGCCGCCGACGGAGTTTCGCTCCGTCGCCCTGGCCATCGCCAAAATCATTCCAGTGTTTCACACAGACTCTGAACAGAGCCTGTCTGCCGATCACATCGGGTCGTTGCGTCGCAGCAATTCTTCCGGCAAGTGTTCGATGTATTCGTCTTCGGCCGGTGGCATTTGCAGGTGGTAGCCCTGCTTCTCAAGGTTTTCCAGGACCACGGTGATGTCCTCGCGCGACAGTTTGCGCTCGGGGGTCAGCACCAGATCGAAAGCGTGATGAGGTTTGCCGAAGGCGGCCATCAGACTTTCCGGGACGCGCTCCAGTGCATCGCTTTTGAGCACATAGAGGTACATCTCGTTTTTCTTCAGGCTTCGATAGATGGAGCAAATACGTTTCAAGGCTGTTCTCCGGCGGTGGCCAGGCTGTCGAGCAGCGCCTGGCCCATCAATTCGCGGCGCCAGCCACGCAGCGAATCAGGCAATTGGTAAGGACCGTTGGGGTAGCCGCTCTTGAGCAGCGCTTCCAGGGTTTTCTTGCGCAGCATCAGTTCCGGCGCAATGTTCAGGCGCTCGGCTTCGGCCTGGCCGATCGCACGCAGCTGTTTGACCAGATTGGCGGCGTCCACCGGCAATGGCTCCGGCACGGCGGGCGGCCATTGATCTGGCGACACACTGCCAGAGCGCTTGATCAGATCAAGCAGAAATTCGCCGTCCTGACGCACGGTACGCGGGTGCATGTCTTCGATTTTCGCCAGCGCGCCGAGGTTGTCCGGTTGCGTGCGTGCCAACGGCCACAGCGAGTGTTCACGGACGATGCGATTGCGCGGCAGGTCGCGGGCGCGGGCTTCACGCTCACGCCAGGCGCAGAGTTCACGCAACACGGCGAGTTGGGCGCGGGAGAGCTTCCAGGCCAGCTTGGCTTCGCGATAGACCTCGTAGGGATCGATCTCGCGGCGCAGGTTGGCCACCAGCTCGGCGCCGTCTTCCAGGACCCAGGCGTACTTGTCGTCGGACAGTTTCGGACGCAGCTGTATGAAAACTTCCGCCAGGTGCAAGGCATCTTCGGCGGCGTAGCTGATCTGGGTGTCGGACAGCGGACGTTGCAGCCAGTCGGAACGGGTTTCGCCCTTGGGCAGGTCAATGCCGAGCACTTCCTGCACCAACCGCGAATAACCCATCGAGAAGCCGAGGTTCAGGTAAGCGGCGGCCAGTTGCGTATCGAACAGCGGCGCCGGCAGGCTGCCGGTCAGACGCAGCAATACTTCGAGGTCTTCGCTGCACGCATGGACGACTTTGACCACGGCCGGGTTTTCCAGCAACGCGGCCAGAGGCTGCCAGTTGTCGATGGTCAGTGGGTCAATCAGGTAAGCGCGTACGCCATCACCGATCTGCAGCAAGCCTGCGATCGGGTAAAAGGTGTCGACCCGCATGAATTCGGTGTCGAGGGCAACGAATGGCAGCTGCTGCCACTCGGCGCAAAACTGACCGAGGCTATCGTTGTCGCGAATCCAGTGAATATCGATGGCCACACGGCTCTCCCTTGAAGAATGGCGCGCAGTATATATCGCCCCCGGCGATTTCCGCGCATCCACTGAACAAGAGCTTTAGCGAAAATGCCTGCCAGACGGCAAGAAATGTCTGACAAGCGGAGGTTAACCGACCTTACGCAGCACATAGACCCGCATCCGAGCACAACCGGGCAAGAAGTCCTGATGACTGAGCAAACTGAAACCCGCCAGCCTGAATTCGACTTCGGCCTTGCCGGCCAGCTGCCGGGGGGGAGCGCCCGCTGTGCCTGGGCGGCGCAGCTTGAAATGTGCATCGACTCGTACCGCCACAATCACCGTATCGCGACTCACACGATGGAACTCCGCCAGCAGGGCCAACCGATGCTCCGGGCTGTCGATATGCTGAAACAGTTGCATGCAAAAAATGCTGTCGACCGCGTTCGCCGACAAGCCGAGGGTGAAGGCTGAACTCTGGAACGTTTTGATTCGCTTGAGCAGACTCTGCGCATGGTGAGTCTGGGCATGGTTGAGCATGTCCTGCGACGGATCGGACGCGAGGATCACCCGGTTCGCGTGCTCGGCCAACACCGGCCAGTAACGCCCGGCACCGCACGCCACATCCAGCATCAAGCCCGGTTCGCCGGCGACCTTGAGCGCGTTGCGCACCAGTTGCTCGTCGCGCCAGAACGCCAGGCGCCCCGCCAGGCCACGCGGTCGCGGCTGAAGGCAGACGCGGGCGTGTTCCTGATCGTAGCGCCGGGCGAACTCAAGCTCGATGGCGGAAGGGGGCTGCGCGGACATGTGCAATGACTCTTGTAAGGAAATAGACCGGCCACAGATTAACGACTGGTCCGTGAAAAAAAGGTCGAAACACTTACTCTTTGGCCAACACTCCGTCGATCACAGCGCCGCGGCAACCGGCAAACATGTCCAGATCCTGGTTGTAGACCTTGCTGTTGACCTCCAGCAGACCGAGCATCGAATGGAACAGGTTGTCCTGGCTCAGCGGCTTGTCCCGGCTCAGTTGCAGGCAATGGGTGTCCACCGAGAACGACTTTTGGTAGCTGTCGGAGAACCACGCCAGCATGGCCACGCGTTTCTGCTGTTCCGGCGCCAGCATGTAAGGCGTGCCATGGAGGAACAAGTTGTACTCGCCCAGCGACTCGCCGTGGTCCGACAGGTAAACCATCGCGGTATCGACTTTGTCCTGGTTGCTGCGCAACGTATCAATCAACGTCGACAGCACGTGGTCGGTGTACACCAGCGTGTTGTCGTAGCCATTGACGATACTTTCGCGGCTGCAATTATTCAGTGCGTTGCTTTCACAGACGGGCGTGAAGCGTTCGTACTCTTTCGGGTAACGCTTGAAGTATTCCGGGCCATGGCTGCCCATCTGGTGCAGGACCAGCACGGTGTCCTTGTCCAGCGTGTCGATGAAGTGCTGCAGACCTTGCAGGAGAATTTCGTCGCGGCATTCACTGTTGGCGCACAACACCGGGTCCTTGAGGTTGCTGACGTCATCGAGGGTGACCCGATCGCACGTGCCTTTACAGCCCGATTGATTGTCACGCCAGATCACGTCGAGACCGGCGCGCTTGAGTACGTCCAGCAAGCCCTCTTCATTCTTCGCGGTGCTGGCGTTGTAATTCTTGCGGCCCATGTTCGAGAACATGCACGGCACGGACACGGCTGTTTCCGTGCCGCAGGAATGCACGTCGGTGAAAGCGATCAGGCCGGGTTCCTTATCCAGTTTGGGGGTGGTGTCGCGGTCGTAACCGAGGATGCCGAAGTTCTCGGCCCGGGCACTTTCGCCGACGACCAGCACTGTCAGGGATTTACGGCCGTGGGTTTGCCAGGCGGGATTTCGCTGGGCATCTTCACCGACCTTGACGAAGGGTTGCCGGGCAGAGACTACTTGCTCGCGCAGAAAGCCGAACGAAGCACCGATGTAGTTACTCGGCACCACCATCAGGCGCAATTCATGGTGATTGCGAAACAACGAAGACAGCCCTTGATAGTTCACCAGCGCGACACCACCGATCACCGCAACTGAAGCAACACTCACCAGCGCCTTACTTACCAACTCACGGTGCCAGCGGCGGTAATCAACCGGAACTTTCCACAACAACCATGAAGGCAAAACACCGAGCAGAAGAATATAGACCAGCAACTTCAGTGAGAGTAAGTCACGCACTTCCGTCGCGTTGGTTTGCGCGAAGTTGCGCAACATGCCGGTGTCAATCAGCACACCGTATTGACTCATGAAGTACGCCACGCCCGCGCTGACCATAAACATCAGCATCAGGACCGGCTTCATGACGTAGCGGAACGCCAGGAAGGTCAGCACAATATTGAAGGCCGCCAGAATCATCACGCCAAAAGCGACAAGCATGACGATGCCTTTACCGTCCGCGGCGGTGATGTCAAACAAGCGCTGCCAGAGCACTGGATTAAAGCCAATCAGCAGAAAGGCGCTGGCAATCAGTGTCACCCACTCCGGGCGCACGGGTTTGAACTTCAACATAGTGATGGACTATTCCTGAAAAGAAGTGTTCATGGCAAATGTGAAAATTTCATTTACCGTGACAGCACTAACTTTAGGCAGCCAACCATCAATTTTTTGTGAAAAAGAAGCCAACGATTAGTTGGCTCCTGTTATCCACTCGGTACTTTTACTTATTTGAGAATGGTTCAGCTTTTGTTCAGGCCTGATGCAAATACCAACGCCAGTCCTGCTCCCCGACTTCGCCCATGAATTGCCGATACTCGGCGCGCTTCACCGCCAGGTACACGCCGAGGAATTCCGCGCCGAACGCTTCACGCGCCCAGGTCGAACCTTCCAGCGCCCGCAAGGTGGTCAGCCAATCGGTTGGCAACAACTCCGTGGCCTGGGCGTAACCATTGCCTTCCACGGGCGCGCCTGGGTCGAGCTGTTCACGAATGCCGCGATGGATGCCGGCCAGAATTGCTGCGGCGGCCAGATACGGGTTGGCGTCAGCGCCGCAGATGCGGTGCTCGATGTGCCGCGAGAACGCCGGGCCACCGGGTACGCGCAAACTCACGGTGCGGTTGTCCACTCCCCAAGTCGCTGCCAGCGGCGCATAGCTGTTGGTCTGGAATCGACGGTAGGAGTTGGCGTTCGGGCAGAACAGCAGCAGCGAATCGAGCAAGGTACTGAGCATGCCGCCGACCGCTTGTTTGAGCAGCGGCGTGCCGTCCGCGGACTCGCTGGCGAACAGGTTGTTGCCGTCCTTGTCCGCCAGGCTGACGTGCATGTGCATGCCGGTGCCCGCCAGGTCATCGAACGGTTTGGCCATAAAGCAGGCGGCCATCCCGTGTTTATGCGCAACACCCTTGACCAGTCGCTTGTAACGCACCGCTTCGTCCATCGCCTGTAGGGCATCGGTGCGGTGTTCGAGGGTGATTTCCACTTGCCCCGGCGCGTATTCGGAAATCGCCGTGCGCGCCGGAATGCCCTGCAATTTGCAGGCACTGTAGAGATCCGCCAGAAACGGCTCGATCTGCTCCAGCTCCCGCAAACCGTAGACCTGCGTCGAGCGCGGACGCCCGCCATCGACGTCCCGCGCCGGTTGCGGCCGACCGTTGCTGTCGCGCTGCTGATCGAGCAAATAGAACTCCAGCTCCGCCGCCATCACCGGGTAATAACCGTCGGCCTGCAAGCCTTCGATCACCTTCGCCAGCAGATGCCGTGGATCAGCAATCGTCGCCGGCATGCCTTCTTTGGGGTGCATGCTGACCTGCACCGCCGCCGTCGGAATCAACCGCCACGGCATGCGCGTCAAACTGCCGCTGATCGGGTACGCCCGGCAATCGATGTCGCCGACGTCCCAGACCAGGCCTGAGTTTTCCACGTCATCGCCGTTGATGGTCAGGCCGAGAATGGTGCTCGGCAACGGCCTTCCGCTTTCGTACACCGCCAGCAGTTCATCACGATGCAGCAACTTGCCCCGTGGCACGCCGTTGTTGTCGAGGATGAACAGTTCGAACATCTCGATATCCGGGTTCTGTTCGAGAAAGGTCAAAGCTTCTTGCTTCGTGGCGAAGGAGGTCGTGGCACAACTCATGGGAATTCTCTTGTTTCCGCGTCAGGCAAACGCGCAGGCGCTGCCGGTTTGATCCCGGCGCACAGCGCGGGACCTGTCAGAAGAATCAACGGGAAAGGCAGGCATCCGGTGGGCGTGCGTGACGGCAGTGCCATAACGCCCAGAAGGCTAATTCAGAGGGAAGTGCGACGGGACAACCGTCCATAGAGATAACCGCAGAAAACAGATGAGCAGCAGCGTCACACGGGCGCTCAGGTCGTTAAATCGGGATTTGAAGAACTTTGGGTGTGGGCTGGCTAAACAATCATTCTCCCAAACACCGCCGATCCCTGTGGGAGCGAGCCTGCTCGCGATAGCGGTGTGTCAGTCAGCACATGCATCGATTGAAACACCGCTATCACGAGCAGGCTCGCTCCAACAGGGGATCCACGGTGTGGCACCGGTATTTAATTTTTAAATACCGCTGCGCACTATCTGATTTGCGGCCTCCCGCCCTCGCGCGCCTAATCGGCTCCTGATTTTTCAAGGCCCGATTGATGGAAAACGTTCGCGCAACTTCCCGCCCTGCCCTCTGGCTGATGGTCAGCATCCTTCTCGTCGCCCTGAACCTGCGTCCGTCGATGGCGGCCGTCGGGCCTTTGCTGTCGGCCATTCGCGGGGACATCCCGTTGAGTTTCAGCCTGGCCTCGCTGCTGACCATGCTGCCGGTCATGGCCATGGGGCTGGCGATGTTCTTCGGCTTGAGCGTCAGCCAACGCCTTGGCGAACAACGCACGGTGGTGATTTCACTGTCGATCATTGGTCTGGCCACGGTCTCGCGGCTGTTCGTGGACTCGGCCGCCGAACTGATCCTCAGCGCCATGCTGGCCGGCATCGGTATTGCGCTGATCCAGGCATTGACGCCGGCGCTGATCAAATCCAGGTTCAGCGACAACGTTGCCGTGTGCATGGGGCTCTACGTGACGTCGATCATGGGCGGTGCGGCGATAGCGGCCTCGTTTGCGCCCCTGGTGATGGCCCGTACCGGCAGTTGGCGCGCGGGCCTGGCAATCTGGGCCGCGCTGGCCCTGGTGGCATTGCTGTTCTGGGGCCTGGGGCGTGCGGGGACATCGGCGCCAACGGTACTCGCACCACGCAACACATCGTTCCTCACTCATTCCCGCGCCTGGTTACTCGCCGTCTTCTTCGGTTTGGGCACTGCGTCCTACACCTGTGTGCTGGCCTGGCTGGCGCCGTACTACGTGGAAAAGGGCTGGAGCGAACAAAACGCCGGTTTGCTGCTGGGCTTCTTGACGGCCATGGAAGTGCTGTCCGGGCTGGTGACCCCCGCCATCGCCAACCGCAGCCGTGACCGACGCCTGGTGCTGGTGGTGTTGCTGGCGCTGATCATGGCCGGTTTCTGTGGGCTGATCCTCAGCCCGCAACACTTCAGCCTGCTGTGGCCGTGCCTGTTGGGGCTGGGCATCGGCGGTCTGTTCCCGATGAGCCTGATTGTGTCGCTGGATCATCTCGACAACCCGCAACGCGCCGGCGGGCTGACGGCCTTCGTACAAGGCATCGGCTACCTGATCGCCGGTCTTTCGCCGCTGATGGCCGGGATGGTCCGAGATCGGTCGGGCAGCTTCGAATCGGCCTGGTGGTGCCTGACCGGTGTCATGGCGCTGATGATCCTGATCGCCCTGCGTTTCAATCCGCGGCATTACGCCCGGCAATTTCCTGGCGCTACCTGAGCACGTTGTCCAACACCTTGTCGCACGGTGCCTGCCACCGCTCATGGGTAAAGGCCTTCGGCCATGTTTTATGGGATTAAATTCATAAGTCGTGTTCGTTACATTTTCTGTCCCACAACTGACTGTGAAACGTCTTACAGGGCATTCTCCTGGCACCATCGTTCCGTTAGGATCGTTCGCACACGTTTGCGCACAGTCAGCGCAAGGAGCACAGCGAGACAGAACGGATGCTGAACAGTAACTTGCTTAGAAAGCTCGATATGCAAGACCTCATGGTGTTTGTCGCCGTGTATGAGCAAAGCAGCGTCACCGGTGTGTCGGAGGCGCTGTGCGTCAGCCAGTCCACCGTGAGTTACTGCCTGAAGAAACTGCGCACCAGTTTTGAAGACGAGTTATTCATTAATACCCGCACGGGTATGCGCCCCACTTACAAAGCCAGCACCATGTACACCCACGTGCTGAAGATCCTCGAAAGCATCAACCTCTGCCATGCCGGCGCCCAGGCGTTCGACCCGACCTTGCAACCGGTCACGTTCAACATCTGCGCACCGGAATACTTCGAGCAGTTGATCCTGCCGCGCCTGTTGAAAAGCTTTGATTTCGCCGACCTGCCGGTGATGGTCAACATGCACAAGTTCGAAACCGACATCCCCGCCGAAGACCTGCGCGATGGCAGCCTCGACCTGGTGATTTGTTTTGGCCCCCATCTTCATCGCAGCCACAGCGACCTCAAATCCCGGTTGTTGCTCGAAGATGATCTGGTCTGCGTCTTCGACAAACGCGCCACGCCACTGGAACCCCGTTTAAGCCTGAAGGCGTTTGTCGAACGCCGGCATGTGTTTCCGACACCGTGGACCTCCACCACCAACATGGTCGATGGCTGGCTGGCGCGACAGGCGCATAAACGGCAGATTATCGCGCGCTCCAACAGCTACAGCGCGGCGCTGAAAATGATCACCGGCACTGACTTCATCCTGACGTTGCCCCGCCGTATCCAGCAATTGCTGGCCAACGAGGCGATCTTCAATCACTGCGAAGCGCCCAACGGCTTGCCGGGTTTCACCCTGGACATGCAGTGGAGTCAAAGTGTCGATCAGGACAGCGCCAACACGTGGCTGCGCGAGCAGGTGATCAAAGCCTGCGCCGAGCAGGATATGGCCTGAAACTCAGTGGCCGATGGCCGTCTTGGTGTAGGACTCCCGGTCGATGTCGAGGATCTCCACGCACAACTGGACTTCAACCCCCGACGGCCATTCACACAGCTCCTGCACCACGGTCAGCAGGCTCTCGGATAACTGTTTTTTGATCTGCGGCGAGCGACCGCTCAGCAGCGCCAGCTTCACATGCACAAACGCCCGCTCCCCCATCGCCGTGCCGATCTTGAACGTCTCGACCTTCACCGCACGGCTCTTGATATCGAACTCCGCAGCAAACTGACCGGAAGCCACCAAGGCATTATTGAGCCGAATCAACGCCACGTCAGCGTTAAGCTCAGGCAGGTTGGCGGTGTATTCCATGTGCAGGTGGGGCATGGTCTGGCTCCTGGTAGTGTGCAGAAAGGACCTACATATAACACAGCGTCGTCCGACTCATTTGGACAGCGGCGATTCAAGACGCTCACTCATGAACGCCTCCAGCCGCGCGCGCAACCAGCGTTCGGCCGGATCGGTATCGACATGGCTGAGCCAGACCATGGACAAGTCCAGTGTCGGGGTCTTGAACGGAAAGGCTTCCTTGAATAACTGACCCGAGGCGGCCATCGCCTCGGCGGCGTAATCCGGCAGGCTGGCGATCAGGTCGGTGCCGGCGAGCAAGGCCGGCAACGAACTGTACTGCGGCACCGACAGCACGACTTGGCGCGTGCGGCCGATCTCCGCCAGCCATTCATCAGCGTAGCCACTGACGTTGGCGGTGTGCGACACCAGCACGTGCGGTCGTGAGCAATATTCATCGAGGGTCAGCGGGGTGTCCGAGGCATCGGCGCGCAAAATGCTCGGCTGGATGTGCCGCAACAACTTGCGTTTGGCATTGGCTGGCAGGCCGCGGGTCTGGCTGATGCCGACCGTGATATCACCGGAGGCCAGCAAGTCGGGAATGCGCCAGTAATCGACATGCTGAACCACGAACACCACCTTCGGCGCTTCCTGGCGCAAGGCGCGCAGCAGCGGCGGCAACAGGCCGAACTCGACGTCATCCGACAGCCCGATGCGAAAGGTCATGGTGCTGCTGGCCGGATCAAAATCATGGGTCAGGCTAAGGGCCACTGACAACGAGTCCAGCGCTGGCGACAGGTGCAGGATGATTTCCTCGGCCCGCGCGGTCGGCTCCATGCGATGGCCGACGCGAATGAACAGTGGATCGTTGAACATCGTCCGCAAGCGGTTAAGCGCGGCACTGATGGTCGGCTGGCCGAGAAACAGCTTCTCCGCCACACGCGTGACGTTGCGCTCCAGCATCAACGTTTCGAACACCACCATCAGGTTGATGTCAGCCTTGCGCAGTTCGTTGCGATTCATTCCTTGCCCCCGTTCCCCAACACTGCGGGCAGTTTAGAAAGGCGCGACGGGGGCGTCTACTTGCGTTGGCTTTCAATTGACCGTCAAGGTCTTCAATCCGAGCGCGAGTTTTCGCTCGTCCTGTCCTATCCCGAATTGTTTCGGGCTGACGGCGTCGGCAAACTGCAATTGCAGACTCAACACGCCCTGACTCGATACCCGTTGTTGCATCTCGGCGGTGAGGCGCACATCGATAATGTTGCCATCGGCCTGCTCAAGTTGGGCATTCAATGCCGGCAGGCCGTTGATATTGATGACAACCCCCTGTCTCGCATGACCTGGAGGTAAAAACGCCGTGGTCTCCAGATGCAAGGAATGCACGGGCGCCGGAGCCCGGAACATGACTTCAGCGCTGGCACCTTCGGACCAGGTACCCCAAAGTTCGGAATCGGACCACCCCTTGGCCAGCAGCGCCCTGCCCTTGCTGCCGTAGCTGAATGGCGTTTTTTGTCCGGGTTCAACGGACGGAACCAGCTCCACCGGGTTAATTTGCGGGGCCGCCTGCAGGCACTCACTGCACTGTTTCCAGCCCGGAGCCAACACAGTGAAGCCATCAATCCGGGTGAACAGATCCTTTGAGGTATCGACGTTCATTACGGCCTGGAGCAGCGCACGCTCATCCAGCAAATACAAAGTGTCGGCATCATACTTCCCGGAGGCCATTACATCAGCCGTCTCCCGGTCGGCGCGTTTCCAATTGGCAGTGTCCATTCGCCCAAGGTAAACCGCATTCGTTGCCATGCCATGGGCGCCGGCAAAATCAGCCACCGCCATCCAGTGCGGGGAGAGATTCTGCGGAACAATCCAGCGAATGTTCCGGTAATGGGCCGCGGCACTTTCCCAGAATGGATCGACCATGGGCGATGCCCACTTCGTAGCGGGTTCAATCATCAATTGCTTGCGAACCACCATCCAGCCGGCGTGAGTGTCCAGCACCTGAATCAGTAGCGCCAGTGACAGCAAGCTCACAGCGGTGCGGGGTGTATTGGCGCGAATCACGAGGAAAAGGATGGCGAAGATAATCGCGTAGTACACCGGCCAAAACATCCGGCCCGAGGCGCGGAAGATGTTGACGATGGAAATCACCACCGGCGGCAGCGGATAGGTGAACTCCAGCAAGCCCATGGCCACATGGTTTGATATCGCGAAAACAGTCAGCCCCACCAGCGCCAACAGTATAAAGGGGCGCCGCCCCAGTTGTTGCCTGAAGCCGGTATGACCTTGAAGTAAACCGACCACGGCACAGATGCCCAGCGTGATCAGCCCAAGTCCGAGAAAGACAAACCCTTCGCCGTCACCGAACCCTTGAACACCGGGCAGATCCTTCAGTAAATAGGACCAGTTCCCTGAGTCGAACAGTGACAGCAGGTTCATGGCGTACATGCCAAAACCATCGGATATCGCGCTGTCGCCGCCCACCGAAAAATACCCCGCCTGCCAACAGCAAAAACTGACCAACGAAAACAGCGTAATGAATTCGATTAACGCCGACCGTAGCGTCAGTTCTTTCCTGGACCAACCGGTAGCGAGATTGGCCATCCAGATCACTGCAACCATCGCCAAAAAGTAAGCATGAACCAACGCGGCCGCCGCCAGCAACGCCCCCCAGCACAGACGTCGACGCTGCAGTTGCGGATGCAGCCCCAGGTACAACGAGGCCAAAACAAGAAAATGACCACCCAGGGACAAATGAAAGGGCATGCGCATGAGCATCGGCGGAACGAAAAGGAATAACGCCGTACTCACGGCCCGTACACCGACGTGCGAAGAAATTAGCCCGACCAGTTTCCAGGCGAACCACGCCTGCAGGACGAAGCAGGTCAGGAGCCAGAGACCAAAATACTGAAAAGGCATCGGCAACAGCGAGGCGAACGGTTTGAACAGGAAGGCCAGCAGCGGATTGGAATCAGAGAAAATGATGCCATTGCCCAGTTCCATTCCATAGGAAGGATTGAGCCCTATGGGAAAAGTCCACGGCGACTGCCGGAAAAAAGCCCATCCCAGGTAATGGGTCGCCGGATCGCCATTGCCCAGCCACGCGATGTTTTGCGGGTTCAGCGCCCGTGGCCCGATGATGAGGAAAAAGGCCACAACACCGATCAACAGCGGCAAGAGGTTGAGTGGCAGGCGTCTAGCGAAATCCTTCATCGATACGTCCAGAAGTTATGCAATACAAAGGTGAAGGCCGGAAGGGTCAGCGCCACTGCGCCAATCCCCAGCAAATAATGCAGCCCGGCCATTTGCGCAGCCCAGGCCACCAGCATCGCCAGCAGGAATCCGGCAGCGGAAACCATCATGAAGCGCAGCAGCGTTTTGCCGTGCAAACGGGCGGAAAAGCTCCACGTGGTATTGATCAGGTAAGACACCACGGTCGCCACGGCAAACGCCGCGCCGTTGGCCAAGGGCGGTAGAGGCAGCACGTAATGGATGAACAACACGGCGACCAGCGCATGCAGGGCCGTGACGAACAACCCGGTCACGGCAAAACGCAGGCCACGCTGGATCAGGGCGGATTTTTCGGCTGACGTCACGGCTTCTGCGCCAGGACAAACACAGTCAATCCGGCCAGACGATTCGCGCCCATGAAGGGCAGTTCGACGCTGCACAGCGTCTTCAAAACCGTATTCACCAGTGGGTGGTGCTGCTTGAGTTGCGAGCGTGGTGGCGACGGTTGTGCGCCCTTGGGCAACAAGCGCAGGGTCGCAGCAATCGGGAACACCAGGCCGAAGTAATAAGCCCCCTGTTTCACGGTCAAACCGGCGTCCCGGGCCACCGTTTCCAGCTGCGCCAAAGTGTAGCGGCGCTTGTGTTCCAGGAAGTCATCGTGCCCGCTCCAGAGAAACTGGAACGCTGGCACCGTCATCAGGAAACGGCTGCCGGAGGGGACTTTATCGACGTAAGCCTTGAGCAACCCGACGTCGTCATCGACATGTTCCAGCACATCCATCAGCAGCACCAGATCGGCATCCACCGAGTCGATGCCGCGACGGTAATGCACCGGTTTACCGGCGGTGGTGGCGTCCGAATCCTGGTCGTAACTGATGTCGACGCACCAGGCTTCACGGGCCGCCGAATGCCTCAGCAAATGGTGGGAAAAGAATCCGGAGCCCGCGCCTACGTCGAGAATCCTTGTGACCGGCGTGTTACCCAGCATTCGCGTGGTGGCCGCCGCTTTGGAGGCGTAATACCAGTGCTGGTCGATGCTCGAACCGAGGATGTCGGTTTCCTTGAGATCCATGGTTCAGTCCTTCGGGTCGTAGACGCGCCGCACCAGATACACCGGGCGGCGTTTTGACTCGATATACGTGCGGCCCAGGTATTCACCCAGCACGCCGATGCCGATCAATTGCAGGCCGCCCAGAAACGTGACGGCGACCATCAGCGACGCATAACCCGGCAAATCGACACCGGAAATCAAGGTTCGCAAGATGATGAAAATGGCAAACGAGAACGAGATCAGCGAGACGAACAGCCCCAGATACGTCCAGATGCGCAGCGGTTCGGTGCTGAAACTGGTGATGCCTTCCAGCGCGAAGTTCCACAACCGCCAGCCGTTGAACTTGCTCGCCCCCGCCACCCGTTCAAGGCGCTCGTAGTTCACATGCGTCGTGCGAAACCCGACCCAGGCAAACAGGCCTTTCATGAAGCGCCGGGACTCAGGCAGGGTTTGCAGGGCATCCACCACACAACGGTCCATCAGCCGAAAATCGCCGACGTTTTCCGGCAGATGTTGCTCAGCGATTTTGTTGTGCAGGCGATAAAACCAGTTGGCCGAGGTTTGCTTGGCCCAGGAGTCGGTCTTGCGACTCACACGATGACCCAGCACCACTTCATAGCCTTCACGCCAAAGGGCGATCATCTCGAGGATCACTTCAGGCGGGTCCTGCAAATCGACGTCGATTGGCACCACCACCTGGCCGGTGGCGGTCTGCAAGCCGGCGGTCAGGGCCGCTTCCTTGCCGAAATTGCGGCTCAGATCGACGATGCGCAGGCGCGAATCGGTCTGTTGGCGCTCCAGCAGCAGGTCGAGCGTGGTGTCGGTGCTGCCGTCGTTGACGAACACCATTTCCAGACCGATCAGCGTTTCATCCTTGAAGACGTCAGTGATCCGCGCGATGAACAAATCAATGGTCGCCGCCTCATTGAAAACCGGTATCACGAGCGAAAGCTGCACATGCCCGGTCAGTTGCGTTCCGTGCTGATGAGTCAATTGATTGCTCTTTTTTTATAGTGATTTTTCTACAATCCGAGGTCGTCGACAGCTGCTCGACGCCATGAGCCGTGTCGTATTAAGCAGGACCGAGGGAGGTGATGCAAGGGCGAAACTGCGGGGGTTTTGGCCATCCACACCGACCCGGCAGCGCGGGCTGAAATATTTTCAAATGCCTGGAAACAAATGCCTGATGGCCAAAAAACCCAGCTCCGCTAGGCTTGCCCCCGATGCGACACACAGGTTGTCGCGATGACCCATCGCATGGAGCGAGCAGAATGTATTTCGAGATTTACAGGCAATCCAAAGGCACGCCGAGCACCGGCAAAGGACAATGGCGCTGGCGCTTGAGGGCGGGGAACCACGAGACGATCGCCAGTGGCGAGTCGTATGTGAACAAGGCGGATTGCCTGCATGCCATCGGGTTGATCAAAGGGGTTGAGGGTGAAACGCCGGTGAAGGAGATTTAAACCCGATCACCTCTGCCGAACCTGTTCAGTGATCGGGAACAGCTTCGGCATATTTCGTTTTTCGGGGTTGAACTCGCTGGCCCCTTCGCGAGCAGGTTCGCTCCCACAGGAGATCTGTGGCGTACACAAACCCTCGGTAAGAGCGAGCCTGCTCGCGATGGGGCCGGAAAACACACCCTCAAGCCCCCGCCAAAAGCCCCTTTCAACCAGGCAACGGATACAACGCCTCATCAAACTGCGACAAGCGCGGAAACTGCATCGGCCGGTCATCACTCAGATGCTCCAGACGCTGCTGATAACTGTGCAGGAAATCTTTGCGTGCTTCGTCACTGATGTACGGCACATGCCAGGCCACGAACGGCTCGAGCACGTCAAACCCGACATAGGCCAGCGTGCCGCGCAGGATCGGCCGCAACATATCCTCCAGCGGACCATGAATCGCGCCATCACCGAACATATGCTCACGGCCGCCCAGGGTGACGGTAACCAGCGCCTTCTTGCCGCTCAATCCGCCCTGGTCGTAAAAACGTTTGCCGCCGTAGCAAATACCCGACACCAACACCCGATCAATCCAGCCCTTGAGCATCGCCGGGGCGGAGAACCAGAAAATCGGGAAGTTCAGGATCAGCAAGTCAGCCCACAGCAGTTTGTCGAGTTCTTGCTGGATGTCCGGCGCCAGCGACTGGTTCTTCACCCCAAGGCGTTGCTCCAGCGCGTACACCAGGTACTCGGGGTTCTCCCGCGAGGAAAAGTCATCGGCACTGGCCACCGGGTTCCAGTTCATCGCGTACAGGTCGCTGACCCGGACCTCATGCCCCTGAGCCTCAAGCGTTGACACCGCCTGGTCACGCAGGGCGGCGGTAAAGGATTTCGGTTCCGGGTGAGCGTGGACAATCAAGACTTTCATGGCAATTTCCTAAACGTTTACAGGTTTTATGGGTGGGCGATAACCGTGCGCTGATCGTTTGAATCGTCAACGGTCACACCTGGATCGCCTTCACTTCCACAAATTCATTGAGCCCTTCTTCTCCCCATTCCCGGCCATTGCCTGACTGTTTGTAGCCGCCGAACGGCGCCTGATAATTGAACGCCGCGCCGTTGAGAAAGCATTGCCCGGCACGCAACTGACGCCCGAGTTGCAAGGCGCGTTCGGTGCTGCCGGCCCAGACACCGCTGGACAAGCCAAACGGCGAATCGTTGGCGATCTGAATCCCTTGCGCTTCATCGGTGTAGGGAATCAGGCACAGCACCGGCCCGAAGATTTCTTCCTGGGCGATGCGCATGCGGTTATCGACATCGGCGAACAGCGTTGGGCTGACGTAGTAACCGCGTTCAAACGCTTGCGCTGTTTCGCCGCCGAAAACCAGCCGCGCGCCTTCTTGTTGTCCGGCCTGAATGTAGTCATGCACGGTGCGACGCTGCGCCGCCGAGCACATCGGCCCGAGGAAACTCTGCGGGTCCAGCGGATCGCCCATGCGCAGGCTTTGGGTTTCGGCAATCGCCAGTTCCACGGCCTCGGCGTAACGACTGGCCGGCAGCAACATTCGGGTCAACGCAGTGCAGGTCTGCCCCGAGTTGATCATCACGTCCTGCACGCCGTAGCGCACGGCGGCAGCCAGATCGGCATCCTCGGCAATCAACAGCGGCGACTTGCCGCCCAGTTCCAGGCACACGCGCTTCACCGAAGGCGCCGCCGCTTGCGCCACGCGAACCCCGGCACCGGTGGAGCCGGTGAACGACACCATGTCCACGTCCGGGTGCTTGGCCAGCGCTTCGCCGACTTTCGAGCCCGGTCCGCTGACCAGGTTGAATACGCCGGCCGGCAAGCCGATCGCTTCGATCATCTGCGCCAGCAAAAAGGCATGCAACGGCGTTTCCTGACTCGGCTTGACCACCACGGTGCAACCGGCGGCCAGCGCCGGGGCGAGCTTGCCGATCAGTTGATGCAGCGGGTAGTTCCACGGGTTGATGAAGGCGCACACACCGACCGCCTCGCGGATGACCAGCGAATTACCGACCTCGCGCACTTCATCCATCAAGCCGGCGAGTTCGACGTATTGCTCCAGGCCGATGATGGGCCCGTCGACCTGCACCGAACGGCACCATTGCACCGGCATCCCCAACTCGGTGGTGATGACCGCTGCCATTTCATCGGCCCGGGCACTTAACTGGTCGGCGAGGGCACGCAGGTAACCGGCGCGAACACTCGACGGCGTCCGCGACCATGGACCGAAGGCCCGGCGCGCCGCAGCCACCGCGTTGTCGACATCGCGCTCATCGCCCAGCGGCACCGAACCTGCGACCTCTTCAGTGGCCGGATTGATGACCTCGGCGATGCCCTGCCCCGACGGGGTCTGCCAGCGGCCATCGATAAACAGCGTCTTGTGGTTATGCATAGACATGGGCTTCCATCAGTTCAGTGGCGCAACGGGTGATTCGCTGGCAGGCGTCACGCAAGGGTTCTGCGCCCAGCACCAGTCCCAGGCGAATATGCCCGGCGGCGCTCGGACCGAAGGCTTCACCGGCCAGCACCGACACGCCATGACGGTCGAGCAAGCGGTCGGCAAACGCTTGGGCGCTGAGCCCGGTGTCGCGGATATCGACCATCACGAACATTCCGCCATCGGGTTTCAAGGCCCGCACGCCGGGGCAGTCAGCCAGGCATTCGCAGACCAGATCGCGGCGTTGGCGATAGGCTTCGCGCATCGTGTCCAGTTCCGGCAGATTGCTTTCCAGCGCGACGACGGCGGCGTCCTGCACGAAGTCCGGCAAACCGTAGAGCATGCACAGCGCGAGGTTTTCCAGGTGCTCGGCCAGCGCCGGTGGCGCGATTGACCAGCCGATGCGCCAGCCGGTCATGGCGTGGGATTTCGACAGGCTGTTGAGTGTCGCGGTGCGCTCGGCCATGCCCGGCAAACTCGCCGGACTGATGTGTTCGCCGTCGAACAGCAACTCGCTGTAGACCTCATCGGAAATCAGCCACAGGTCGTGGGTGATGCATAAATCTGCAAGCGCCTGCCAGGTGCTGCGCGACAAACTGGCGCCGGACGGGTTGTGTGGACTGTTCAGTGCCAGCGCCCGGGTACGCGGCGTGATGCGGGTGGCGACGTCTTCGGGCAACACCCGAAACCCGTTTTCGGAACGCACCGGCACCGGAATCACCACCGCACCGCAGGCACCGAACACGGCTTCATAAGTGACGTACATCGGCTCGGCGACGAGCACTTCGTCGCCCGGATTCAGTACGCACTGCGCCACGCAGAACAACGCGCATTGCGCCCCGGCGAGCACGGTGACCTGCTCCGCCGAAACGTGCTGGCCACTGCGTTTGGCGTAATGCCGGGCGATGCTTTCACGCAGTGCGCGTTTGCCACGCACGTCGGCGTAGTGGGTGTTGCCGGACAACAGGCTGTCGATGGCCGCCTGCACAATCGGCACCGGGGTGTCGAAATCCGGGTCGCCGACTGACAGCAGCAGAATGTCTTCGCCCTGCTCTTTCAGCGCCAAAGCGCGGTAGTGAATGTCCCAGGCGGCAGCGCCGTCACCGGCGATGCGTTGAGTCAGATCGGAAAAGCGCATGGCGGTATCCTTTTTACAAAATTGGAGTCACTGCGCGCACGCGTGCTTGAGTTCGATCAGGGTCACGCCGTTGCGCTTGAAGCCGTGGCGCAAGTCGGTTTGCAACTCGGCCAGGCTTTGCGGCTCGCTCACCGTGCAACCGAACGCACGGGCAAGGGCGGCAAAGTCCGGGTTGCGCGGCAGCACGCCAATCGGCTCGATATCCAGCCCGATCATGTCGTCGCGGATCTGTCCCAGCGCGTCGTTGTTCCAGAGCAACACCACCAGCGGGCTGTCCAGCTCTTCGACGGCGGTGGCCAGTTCCTGCGCGGTGTAGAGAAAACCGCCGTCGCCAACCAGCACCAGACCCGGCCGCTGCGGCGCGCCGAACTTGGCGCCGATGCCCGCCGGCAAGCCATAACCCAGCGTGCCGTAGCCGGTCGGATGCAACCAGCTGCGTGGTGTCAGGCTGTTGAAGGCGTAGTTGCCGGTGTAGGCCAGTTGGGTCATGTCGGTGCTGATGAAGGCATCGTCCGGCAGCTCCGCAGCGATACGTTCGAGTATCGCTTGATGGATCGACTGCAAGGGACCGTGGCTGTTTTGCACCGCTTCACGCAGCGCTGCGACGGACGCGATCGCTGCACTGGCATCGCGGTTGGCGGGCGACAGACGTTCCAGCAACGCGGCGAGGGTGTGTTGCGCATCGCCTTGCAGCGCCACCGCGCACGGGTAGAAATCGTTGAACTTGCGCGGGTCGATGTCCACGCGCAGCAGCTCGGCATTCAGCGGCAGACGCTCGCGCCAGAAATCGGTGTCGGCCATTTCGGTGCCAACGGCCAGCACCACGTCCGCCTCGGCGATGAGTTGCCAGCCCGGCTCGACGCACAGGGTCGAGCCGGCATTGAGGGGTGCATCCGGCGGCAACAGGCCTTTGCCGGCCACGCTGGTAAACAGAGGCGCGGCGAGTCGGGTGCTGAGTTCATGCACTTGCTGCTGCGCATTCAATGCGCCACCGCCGGCGATGATCATCGGCCGTTTGGCGCTTTGCAGTTTGGCCACGGCCTGATCCAGCGCCGTAGCGGCCGGTACGCCACGGCTCGGGCGACGCACCACTTCATTGCTCCAGTCGCGGCTGACCTTTGCCGACAGCACGTCGAGCGGCACGGAAATGTGCACCGGGCGCGGACGCTCACTGTCAAACACCGCGTAGGCACGGGCGATCAATTCGGGCAGGTCTTCGGCGCTAAGGGCTACCGCCGAAAACGCCGTGATCGGCGCGGTAATTGCGCGCTGGTCCTGGGTTTCGTGCAGGCACCCCCAGCCTTTGCCGAGGCTGGCGGTGTGGTTGACGCTGGATATCACCAGCATCGGAATCGAGTCGGCATAGGCCTGGCCGATGCCGGTCGCGGCATTGGTCACGCCCGGCCCGGTGATGATGAAGCACACACCCGGTTTTCCGCTGACTCGGGCGTAGCCGTCGGCCATGAAACTGGCGCCTTGCTCATGGCGCGTCAGCACATGGCGAATGCCGCTGCCGGGCAGGCCACGGTACAACTCCAGCGTGTGTACGCCGGGGATGCCGAACACGGTGTCGACGCCGTAGTTGGCCAGCAGGCGGACCAGGGCCTGGCCGCCGGTCAATGTTGTGCTTTGCATATTCAAGTCCTCACTCGTGGCCGAGGCGAATCAACGCATCGACCGCAGTCGTGCCATCGGCACCGACCAACAATGGGTTCACATCAAGTTCCAGTAACTGCCCGGCGTTCTCGCAGGCGTAATCGGCCACCGCTCGAATCGCCGCCACCAGCGCGTCCAGATCCGCCGCGTCGCGACCGCGAAAACCCTGCAGCAACGCCGCGCTGCGCAGGCTCAATAACGCTTGGCGAATGGCGCCATCGGTGGTGGGCAGCAACAGGCTGCGACTGTCCTTGAGCAACTCCACCAGAATTCCGCCCGCGCCGATGACCAGGGCCAGGCCGAAGTCGTTTTCGCGTTTGATGCCGACGATCAGCTCGGCCAATGGCGGCTTGGCCATGGGCTCCAGCAGCACCTGATCGAACGGCACGTGCGGCGCGTAATCGACGAGGCTGGCGCGCATTTTTTCCAGGGCAGCGTTCAGAGCGGCGCCGTCCTTGAGGTTCAACGCCACGGCGCCGGCTTCGGTTTTGTGCGGCAGTTGGGAGCTGACCGCTTTCAATACCAACGGATAACCCAGCGCGTTGGCGTCGCTCAACGCCTCGTCCGGTGAGCTCAACACGCCGTTGGGCGTCTGCAGGCCGAAGGCGCGCAACGCTTTTTTCGAATCCCATTCATTGAGCAAGCGACCTTCGCCTTCCAGCGCCTGAGGGCAGTGCGGCACCAGCACTGATTCACCGAGCGCCAGCAGCGCCTGACGGTTGCGTTGATAGCCAGCAATCCGACCCCACGCGGCCAGCCCGTCTTCGACGCCTTGCAACGCCGCCACGCCTTGGGTATGCAGACGTTCGCGAGCGTGGGCCGGCAGCAATTCCGGGAAAGCCGATGTGACAAAACCGGTCTTGCCGTGGCGGATCAGCGCAGCACAGAACAGCTCCAGCAGCAGGTCGCATTCCTTGCGTTCGCCGGTAAATTGCGCCGGGTAATCGAGCACCAGCATCGCCGCATCGGCTTCGGTGCGCAGGGCGCTGTCGAGCATGTGGTTCAAGGCTTCGCCGTCGCCCCAGATCGCCGTGGTGAAATCCAGCGGATTGACCAGATTGGCGTAGCTCGGCAGCACTTGCGCCAGCTCATCGCGCTGACCTTCGTCGAGTTTGGGCAAGCTCAGCTCGTTGCGCTCGGCGTAGTCGGCAATCAGCCCGGCATCGCCTCCCGAACAGGCCAGTGCGATCAGGCTGTTGCCCGCCGGCAACTTGCCGCACGCCGCCGCTTTCAAGGTTTCGACGAAACTCACCGGGCCGCTGACGCGGATCACGCCGAGGCGCGCAAACAGACTGTCGTACAGCGCATCGGAACCGGACAGCGAGCTTGTGTGACTCAGCGCCAGCTCGGCACCGATCTGCGACACGCCGGTTTTCAAGGCGATGATCGGAATGCCCTTCTCCAATGCCTTGTGGGCCGCGCGGGCGAAACCCGGGACGTTTTTCAGGCCTTCGAGGTGCAAGCCGATGGCGGTAACGCGCGGCTCATCGAGCAACACGTCCATCAATTCGGCGATGCCCAGTTGCGCCTGATTGCCGACCGACGCCATGTAGGCCACTGGTAGCGAGCGGTCACTCATGGACAGGTTGTAGGCAAAGTTACCGCTTTGGGTCAGGACGGCGACGCCCTTCTCCACCGGTTTTCCGCCATGGGCCACCGGCCACAGCGCGGAGCTGTGCAAATAGTCGAGCAGGCCGTAACAGTTGGGGCCAAGCAAGGCCATGTGGCCGGCGGCTTTGAGCAATTGTTGCTGCAAGGCCTGGCCCTCGGCACCGGTTTCGGCGAACCCGGAGGCGTAGCAGATTGCCCCGCCTGCGCCCTTGGCGGCCAGTTCGGCAACGCAGGTCAGGGTCAGCTCGCGGTTGGTCGCGATGAACACCGCGTCCGGGCCGCACGGCAGATCGGCAATACGGCGCACACACGGCACGCCTTCAAGGCTGTCGTGCTGCGGATTGACCAGCCACATCTCGCCAAGGTAACCGCCGTCGGCGCAGCGCTTGAGCGCGCGGGCCATGCTGCGGCCACCGATAAACGCCAGGTGGCGCGGTGCGAGCATGCGTTTGAGGTTGTCACGAATCGTTTGCGACATAGCCATTCTCCCGACCGGTCAGCGCAACAGTGGCCGCAGCAATTCGCGGGAAATGATGTGGCGCTGGATCTCCGAGGTGCCTTCCCAGACGCGCTCGATCCGCGCGTTGCGCCAGATGCGTTCCACCGGGCATTCGTCCATCAGGCCCATGCCGCCAAAAATCTGCACCGCCTCATCGGCGACCTTGCCGAGCACTTCACTGGCAAACAACTTGGCCATGCCGGCCTCGCCGTCGGTCATGGTGCCCTGGTCCATTTTCCAGGCGGTGTGCAAGGTCAGCAGTTCGGCGGCGCGGATCTGCGTGACCATGTCGGCGAGCTTGAACGAGATGCCCTGGTAGGTGCCGATCGGCTGGCCGAACTGCTTGCGGTCGGCGGCCCATTGCAGCGACACGTCGAGCGCGCGTTGCGCCTGGCCGACGCAGTTGGCGGCGACCATCACCCGTCCGGCCGTGAGCCAGGCGTTGGCCACGTCCCAGCCCTTGCCCACTTCCCCCAGCACTTTATTGGCGGGAACGCGGCAGTCGTCGAAGAACATTTCAAAGGTGTGATAACCGCGGTTGCTCACGCACTTGGGACCCCGGCGAATGGTCATGCCCGGCGTGTCGCGGTCGACCAGGAACGACGTCACGGCGTTGCGCTGTTTGCCGTTGTGTTCGTAGGTGTCGGTGACCGCGAAAACGATGGCGAAATCGGCATGACCGGCGTGGCTGATGAAGTGCTTGCTGCCGTTGAGAATGAAGTCATCGCCGTCGCGCACGGCACGGGTCTTGATCGCGTTGGCGTCGGAACCGGCACCCGGCTCGGTCAGCGCGAAGCAATCGATTTTCTCGCCCTGGATGCACGGCAGCAGGTAGTCGTTGATCTGCTCGCCGGTGCAGGCCATGAGGATTTTCGACGGCCGCGCGACAAACACATGCAGCGCCCACGAAACCTTGGACAGTTCACGCTCGATCAGCGCCTGGGACAGGTAATCGAGGCCGCCACCGCCCACTTCTTCGGGCATGTTGAAGGCATAGAAACCTGCCGCAATCGCCTTGCCACGGATCTGTGCCGCCAGCTCCGGGGAGACTTCGTCGGCGCGGTCGACCGCTTCCTCATGAGGCAGCAGTTCCTTGGCGACAAAGCTGCGTACCGCGTCCACCAACATGTCTTGTTCTTGGGTCAGTTGGAAATTCATGGGGCTACCTGTTGTTCATGTGCTGAGTAGGTGTACGAGGCCAGTCATCGGGCCTATTGGCCGCTGAAGTGTGCCGGGCGTTTTTCGATGGCGGCGCGCAAGGCTTCGGCGCCGTCTTTGCTGCGACCGCAAAGCAGGCCGGCGGCGAGCTCGGCTTGCAGTTGCTCCGGCAGGCTGCGCTGGGCGCCTTCGCGCATGAGTTTTTTGGTCTGGGCGAAAGCGAATGTCGGACCGTTGGCCAGGCGCGTGGCCAATTCGGTGGTCACGTCGTGCAGTTGTTCATCGGCGCAGACTTCGCCGACGAGACCGGCGGCCAAGGCACGGTCGGCGCCCCACAACTCGTCGAGGAACAGCAGGCGCTTGGCTTGTTCGGTGCCGATCAGGCGCGGCAGATGCCAGCTGGCACCGGCGTCGGGCGAGTAAGCCATGCTGGTGTAGCCGGCCTTGAAGCGCGCCGATTGCGCGGCGATGCGCAGGTCGCAGCACAGCGTCAGGTCCATCCCGGCGCCGACGGCGGTGCCGTTGATGGCGGCGATGGTCGGTTTTTCCAGGCTGTACAAACGGCTCATCAATGCATGGGCGGTTTCGGTCCAGCCGTAGCTTTCGAGGGCGCCACGGGCTTCGGCATCGGCCCACTCGGCGAGATCCGCGCCGGAACAGAAACTGCGGCCGCTGCCGGTCAGCACCACGACCCGAACGGAGGGATCGGCGTTGAACTCATCGAGCACGGCGTGCAGGTTTTTCAGGGTCGGAATGTCCAGCGCATTACGCTGATCGGGGCGATCGAGGGTGATCCAGGCCACGCCGGCTTTTACTTGGCACAGCAGAGAAATGTGAGTAGTCATGCGAATCCTCGAATTATTGTGTTTGGCGTGAGGTGGTGCGACTTAGGGCCATACTAAACGAGTGTTCAGTAAGACGGCAATTGGCTGAAGAACGGGCTGTAACAGCCGCGATTACTTAGTAAGTAATTGATTTTATTGGTTTAAGTTCTGACATCCAGCCATGCGACGACTGCGCTGTTACAACTTTGAACAACTGCCTACAGCGCGTAACCCACCAAAAACAACGATGGGAGCAAGCCGTGGCGAGGGGATTGATCCTCTCGCCACGGCTTGCTCCCATAGGGTTTTGTCTTGGCGTGTACCGCTACGCCGTCGGCAAGCTCGGTGCCAGCACCGCCTGGCGCTTGCGTTGAGTCAGGAAGTACGCGGCGTAGCACACCGCGATAAACCCGAAGCCCCAATACAGCGAAGGGCGCTGCGTTTCATCCAATGCCAGGAACACGAACAGCGAACAGCACAACGCAATGCAAGTCAGCGGCAACAGCGGGAACCACGGCGCGCGGTATTTCAAGTCGCTGAGCTTGCCGCCATCGCGCAGGTAAGCCTTGCGGAATTTGTACTGCGCCAGCGCGATCACGATCCAGGTCACCGTGCCCGACATGCCGCTCACCGCCATCAACACCATGAACAGCGTGTCCGCCGCGACGAAGCTGGTCATCAACGACACCAGCGCGAAGCACAAGGTGATGCTCAGCGCCCGCAACGGCACGCCGCGCTTGCTCAACGGCGACAGGCTTTTCGGCGCCATGCCGGTCTTGGACATCGCCCACAGAATGCGCGTAGAGGCATACAGGCCCGAGTTACCCACCGACAGAATCGCCGTAAGAATCACAAAGTTCATCAAGTCAGCCGCATAAGGAATGCCGACCATGTCGAACACTTGAACGAACGGACTTTCCATCAACCCGGCCTGCTGCCACGGCACGATTGCCGACAGCACCACGATCGCCAGCACATAGAAAATCAACACGCGAAACACCACGTTGCGCACGGCACGCGGGATGCTTTTTTCCGGCTGATCGGTTTCGCCGGCGGCCACGCCCATGATCTCGCAGCCCTGGAAGGCGTAGACCACAGTCATCATCACTGCGAACACCGCCGACAAACCGTTGGGGAACAGCGAGTCGCCGATCAGGTTGGTCATCATCGGTGCCGGTGCGCCGCTGGTCAGTGGGATCGCGCCGAAAATCACCAGCACGCCGACCACAATAAACCCGAGGATCGCCGCGACCTTGATCCCGGAAAACCAGTATTCCGCTTCACCAAAAGCGCGTGTGGCCAACGCATTCAGGCCGAACAGCACCACCACGAACAGCGCCGACCAGTACCAGATCGGAATGGTTGGAAACCAGCGTTCCATCAGCATGCCTGCCGCCGTGAACTCCAGGCCCACGGTGGTCGCCCAACTCATCCAGTACACCCAGCCGATCATGAAGCCGGTGGCCGGCCCGATGAACTTGGTCGCGTGGGTTTGAAACGAGCCGGACACCGGCATTTGCACGGACAATTCGCCCAGGCACACCATCACCAGGTACATCAGGAAACCGGCGACCAGGTAAGCGAGAATCGCCCCCACCGGCCCGCCCTGATTGATCGTCACTCCGGAGCCCATAAACAACCCCGTGCCGATCACGCCCCCCAGGGACAACATGAAAATGTGTCGGCTTTTTAAAGCGCGGGTCAGGTGAATGCCATTACGTTCGATAGATTCGCTCATGTCCGCACCCCATCAGCAAGGTGCGCGTGGCGCGAGGAGGGATCAGCTTTACGGCGGTTCATTATTATTATCTCCAATAAGCTTCGAAGACCGCGCTGTGGCGGTTATCTCGATTATTGGAAGGCCATGTAAGCTCCCGTTGACCTTAACGCTCGAAGTTGTAAAAAGTCGTAACGAACTTGTATGTCAGGGGTGCAGCAGGTCGGTCAGCGTCTGTTGCGAATGCTGCAAGTGCGCGTGAACCTGCGGTGCCAATATCCGCAACCTTGATTCGTCGTTGACCAGCGCAGCCTCTTCCAGCGCGCGCAGCACAGTGGCCAATGCACGAAAGCCCAATGAATCGCTGCTGCCGGCCAGGCGATGCGCCAGGTGAGCGACTTCGGTGCAATCGTCGGCCTCGATCGCTTCCGTGAGCGCTTCGCGATGCAGGCTGATCGAATCGCGCAACACCGCCAGCAATCCCTGGAGTTTCTGTTCACCGAGCAAGGTGCGGTGGGTGTCCAGCAGCGGCCAATCCATTGCCTCGTCAACAGGCTGCGGCGTGGGTATTGGTGAATGCCCGGCCAGGGCCTGACGCAGATTGTCGAGTTTCAGAGGTTTGGCGAGAATGCCGTCCATCCCGGCATCCAGATAACCGCGCACCAGCGCCGGTTGCACACTGGCGGTCAGGGCGAAGATTCGGCATCGGCGGTTCGGGCCTTCGGTGCCGCGAATCAATGTGCACAACTCGACGCCACTGATGCCCGGCAGGTGCACGTCGAGCAGGATCAAATCGAACGTCTGCCCGGCGCATTGCATCAGCGCCTGCTCGCCGTCTTCGGCGAGCCAGACCTGATGCCCGTCCCGTTGCAGCAAGCCGCTGACCACTTCACGGTTCAGCGCCACGTCCTCGACCACCAGAATCTTCAGCGACCTGCCGGGTTCGCTGCTTGACGCCACCTCGGTGGTGTCGGTCGACGGTTGCAACGTCACTTCAAACCAGAAACAGCTGCCCTGCCCGACCTGGCTTTCAACACCGATCTGCCCGCCCAACTGCTCCACCAGATGTTTGCAAATGGCCAATCCGAGACCGGTTCCGCCGAAGCGTTGCGCCACCTCCTCGCTGGCCTGCGTGAAGCGCTCGAAAATCTTATCCTGCACCGCCGGCGCAATGCCGATGCCGTTGTCCGTCACGCTCAGGCGCAGCCGTTGCCCGGTCTGTTGCGGGTAGGGAGCGAGCAGCACGACCTCGACTCTGACCTCTCCACCTTCGGTGAACTTGATCGCGTTGGCCAGCAAGTTGCTCAATACCTGACGCAAGAATTGTTCGGCGCCGCGGTGGCGACCAGCGACTTGCGGATCCATCCGGCAGTGCAGCGTCGTGTCGTTGCTCAGCGCGCGCGGTTCAAGCAGCGTCAGCACCTCGTCGAGCAACCGCCGGAGGGAAAAGTCGACCGGTTCCGGGTGGCTGACGCCCTCCTCCAATCGAGCGAAATACAGCACTTCATTGAGAATCGACAACAACCCTTCGCCCGCCTTGTACAACGCATCCAGACGTTTGCCGTTGCGCTCATCCAAGTGGGCGTCACGCAGCAATTCGGCCATGCCAAGGATGCCGTTGAGCGGCGTGCGCAGTTCGTGGCTCATGGTCGCCAGGAACCGTGATTTCGCAAGGTTGGCCGCTTCGGCTTCATCCTTGGCACGCATCAGGCTGGCGGTGCGGCGCTCGACCCTTCGCAGCAGTTCATCGCGGTTGTCTTGCAGGGCCAGTCGATCGGTTTCCCGGCGGTCAATGTCACTGAGGATTGCCCGGCGCATGTCGTCCAGCGCATGGGCCACGGTGTCGATTTCGTCCTCGTCGGCGCCACGGCGCTTGTCCAGCTGCAAGGGGTCGTGCCAGTCACCGGCGGCAACGCGCCGGGCGAATTCGGCCATGACTTGCAGGTGCCGCGTGACCAAGCGGTAAAACAGCCCCGACAGCGCCACCGCCAGCCCGCATAAGAACACGCTCATCCATAACAGGCTGGTCAAACCGGTGGCATACAAACGCTGGTGCACGGCGCCCAGATCGGTGCTGACCTCCAACTGGCCCAGATGCCGCAACGGCCCGGACGGCGGTTGATAGTCCAATTGAAAACGCTCAATGCGCAACGGCCCGACCGGCTCCGCGTTGCCATGCAGCAGATCGAAATCAGGGCTGATCAGATGCACCCGTGCCACGTCGGAAAAATCCACCAGGCCGCGTAACTGCACATTCAATTGTTCCTGGTTCAAGTCCCAGAGACTGCGCTCCAGACTGGCCAGATACCCGGCGCGAATCAGCTCCATGCGCGAATCGATCTCGCGCATCTCGCGGCGGTATTCGAAGTACAACTGCACGGTGCTCGCCAGGACGGTGAAGCACAGGCTGAACAACAGAATGAACAACAGCAGACGCCGCAACAGCCCCCCGGGCCGTGCGCCGATCATTTCGAATTCGCCGGCAGGTTGATCATGTCACGGTACGTGACTTCGCTTTCGTCGAGCAAACGCTCGACCTCCCCGGCATCGACCATGCGTTTGAGTTGCGCATCGATGTCCGGCATGCGGCTGGCCAGTGGTGAACGGCGTGATACCGCAATCCGCAGGTAGTCAACGCTCAAGGAGGTCGGCAAGGCGACGATGTCTTGTGCGCCCGGCAGGTTCTCGACGTATAGCTCGCCGGTGCGTCGCTCCGAGGTGATGAAGTCGATGCGCCCGCGAATCAGTTTTCCGAAGTTCTGGCGGCTGTCGGAGACCCACTCGATGTTTTGGTGCTGGGCGACCAAGCGGTCGAATTCCACGCCATAACTTTCACCGAACAGCAGCCCGCCACGGTAATGGGCCAGGTCCTCCAGACGCTCGAATTTCACCGGACGCTGGCGGTTGATGAACAGTGCGACCTCTTCACGCAACACCGGCACCGTGGAAAACATCATGCTCTGCTCACGTTGTGCGGTGTTGTAGGCCAACACCACATCGACCCGGCCTTCAGCGGCGTCGAGCAGGCAGCGCTTCCAGTTGCCGAGCACGATGATGTCGACTTCATAGCCGAGTTTCTCGAAGAGGTTTTTCACCACGCTCGGGGCCAGGCCGCGCACCTGCTTGCCGTCACTCCAGGAGATCGGCGGGTAGACCGGATAGTCGCAATAGCGAATCTTTTCCGCCGCCATTGTGCTGTGGGCGACCACCCCCAGCAGCAGCGCAAACAGCCGCCACATAAGAGTCAGGCCGCTACGCTGGCGGTGAACAGGTAACCGGCACCGTGGATGGTAATGATCAACTGCGGCTCGGCCGGGTCGTCGTGCAACTTGCGCCGCAAACGTCCGACCAACACGTCGATGGAACGATCATTGGGCACCCACTCGCGGTTGCGGATCTGGTCCATCAACTGATCGCGGCTCAACGTGTGGCCGCTGTTGCGCAGGAACACGCTGAGCAGCTGGTATTCGCCGTGGGTCAGCAGGGTTTCGCTGCCAGTGGCGTCGATCAGCCGTCGGCGATCGGTGTCCAGCGCCCAGTCGGCGAATTGCTTGACCGGTTTTGCAATGGCCGCCACCGGCTGGGGCGCCTGCGCGTGGCGAACCCGGCGTATCAGGTTTTTCGCCCGGGACACCAGCTCGCGTGGGTTGAGGGGTTTGATCACGTAGTCGTCGGCGCCGCATTCGAGGCCGACGATGCGATCGATTTCATCGTTGCGCCCGGTGATCAGAATGATCCCGACTTCCGAACGGACCCGCAGCTCCCGGGTCAGGGTCAGCCCGTCCTTGCCCGGCAAGCGGATATCGAGCATCACCAGATCCACCGTCTGGCTCGCCAGAAAGGTTTCGGCCAGCTCCGCGGTGGCGGCGCAATGCACGTCATAACCTTCCTGGGACAGGTAGGCATGCAGCAGTTCGCGAATCAGCGGATCGTCATCGACGATCAGTACCCGAGGAGTCATCGCTAGGTGTCCCGCGTATGCCCGAAGGCGTGTTTCTTATTAGAGTGTTTTGTTGCCTTGGCGCCAGAGAGTATCGGCAGCTGAACGACCGATCAACAGCCCGTCGTCTGAACGCAAAACCGTTGACGACCGCCGGCCTGCAAGCCGTCGACCCAGGCTTCGCAAATCTGAATGCCTTGCTCCGGGGTAAAGGTGCCCGGGTTGAGTCCCGACTCCAGCCACAAACCATCAAGCAACGCGCTAAGGCTGATGGCGGCCAGGTCGGCATCGAAGTGTTCCCAGCCCTCCTCCTGCGCCAATTCGGTCAGGACTTTACGCAAGATGCCGCGATACTCGCCGTAGGAATGCTCGTGCGCGAGGTTGATTGATTCCGCCGTGCGTACAGCCCCCCAGAATGCCAGCCAGGCATCAATCAATTGCGGGTCGAGCAATTCGGCTGAAAACGAGCCGCGAAAAAACGCCGACAAGCGTTCCCGAGCGCTGGGTGCCGCGTGTTCCATGGCGTCGCGCAGCAACCCCATGACCCTGCCAGTAATCGCCCGGTAGGCCTCGGCCACCAATTCGTCCTTGCCGGAATAATGATGGCTGATCAACCCGACCGAGACGCCGGCCTCGGCGGAAATCTTGCGGATCGATGCGCCCTGAAAGCCGTGGCGCTTGAGGCAAACCAGCGTGGCTTCGATCAGGTTGGCCTTGCGCAACTCCGGCTCCATGCGGGAAAAACGGGCTTCCTGACTCATGCGCGACACTCTCCGTGGATCAATCATTAGGGCGCGGCGGTGAAAGCCGCGGGCTGAACGACTGTACAGCAAGAGCGTGGCAAGTCTCCAGTCAGTCGCGATAACCCGGCGCCACCCGCTCAAGCAATCGCAACAGCGCGGCCCAGGCCAACTGCATGGCATCCGGGTCGCTCAACTCCCCTTCGTCCAGCGGCCGGCCAGGATCATTGAACTGACGTTCGGTGTGTTCGCACACCTCGCTCGGCGGCAAGACCAACTCACCGGCAGCTTGCGCAGCGAGCTGGATTTCACAGGCTTTTTCCAGGTAGTACATGCGCAAGAAGGCCTGCCCCACGGTCTGGCCAACGGTCAACAAACCGTGATTACGCAACATCAGCACCGGCTTGTCGCCAAGGTCCTGCACCAGACGCTGCTGCTCGCTCATGTCCAGCGCCACGCCTTCATAGTCGTGATAGGCCACCCGCCCGTAGAACTCCATGGAGATCTGATTCACCGGCAACAACCCGCACTTCAACGCCGCGACCGCGCAGCCGGATCGGGTGTGGGTGTGCAGCACGCACTGCGCATCGTCACGGGCACCATGGATGGCGCTGTGAATCACAAAACCTGCCGGATTCACAGGATACGGCGACGGCTCCACGGCCCGGCCATCAAGGCCGATCTTCACCAGATTCGACGCGGTGATCTCATCGAACATCAGCCCGTATGGATTGATCAGGAAGTGATGCTCAGGCCCCGGCAGTCGCACCGAGATGTGGGTAAAGATCAGATCGGTCATGCGAAAGTGCGCGATCAATCGATAACAGGCGGCCAGCTCCTCGCGCAGATGCTGTTCCGTCGTGCTGCGCAGCGGGTGGGCGATCTCGTTCATTGTTGCGGTTCTCCAGGGTGATCGACTGCGCAAAACAGTAAGGCCGGACGCGGTGAAACGTCCAGCCGCCAGCGGCTATTTGCTGGCCCAGGCATTAAAACGCTCTTCGAGTTCTTCGCCGTGATCGACCCAGAACGCCACGTCCATCGACAGCGCGCCTTTCAGGTTTTGCGGCGCCGTGGGTACCCATTGCGCGAGTTTGCCGTCGAGTCTGGCTGCCGCTTGCGTATTGGTCGGGCCGTAAGGGATCTGCTCGACATACTTGACCTGCGCGTCCGGCTGATTGGCGAACGCGATAAAGCGCTTGGCCTGATCGACATGTTTCGAGCCTTTGATGATCGCCCAATAATCCATGCCATACAGACTGCCCGGCCACACCAGCCCCAGGTGACTGCCGTTTTGCGCGGCAGCGGCCACACGTCCGCTGTACGTCGAGGTCATCACCACATCCCCGGCCGTCAGCCATTGCGCCGGTTGCGCGCCGGCTTCCCACCACTGGATGTAGGGTTTGAGCTCGGTGAGCTTGGCGAAGGCCCGGTCGACACCTTGCGGCGTGTTCAACACTGAATAAACGTCTTCGACTTTCACGCCGTCGGCCAGCAACGCGAACTCCAGGTTATACACAGCACGCTTGCGCAGCCCGCGTTTGCCGGGGGTTTTCTGCACATCCCAGAAGTCGGCCCACGACGTCGGAGCCTGCGCCAGCTTCTGCGTGTCGTAGGCAATCGCCACGCTCCACACCAGCGCTGCCGAGCCGCACGGCTGCGCGGCGTCGGGAATCAATTGTTCGACGCGACCGAGGGTTTTCCAGTCGAGTTTTTCATACATTCCTTCATCGCAACCGCGCATCAGGTCGGGGCCTTCTATCTGCACCACGTCCCAATCGGCGTTGCCGGTGTCGACCATCACTTTGATCCGGGCCATCTCACCGTTGTATTCGCTTTGAATCAGCTTGCTGCGATCCGCAATGCTGAACGGCTGGAAGAACGCCACATCCTGGGCTTTCTGGCCGGCGCCGCCGTAACCCACCACCACCATGTCCGGTGCTGCCTGAGCGCTGCCAAGGCTGACGGCCAAGGACAGCATCAAGGGATAAAAACCGTGCTTGAGCGTATTCGATTTCATCAGTGGTTCCTCTTGCCGGTGCCACTCGACTCAACGTCGACGTGACCCTTTTTTATTGTTGTGAGGTTCGCCCCAGGTGCGGGCGCCAAACGAATCTACTGCGAGGCACAGTAAAAAAACAAGTTGATTTTTTACTACAGGTAAATTTCTATAGGCAAATAATAACAACACCGAAAAGCCGGCCTTTCGGCTGCAGCCTGCCTGGAGTAACCGTCCCATGCCGACCTCGTCCCCCGCTTTTGCACACCTGTTCGAACCCTTGCAGCTGCGTGGCAAACGCCTGAAAAACCGCATCATGTCCAGCGGTCACGACACCTCGATGCCCACCAACAACCTGGTCAACGAGCAACTGATCGCTTACCACACCGCTCGGGCCGAAGGTGGCGTCGGGCTGATCGTGTTGCAAGTGGCCGGGGTGCATGACAGCGCGCGGTACACCTCCCATGTGCTGATGGCCACTGACGACGCTTGCATCGAGGGCTATCGGACGATCGCTGAACGTTGCCATGCGCACGGCACCGTGGTGCTGTCGCAGATCTTCCATCCAGGTCGGGAAATCATGGAGTCCAGCGATGGCTTGCTGGCCGTCGCCTACTCGCCGTCAGCGGTGCCCAACGAGCGTTTCCGGGTGATGCCGCGTGCGCTGGATCAAGCGATGATCGACGAGATCGTCGCCGGTTACGGTGCCGCTGCCCGACGTCTGTACCAGGCCGGAATCGACGGTGTGGAAGTGGTCGCCAGCCATGGCTACCTGCCGGCGCAATTCCTCAACCCCAGGGTCAACCGTCGCACCGATGGCTATAACGGCGAGCTGGAACAGCGCCTGCGTTTCCTGCGGGAAGTGATCGCGGCGGTGCGCGCCAACACCGATGAACACTTCATCGTCGGCCTGCGCATTTCCGCCGATGAACGCGATCCCGAAGGGCTGACCGAGGACGAATCCTTGGCCGCCGTGCAATCCCTGCAACCGATTCTGGACTACGTGCACATCGTCGCCGGCACCTCGGCGTCTTTAGGCGGCGCCGTGCACATCGTGCCGCCGATGGCGATCGAAGCCGCGTACCTGGCCAAGGAAGCCGGAACGTTCAAGGCCGGGTTGTCGATTCCACTGTTCGTCACCGGGCGCATCAACCAACCGCAAGAAGCCGAGCTGATTCTGGCCCGCGGCCAAGCCGACGTCTGCGGCATGACCCGCGCCCTGATCTGCGACCCGCAAATGCCCAACAAAACCGACACTGGCCATGTCGAAGACGTGCGCGCCTGCATCGCCTGCAACCAGGCCTGCATCGGCCACTTCCACAAAGGCCTGCCGATTTCCTGCATCCAGCACCCGGAAACCGGGCGTGAATTGATCTTCGGCCAGCGACAACCAGCGGCCCAACGCAAACGCATCATGATCGCCGGCGGCGGACCGGCCGGGATGAAAGCCGCCGCCGTGGCCGCCCAGCGCGGCCATGACGTGACACTCTACGAAGCCAGCTCGCAACTCGGCGGCCAGGTCTTGCTGGCGCAACTGCTGCCCCGGCGTGCCGAATTCGGCGGCGCCAGCACCAACCTGCAACGCGAAATGGAACTGGCCGGGGTGCGCGTTGTGCGCAATACCCGCGTGGACCGGGCGCTGGTCGAACGCGAGCGGCCGGACATGGTGATCGTTGCTACCGGCGCCGAACCGTATTGGCCGGACTTCGAGCGAGGCGGCGAATTGCAGGTCGTAGACGCCTGGCAAGTGCTGCGCGAGGAGGTGCAAATCGGTCGCTCCGTGGTGGTCGTCGATTGGCGCGCCGACTGGATCGGCCCCGGCATCGCCGAACGTCTGGTACGCGCCGGACACCAGGTGCAACTCGCCGTCAACGGTACCCATTGCGGGGAAAACCTGCCGCTGTACGTGCGCGATCAACTGGCCGGCGAACTGCACAAACTCGGCATCCCGATCACCCCCTACGCCCGCCTCTACGGCTGCGACGACAACACCGTCTACCTGCAACACACCGCCAGCGGCGAACCGATGCTCTTCGAAAACATCGACACACTGGTGCTCTGTCAGGGCCATCAACCCGTCGATACCCTCGGCGCCGAACTGCAAGGCCTGGTGGAATTTCGCCGCATCGGCGACTGCCTCGCCCCGCGCACTGCCGAAGAAGCCATCTACGAAGGTTTGAAAGTCGCCTGGGCGCTTTGAGGCTGTTTTATACTCCGGGGCTTTTACACACCCCGGTTTGGAGCACGCCATGAGCAACAGCAGCAAGATGCCGCCTGCCAGCAGCGCGCCCACACAGGACAGCGCCACGGCAGAACCGCATTTTCTCGGCACACGGATTCGTGGGTTGCGTAAACGTCGGGGCATGACCCTGGCGGAACTGGCGCAGATGAGCGAGCTGACGGCGGGGTATATCAGCCAGCTGGAACGGAATCTGGCTTATCCGTCGATTCCTGCGCTGTTCAATATCGCGCGTAGTTTGGGTGTGACCATCCAATGGTTCTTTGCCAGCGAGGGCAATACAGCGCCTGAAGATAACGGCGTTGTGGTGCGCAAGAACACTCGGATGAGCGTGCATTATGAGGACGGGATTGTGGACCAGCTGCTGACGCCGCAGCCGAATCGGCAGTTGGAAATGCTGCACTCACGGTTTCCGCCCGGGACTTACAGTCAGCAGAGTTACAGCCATGAAGGGGAAGAGGCTGGGTATTTGCTGTCGGGGAGTTTTGAGCTGTGGGTGGGGGAGCGTTATTTCCAGCTGAATGAAGGGGACAGTTTCAGCTTTTCGAGCCAGGAGCCGCATCGGTATGGCAATCCTGGTGAGGTGGACGCGGTGGTGATCTGGGTGATTACGCCGCCTTCGTTTTGAGGGGCTGGCGACCTCAGAGCGGAGAAAAATCAGGGTGTCGGCAAATTGCACGAAAAAACCGGCGTTTAGCCGGTTTTTCTTTTTACTCGCTCATTTACAACCAACCGAACCCTTTTCCCATCATGGCTGCCAAGCCCAGCGCCGTGGTGATCAACGCGCCGAACAGTAAACGAAAATCCGTTCGAGCGTCTTTGCGGTGCTCCCGAAAATCCGTTCGAGCCTCTTGACGGTGCTCACGAAACTCCACGCGAAGGTCACCAATGTCACGTCGGACGTATTCGATATGCGTCTCAAGTTTAGATACTCGCGGTTCCAATGGGTTTTCTCCTGGAGGACCTGATGGTCTTCGTCCATTCTCGTCAGTGCCACTTCTTTTGTTGCTCGGGAAGCGGTCGGGGTAATGCTCATCAAGGTTTACCAGCACAAAAGGTTCACTCATCGCAGACCTCCAGCGCTACGGTTTTGCTGCTGTCTTCGACGACGATATCTGCCAGCACATTGAGCGAATGCAGGCGAATAAATCCGCAGTACTTGCAATTAAGCATCACCGCCGGCGTGCCGGAGCGGAAATACTCTTTGCCACACGCCCAAGGCAACCCTACACCCGTCGCCCCGGCCTGGAGTGGTAACTCCCACTCATCATGCTCACAGAACGGGCACCCGGTATTCTTTATTCGCGCTTTGAAAATGTTGGCCAACCGCCCGGTATCCAGATGAAGATCCCCAGGCATTGGCTTGCCTCGTGACACCCCGGTCTGATCATTACTCTGAAAACCATCTTCACTGCTGCTGTACATCGCTACCTCCTCCTTGAGGGAATAAATCATCGATTAACCGATCAACCAGAAGATGGTGCGTAACGTCCAGCCACCTGCTCGACCGCGAAGTCATTACGGATGCCTTCGCTGAAAAACGAATATACCTTCGATCAATCTCGGACGTATCCGCGTGCGAAGTAGGACGATTCTCTCGTTTGTGTCAGCCCGGAATTACGCCTGTGAGATCCGTTCACGGGCTCTTGCGAAAGCTGCCAGCGCAAGGTCACAGATTTCTCTGATGAGTGGGGTCTTCGGTTGAAAAGGTCAGTGGCCGTTCCGGCATTGCACCGGCATCGCCTACAGGTTCTGCTTGAGGTCTGGAAATGATCGGCGCCACCAGTCGCAACACACCCCTCTCAATCAATGAGAGAAGTCCAAAAGTAATGAAGCCAAAAATCAGCCCGACAACCAAAATGCTCAATGGATGAATTTGCACAGCGTCGGAGCTGTCCAGCATGTAGAGAAAAGCCTGAACAGCGACGGCCACGCAGGCCGCCAAGGCTGCTATCAGCTTGATAATCAACCAAAGCCGCCGCCATCTGTTCATGCTCTTCCCCGCTATCCGGTGATTTCGCTCTTTATTGCATGATAGCTAATGAGCGGGATGCGCCTTTTTTTCTCGCTTGGTAGGGCTTCGCTTCTTTGTCAGAGTGGGGTCGGTACCAGAATATCCGGGTGACTCTCGCTGAAGTTGTAGGCAAACTCCGAGAGTTGCGTAAGGAAGCGCGTTACTGTGCATTTCAGCAAGCTACCGCCTTGTTGCCCCTATCTTTGTCGGGATACTCTCCAGACGTCGCTGCACATTCAGCGATCGGGCGTGAGACCCCGGGGACAATCAAGGCGCAAAGCGCCACAGAACCTATGCGGCGTTTTTTTTCGTCAGCGAATCGGTTTTATGGCGGCTGTGCGTGGGAGGCTTTCGGGCCTACCGGTTACCTTGATTGCCGGGTCTCACACCACGCACGGCTGCCACCCCGCTTTTGAGACAGCGAAGTGGCAGTTCTTCTAATCAAGGGAACTGATAATGAACAAACTAAATCCGTTCGAAATAAAGCCTCTCACGCACCTGCCTTCTGCGCGGTGCTGTTCGTCACCTATTCACCTTTGCGTCTATGGAGGTGATCAATGAGCGAACCAACAGAAGCAAAAACCATCGGCTTCACCCCCATCTACTGTTCAGGCAAAGCGATGTTCCACGTCAGCGCTGGAGTGCCTGTGAGTGATGCATTGGCACAGGCCTCTGATTTTCTGTTCCTGGCCAAGGCGTTCACGGAAGACGCCGCCTACGTAAGAGACACCGACCGTCATGCCTGGGCCGCGCACTATTTAACGGCGATGGGCAAAGCGCTGCTTGATGATGTGGTGAAGGCGGTAACACCCAGACCGGCTCGGAAGGACAAGAAAGCCGCAAAATAACGGCCAGCCTTTCTGATAGGTGCCCTGGACATTCGGGGTATCAGACCGCCATGGGGGGTGATGTTAGTCACTTTCCCATGGCGCCTATGATGCCACCCACTCGCTGACTGAGTACCACGGCTTGGGGTGATTGCTTTTTCACTGGGGAGATATAGAATCTATATCACCTTCTAGATTGAAGGATAGTCAGAGCTCGGACGCTCTACCAAGAAACATACGCTTTGGAGTACCCCATGACCCTCGCCACTGAAAAATCTGAAAGCTTTCTGCTGCGATTACGCAAACAGGACACGCCAACAGGGGTAAGCATCTCGACAATCGAGTTGCTTATGAATCAGACCGGTTTGAGTAAAACCGAAGTCGCCCACCTCGCCTTGAGGCAATTTGCTGACCGCTATTTGCCCAAGTACGAGCTAGACGATGGACCTCTAACCCCGGCTCAAGTCTCCGCAATTCGTGCAGCTAGCCCTGCTACGGACCTTCCGGAGGAGCGCATTACTAAAAGGCTCTATTGAAAAATGACCACACCTTTTCGCCCACTGCCTGCACCAGGCGACTTTGTCTGGTGTCATTTCCCTGAAGTCATCGGGAACCCAGGCCCCAAAGCTCGCCCCGCATTGGTAGTCGCTGTTTTCGAAGATGACCATGCGGTAAGAATTGCCTATGGCACTACGCGAAAAACAGAAAAACTGTACCCAGGCGAATTTGTTTTAGACCCTTCGGACGCTGGCTTTGCATTGAGCGGTCTGGCCCAGCGCACGAAGTTCGACTTGAACAACGAAGTCCAAGTCTATTTTGATTCCGATTGGTTTGCTCCGAATCAAAGCGTCTATGCCTCCACGCCTCTGCCCAAAATGGGGCGATTAGACATTGAGTATTACCCTGTCGTACAGAAGGCAGCGGAAGCGAAAGCCAAGCGCATAAAAAAGTAATATTGAGTGTTTAACAAGCCGAAGCAATACCGGCTTCTTTAATTCTGTCGCGCTTTATTTTTCACAATAGTCATGTTCGAACTCACAATACTTCATACAAAAACCCGGCGCTGGCCGGGTTTCTTATAGCTGATCGCAACGCTCAACAATTCCTTGAGCGGCATCCTGCTTGTCTGGTCGCCAGCTTTTCTGAAATAACCCTGTACCCTATCTAAGGTTCCCCCTAGGTTTACATTAGGGTTTCGCCCGCTAGCTTTCCAGAACCCAGCGGTTTAAGTCTGCAAGGCGTTCGGTGAGGGTCTTTATGTTCTCAGAGCAACTAGCCTGCTGTTCTGCTTGGTGAGCAGGATTCTCGAACCCCAAGACGTTATAGGTGTCTTCGGTTTTGGCTTTCAAATTCCGCATCAGTGCCGGAATCTTATCGCGCTTCACATTGGGAATGTGTTGTAGAGCATCCTCAAGAGCGACGGTGAAATCTTGGTAGAGGTCGGGACGGTTACACCCCTTCGCATTGGCTAGGTCGAAGTCTGCATTCTCGTAAAGAACGAGGATGTAACCTGACGTGAGCTTCATCTCAGCTTGAGCCATGAAAGGCATTGCGAGCAAAGTGGTTAGCAATGCTGCGGATTTCAGTCGCATTGACACTCCCTGTGTATCATCAAGGGCGGACGGTGATCATGACAGAGCAACTTATAAGCCAGCAACAGCTCATGCTGTGAACAGAGGGAGGGAGTGAGATGCGTGCAGAAGGATGGCGACGGGTCTAGGAGCTGACGAAATGTCTTGCAGCTATCGCTGCGGGTATTTGGTGTGTGATGTCTTTCACGGCGGCGATACCGCCACCCCCTGCCCCTGCATCACCAGCGGCGGGACAGATCGCTGTGGGGATTTTCTTGGTGGCAGTGATTGGTGGTGGTATCGCCTATGCCGGCTTGCACGCTCTTGAATGGGTGTATAGGGGTTTCCGCCCCGTGCCATTCAGCCCCACGATAGAGGCTCAACCTCTGGCACTAGATACGCCTGAGACAAAACAGGCAGTAGCACCGGAACACCGCACAGCCCTTCCCCATCCAGACAATCAGCGAAATCCTTGAACACTGCTAGCACCCGGACGACAGGGTCTACCCTCACTCTGCACTGACTCCACCCTAAATACGATTGACTTGTATGCCGGGATACGCCCCCCATTGTCCATGGTACTTGCGTGGCGCTTTACAAACTCAGTCACCAAATCTCGAATGGCCTCAACAGGTTTGCCGTGGAGCATGTCAAACACAGCTTGCCGCTGTAGGAGCGCTAAGAGGGTCTGTAGCGAAAGGGATTTTACGTAGAATCATTACGTAGAATCCTAGAATGCAAAAAAGCCCCGAGACGTTAATCTACGGGGCTTTTTCTATGTAATGGCGGAGAGATAGGGATTCGAACCCTAGGTACCGGTGAAGGTACAACGGATTTCGAATCCGTCCCATTCGGCCACTCTGGCATCTCTCCAACGGCGCGCATCATAACAACACTTTCGCCGGAAGCGAACCCCCTAAGCGAAATTTTTCCGTGCTATCAGATGCTTGCGTCGATTAAAGCGGTACGCCCAGACGATTGGCGACTTCTTCGTAGGCTTCGATGACATCACCGAGGCCCTGGCGGAAGCGGTCTTTGTCCATTTTCTTGCCGGTGGCCTTGTCCCACAGGCGGCAGCCGTCCGGGCTGAATTCGTCGCCCAGGACGATAGAACCGTCGGAGAACACGCCGAATTCGAGTTTGAAGTCGACCAGCAGCAGGCCGGCGTCGTCGAACAGCTTGCTCAGGACTTCGTTGACCTTGAGCGACAGTTCTTTCATGCGAACCAGTTGCTCGGCGGTGCCCCAACCGAAGGCCACGACGTGGGATTCGTTGATGAACGGGTCGCCCTTGGCGTCGTCCTTCAGGAACAGTTCGAAGGTGTAAGGGTTGAGCTTCATGCCTTCTTCGACGCCCAGGCGCTTGACCAGGCTGCCGGCGGCGTAGTTACGCACGACGCACTCGACCGGGATCATGTCGAGCTTCTTCACCAGGCATTCGTTGTCGCCCAGCAGTTTGTCGAACTGGGTCGGCACGCCGGCGGCTTCGAGTTTCTGCATGATGAAGGCGTTGAACTTGTTGTTCACCATGCCTTTGCGGTCGAGCTGCTCGATGCGCTTGCCGTCGAACGCCGAGGTGTCGTTGCGAAACAGCAGGATCAAGCGGTCAGCGTCGTCGGTCTTGAAAACCGATTTGGCTTTGCCGCGGTAGAGTTCTTCACGTTTTTCCATGATGGGCTCCGCTTGCTAAGTAGGTGGGCTAGGCGATGTGTCGCCAGTCGAGCCCTGAATCTTGATCGGCCAGTTGCAGCCAGTCCGGGTCGCACCCGAGGGTGTCGACAAAACATTGCCGGGCCAGCTGCGGCAGGTTGTTCTTGCTGCTCAGATGGGCCAGGACCAGGTGTTGCAGGCCTTGCCAGCCCAACTCAGACACCAGGAATGCCGCCTGGTGGTTGTTCAGATGTCCCAGTTCACCGCCCACCCGCTGCTTCAGGAAGTACGGGTAGTGACCGCGAGCGAGCATGTCACGGCAATGGTTGGACTCGATCATCAGCGCATCGAGGTCCCGATAGCCGTCCAGCACCTTGTTGCAATACGAGCCCAGGTCGGTCAGCAGGCCAAAGCGCCGCTCACCGTCACTGAAAACGTACTGCGTCGGTTCCTGTGCATCGTGGGCCACGGCAATGACGTCGATGCTCAGTGCGCCGATCTGCAGTTGCTCGCCGCCAGCCAGAAGGCCAGCCGGTTCAATCGGTTTGCGCATCCCGCGCTGGGTCCCACGACTGAGGTAGACAGGCAGATTGTAGCGCCGAGACAGCAAACCCACGCCATGCACGTGGTCGGCATGTTCGTGGGTCACGAGTATCGCGCTCAACTGCGCAGGGTTCACACCCAGGCGCAGCAGGCGTTTTTCGGTTTCCCGCAAGGAGAAACCACAATCCACCAGCACATACGTATCAGCGCTGGCTATCAGCGTGCCGTTCCCTTGGCTACCGCTGCCGAGAACGGCAAAACGCATGTGATCAGCCCAGGTTGTCCTGAATCACGCTCAACACTTTGCGCGCCACTTCTGCCGGCGCCACGGTGTTGATGTTTTTCTCGACGGTGACCTGGACGTTCTCGCCTACCTTGCTCAGGCGAACCTGATAACGCTCGGCACGGGCTTCAACTTCTTCCTTGCTCGGCGCGCTGCCGAACAGGCTGCTGAAGAAGCCAGGCTTCTCGTCTTTCTTCTCGGCTTTTTCGGAGAGATTGATGTAGTACAGGCCCAGGCTGCGGTTGATGTCTTCAACGCGCCATTCGCCCTGTTCCAGCGCACGACCAACGCTCGACCAGGCACGATCCAGGTCATTGCCGACGTTCAGAACCGGGTTGCCGCTGCCGTCTTCGCTCAGGCTGACACGACTCGGCGTATCGAAATCACGCGAAGCCAGCATGGAAACCGAACCGCCCTTTTCCGAGATGCGGCTCATGCTCGCGAGCATGTCGTCGACCAGTGCCGCGTCCAGGCCAGTGTTGACCGAACGGTTGGTGAAGGCCACGTCGGCGGTGCTGCCGGCAGGACGCTCGGCGCTGACCACGTAGATTTCGCTGGTGTTGCGCTGAACGCCCGGCTCGATACGCACTCGAACGCGGGTTTCGCTGTCGGTGCTGACGCCAGCGGAACTCAGGCGCTTGGCCATCGCTGCCGACAGTTCGTCGGAACGCTGCCAGGTGGTGGTGAATTCACCGGTTTGCGGCTTCTGTTCGTCCAGACGGAAACCGTTGTCCTGGAAGAACTGTATCGCCACTGGCCAGGCTTCGGCAGGTGGATTCTGGGCCAGGATCGAGCGCGAATCACCGCTCTTCTGCAGCGAGTAGGCGCTGGCGTCAGCCGATGCCGTCAGTGGCTGCGGACGCGGCACGATGTATTCGCCTTTGGCGGTGTCATCAGCCACGTTGCGCGGGATCGGCAGCAGCGGATCCAGACGCTTGGCGGTGCTGACATCCGTTGGCAGTTGCATAGGTGCAGTCTGTTGCGCTTCCAGGTAATCGCTACCACGGTCACGGAAATAACCTTCCGGGCCCCAGACCCATCCACAGCCACTGGTGCTGGAGATAATCAAGGCAAGTGCGGAAAGTCCGGCCAATCGCTTCATGCGTAGTGCTTCCTCAATTAAACCAGTACGCCGGACTGGCGCATGGCCTGCCGCAGCGGTTCGTGACAGGCAGCGCTGAGCCAAGTGAGCGGCAGACGGATACCGTCCGGCATCAGGCCCATTTCATGCAGCGCCCATTTCACGGGGATAGGGTTGGATTCGATAAACAGGGTTTTATTGAGCGGCATCAGCTTTTCGTGAATTGCGCGGGCCGTGACGGCGTCGCCTTTCAGGGCAGCGTTGCACAGGTCGCTCATGTCGCGTGGGGCGACGTTGGCGGTGACCGAGATGTTGCCTTTGCCGCCGAGCAGGATCAGCTCGACTGCGGTGGCGTCGTCACCGGACAGCACCAGGAAGTCTTTGCTGACGCCGTCGATGATGGCTTTGGCGCGGGCCAGGTCGCCGGTGGCTTCCTTGATGCCGATGATGTTTTTCACGGTCGACAGGCGGATCACGGTTTCGGTCAGCATGTCGCAGGCGGTACGGCCCGGCACGTTGTACAGGATCTGCGGGATGTCGACGGCTTCGGCGATGGCCTTGAAGTGCTGGTACAAGCCTTCCTGGGTCGGCTTGTTGTAGTACGGCGTCACCAGCAGGCAAGCATCGGCGCCGGCGGTCTTCGCATTGGTGGTCAGCTCGATGGCTTCGCGCGTCGAATTGGCGCCGGTACCGGCGATCACCGGAATGCGCCCTGCCACCTGCTTCACCACGTAACGAATCACTTCGATGTGCTCGTTCACGTCAAGGGTGGCCGATTCACCTGTAGTGCCGACGGCCACGATCGCGTGGGTGCCGTTCTGCAGGTGAAAGTCCACCAGTTTGCTCAGGCTGTCCCAGTCGAGACGACCTTGTGCATCCATGGGTGTGACCAGTGCCACCATACTGCCCGCAATCATGCAACCGCTCCTGCCGGAAAAAGAGAGCGGTAATGGTACTGGCGCCAAGATGCTTGTACAAGCAAAGTACTGCGCTGCTGCCATTCCCCTTGGCGCTGCTTTTCGCTACCCTTCAGGCTTTGATCGGTACTGATAAGCTCGCACGTCGGGTTTGAGCCTCCATTTTCGGCATCACAAGCCCCGATCCAGCGTTGCCACCCCTCGCTCCTGCCTAGATGGAGCACGTTGCAACCTTCGGCCCGGGTTTTTTGAATTCGCATCCGCAGGCTCGCCCCCGGTAGTAAAAGCCCGTAAAAGTATCGACCGCTCATCGCTTTAGGAATGCTGCATGTCCACCCCCACAGTTCGCGAACAATTCCTTGTCATCAGTGCCCTCGGCGCCAACCCCATGGAGCTGACTAACGTCCTGTGCCGCGCCAGCCATGAAAACCGCTGCGCCGTGGTCACTTCTCGCCTGACCCGTCATGGCGAGTGCAGCGCGTTGATCCTCGAAATCTCCGGCAGCTGGGACGCCCTGGCGCGCCTTGAAGGCAGCCTGCCGGGCCTTGCCAAGAAGCATGCATTCACCGTTAACGTGGTGCGCAGCGCGGCGCTGGAGAATCGTCCTCAGGCTTTGCCTTACGTCGCTTATGTCAGCTCGGCCTATCGCTCGGACATCATCAACGAGCTGTGCCAGTTCTTCATGGACCACAACGTCGAGCTGGAAAACCTGACCTGCGACACGTATCAGGCGCCGCAAACCGGCGGCACCATGCTCAACGCCACGTTTACCGTGACCTTGCCGGCCGGCGTGCAGATCAGCTGGTTGCGTGATCAGTTCCTGGATTTCGCCGACGCGCTGAACCTGGACGCACTGATCGAACCGTGGCGCCCACAAAACCCAATGTAAGGAAGCTTTCATGGCCGTTGCCATCGACCAACCGGTTGCCGACTTCGAAGCACCCGCCACCAATGGACAGACCGTCAGCCTCGCGGGCCTTAAAGGCAAGCAAGTGGTGATCTACTTCTATCCGAAGGACAGCACGCCGGGCTGCACCACTCAGGGCCAGGGCTTTCGCGATCAGCTTGACGCCTTTAAAGCGGCAAACACCGAAGTCTTCGGTGTTTCGCGTGACAGCCTGAAATCCCACGAGAACTTCAAGGCCAAGCAAGCGTTCACCTTCGAGCTGATCAGCGACAAGGAAGAAGCGCTCTGCCAGCTGTTTGATGTGATCAAGCTGAAGAAGCTGTATGGCAAGGAATACATGGGCGTTGATCGCAGCACATTCCTGATTGATAAGGACGGAGTGCTGCGTCAGGAATGGCGCGGTGTGAAGGTGCCGGGGCATGTGGATGCGGTGTTGGCGGCTGCACAGGCGTTGAACAAGGCCTGAGTTTTATCGTCGTCTGTTCGGACACTATCGCGAGCAGGCTCGCTCCCACGGTTGACCGAGTTGGCCAGCCTGACGCGATCCGATGTGGGACCGGGCCTGCTCGGGAGCCGCCACCTGCCCCACTGCCTCATCCCGGCTGACTGCTAAAGCAACGGCGCCACCACCGGCTCCTTGCGCGGCCAGGCATCCAGCACAGCCTTGAACAGCGTCGCCAGCGGAATCGCAAAGAACACCCCCCAGAATCCCCACAACCCGCCAAACAACAGCACCGCACAGATAATCGCCACCGGATGCAAATTCACCGCCTCCGAAAACAGCAGCGGCACCAGCACATTCCCGTCCAGCGTCTGGATAATCCCGTAGACCGCCATCAGGTAAATGAACTGATCGCTCCAGCCCCATTGGAACAGCGCGATCAGCATGACCGGGACCGTCACCACCACTGCGCCGACGTAAGGCACCACCACCGACACCCCCACCAGCAATGCCAGCAACGCCGCGTAGTTGAGCCCCAGCACGACAAAACCGATGTAGGTCACACCGCCGCAGATAAAAATCTCGATGACTTTGCCGCGGATGTAATTGGCGATCTGTCGGTTCATTTCATGGGCTACACGGGTGATCAATGCCCGTTCACGCGGCAGGTAGCCGCGCACCCACTGACCGATCATCTCGCGGTCCTTGAGAAAGAAGAACACCAGGATCGGCACCAGCACCAGGTAGATCATGATGTTCACCAGCAGAGGCAGACTCGACAGCGAGAACGTCAGTGCCCACTGACCGAACTTGCCGATTTCGCCCCGCGCCACCTCGATGGCCTGCAACACCTGCTCGTCCGACACCAGGTGCGGATAGCGTTCGGGCAGAAGCAACAGCAGCGATTGCCACTTGGCCAGCATCCCGGGCAGTTCGTTGAACAGCGTGATCAACTGATGCCAGAGCAACGGCACCACGACAATAATGAACACCAGCAAAACGCCCATGAACAAGGCGAAGACCAACCCCACCGCGACCCCACCGGGCATGCGCAGGCGTTCGAGGGTAACGACCAGGCCCTGCATCAGATACGCCAGCACCATCCCGGCCAACACCGGCGCGAGCATGCCGCCCAACGTCAGAACGGCGGTAAAGGCCAGAAACAGCAGCACCGCCAGCACCACGGCTTCTTCATCGGAAAAGTAGCGCTGAATCCAGTCGCGTAACACCTTGAACATCAATAATCCTTAGAAATGAACGCAGCAGGTTTCAGGCTTTTTTCAACCAGTAGCGGTAAACACCCGCCTCATCTTCTTCGCGAAGCAGCGTATGACCGGCCAATCGGGCAAAGGTGCGAAAGTCGCGCTGGGAACCCGCATCGGTGGAGATGACCTTGAGCACCGCGCCACTGGCCAGTCGATTCAGCTCCAGCTTGGCCTTGAGCAATGGCAGCGGGCAATTCAGGCCACTGGCATCCAGTTCGGCGTCATGGGTTACAGCATCGGTCATTGCATCGCTCCGGGTCAGGTGGTGGAGTTGCCTAGAATATCTGGTCCCGGGCCAAGTGTCCGGCTACAGTAAGGTCTTTGTCGACTAAGGCTTTGTGCATGACTTTTTTGCGCCCTACCCTGCTGACGCTCGCTTGCCTGCTCGCCTCACCGGGCTTCGCCGACGACTTGCCGTCACTCGGCGACGCCAGTTCTGCCATTGTCTCGCCGCAACAGGAATATCAACTGGGCCGTGCGTGGCTCGCGCTGTTGCGCAGCCAGGTCTCGCAGCTCAACGATCCGCAGCTCAAGGATTACGTCGAATCCAGCGTTTACCGCCTGGTGGAAACCAGCCAGGTCAATGACCGGCGCCTGGAGTTCATCCTGATCAACAGCCCGCAGCTCAACGCCTTTGCGGCGCCGGGCGGTATTGTCGGGGTCAACGGCGGTCTGTTCCTCAATGCGCAGACCGAGGGCGAATACGCTTCGGTACTGGCGCACGAATTGGCTCACTTGTCGCAACGCCACTTTGCCCGAGGCGTGGAAGCCCAGCAGCGCATGCAAGTGCCGATGATGGCGGCTCTGTTGGCCGGGATCGTCATTGCTGCTGCCGGTGCCGGTGACGCCGGGATCGCGGCGATTGCGGGCACTCAGGCGGCGGCGATTCAGGAACAACGACGTTTCTCGCGCCAGAACGAACAGGAAGCCGACCGTATCGGCATCCTCAATCTGGAAAAGGCCGGTTATGACCCGCGGTCGATGCCGACCATGTTCGAGCGGTTGATGCGTCAATACCGCTTTGACGCCAAGCCACCAGAATTCCTGTTGACTCACCCGGTGACCGAATCGCGGATCGCCGACACCCGCAACCGCGCCGAACAGGCCAAAGCGGGCGGCGTCGAAGACACCATGCGCTATCAGCTGATTCGTGCACGCGTTCAGCTGGTCTACGAAGAAACCCCAGGCTTGGGCGCCAAGCGCTTTCGCGCGCAGCTCGACGAGAACCCGAAAAATGACGTCGCTCGTTATGGCCTGGCAATCGCCCAGATCAAGGGCGGCCAGTTGAATGAAGCTCGTGAGAACCTCAAGCTGCTGCTGGCCAAATCACCGAACGAGATCATCTACAACCTGGCGCAGGTCGACCTGGATATCACCAACAATCGCCTGCCCGATGCTCAAACACGGGTTGACCGGATGCTCACCCAGTACCCTGGCAACTATCCATTGAACCAGGTGCGTGTCGATCTGTTGCTGAAACAAAACCGCGCCGCCGATGCGGAAAAGGCGCTCGAAGGCCTGCTGAAGTCGCGCCCGGACGATCCGGACGTGTGGTATCAGGTGGCCGAGACTCGCGGCCTGTCAGGCAACATCATCGGTCTGCATCAGGCTCGCGCGGAGTACTTCGCCCTGGTTGGCGACTATCGCCAGGCCATTCAGCAACTGGACTTCGCCAAGCGCAAGGCCGGCACCAACTTCCCGTTGTCGTCGCGTATCGACGCCCGGCAACGCGAGTTGATGGAGCAGGAACGGATGGTCAAGGACATGATGGGCTGACCTGCTTGCGGAACATAAAACGCAGACACAAAAAAACCGCCTCTTTCGAGGCGGTTTTTCATTCAGCCGACAACCGGTTTATTCAGCCAGTTTGAAGGTGATGAAGCTGGCACGACCTTGACGCAGAACTCGCATGGACACCGATCGATTCTTCGGCAGTGCCTTGGCGATTTCAGCGAACTCCTTGCTATCGTTGATTGCCTGGTTGTTCAGGTGAGTGATCACATCATTTGGCTGCAAGCCGATGAGCGATGCAGGACCGTCCTGAACTTCCTTGATCACCACACCACCTTTGAGGTCGTAGGCTTTCTTCTGCTCAGCAGTCAGATCGGCGACGGCGACGCCCAGACGATTGCTGTTGGTTTCAACACCGGACTTGAGTTTCGAGTCCAGCTCTTTACCTTCGTCAGGGATCGCGCCGACCGTCAGTTCGACATTCTTGCGCTTGCCGTCGCGGATCACTTCAAGGTTGGCCTTCGCGCCTTCCTTGAGTGCACCCACCAGGTGCGGCAGATCGGCAGACATGACGATTGGCTGACCGTTCATGCTCAGGATCACGTCGCCGACTTGCAGATCACCCTTGGCAGCCGGGCCATCTTCCTGGATCTGAGCCACCAGCGCACCGGCCGGCTTCTCAAGACCGAACGACTCGGCCAGATCCTTGCTCACTTCCTGGATCACCACACCCAACCAGCCACGGCTGACTTTACCGCCACTTTTCAGCTGGTTGGATACGTCCAGGGCCACGTCGATAGGGATCGCGAACGATACGCCCATGAAGCCACCGGAGCGGGTGTAGATCTGCGAGTTGATCCCGACCACTTCACCGGCCAGGTTGAACAGCGGACCACCCGAGTTACCCGGGTTGATGGGCACGTCGGTCTGGATGAACGGCACATAATTTTCGTTCGGCAGGCTACGACCGACAGCGCTGACGATGCCTTGGGTCACGGTATGGTCGAAGCCGAACGGCGAGCCGATCGCTACGACCCATTGGCCGGCCTTCAGGTCCTGGGATTTACCCAGTTTCAGGACTGGCAGGTCCTTGCCTTCGATTTTCAGCAGCGCCACATCGGAACGTGGGTCGGTGCCTATCAGCTTGGCTTTCAACTCACTGCGGTCGGAGAGACGAACGAGAATTTCGTCGGCATCGGCGATCACGTGGTTGTTGGTCAGGATGTAGCCGTCCGGCGAGATGATAAAGCCCGAGCCCAGGGACTGCGCTTCACGCTGGCGATCACCGCGAGGCGAGCGCGGTTGCGGCATGCCCCGTTCGAAAAACTCGCGCAGCGCGGGTGGCAGGCCTTCAAGGTCGGGCATCTGGTCAGACACTCTGCGGTCCGGCAGCTTTTGCGTGGTACTGATGTTCACCACCGCGGGCGAGGCCTGCTCGACCAACTGGGTAAAGTCAGGCAATTCAACTGCTTGAGCAGTGACCGCCTGACCGAGCACCAGCACGGTGGCGAAAATGGACAGATAAGACTTCAAGCGTGGTATCGACATACGGCTCCCGTTACGACGAGCATGGTTAAGCGATATGGAGCAAGGAACACCGGGAAAGATACGCCGGTATTTTTGTTCCGGGAACAACAAAACAAGGCCAGAGCCGTGAGGCTCTGACCTATAGAAAAATTCAGGTTTTTTTGCAAATTGAAATGCTCACCAAACATTTCGATATCAGCTCACTACTTGGTTGCAGTGGCATCGGAGCGCATGGACAGCGCAATCCGTTCAGCAGTACCTATCGGAATCTCACCGACCACGGTCACCATCATTTCGCCTTGAGGGGTCGTCAAGCGCCGAGAAACAGCAACGGTTGGGCCTAACTGGGTGCGGGTGTCGGTAACGGTGGCACCATTCAACGGCTCAAGGAATACCGAAAACCGCGCCAGACCATCGTCGTACATCAGACTGGTGACCTGGGTTTTGGTCTCCGTATCTTTATGGGTGCTGCTGCTGGTCAGCTCGAAACCGGGCGGGAGCCAGTCCGAATGCCAGACTTGGGCGGCCTTGACGGCGGAAGCCTTGTCGCTGTCGAGTTTGACCACCTTGCAATCGTCGCCTGCCTGCAAGTCGCGGTCAGACGGCACGTTGTCGGTATTCAGCTGGGTGAACTGGAAACGCTCAAGCAACTGCCCTTTGTCATTCAGTAGCAATGACTTCAACGGCAAGCCGGTTTCCTTATCAAGGTGCAGCTCAAAACCGTAGCGATGCTGGTCACGTGGCTTCAATGAAATAATCACTGCCGCACGCCCAGCCACACGCGACTTGCCAATGACGGCAAGCTCATACCAATTCTTCAACTTTTGTGGATCGAGTGCACGGGCAGCGGAGTTGGGAGAGTCCCCAAGCCCTGCTATCAGGACGCCGCTGACGCATTGAGTATGCCCATCAATGCGAACGACTTCCTGTGCTGAGCCGTCGAGCTGCAGTAAACGCTCACGGACCTTGCCATCCTGGACACGGTGCCAGATGTTATGGGTAGAAAAGCTACCGTTACGCTCGTAAACGAAAGTGCCGTAAAAGCTTTGCTGTTGCTCGGCCTGACCAAGACGGGTCAACCAGTCCTGGGCTTCATCGGCGTGGGCTGGAACAATGAACCAGCCACCGAGCAGAAGCGAAAGTAGAGGTATGGCGCGCATGATCCTCCTTAACGGTTTTCCAGGCTTGCTGCACGAGCGTAAGGCAGAGCGCTCTCAGTACCTTTCAGTGCAGCCTGTTGAGCATGTTGGCGCAAGTAGCCTGGCAGACGCTGATCGTGCCAGCCTGGTTGACCTTGCAATACGCCGTTGGCCATAGGGCCAGTGGCTTCCGAACTCTCATTGTAGCCTGCCAATACAGCTGGACCTTTGACCTGAGGAACGGCCAGACCCGGTTGACTGGATTGCTGGGCAAGTTCGACACCCGCGATCTCGTCCTGGTTGTACAAACGCACACCTGCCAGTACGGCAACGGTCACCGAAGCAGCGACAGCCAGTCGACCCAGGCTGCGCCATGGACCACGGGAGGCTTTTGCCGGTACGGCTTCGTCGGCCAAAGCAGCAGAAACTGCCGCGGCGATGTCCAGACGAGGAAGCAGCAGATCCTTGTGCATAACTGCCCGAGCGATTTGATAACGAGCCCAGGTTTCACGGGTTTCTACATCGTCAAAGGCATTTAATACCCGACGCAATTCCAGTTCGTCCGCTTCGTTATCCATCACTGCGGACAGCGATTCCTGCAGGGCTTCACGACTCATGGCGTTCCTCTCTTGGCTATCGCCGCTGTCTCAGTTTTCCTGCAACAACGGCTGCAGGGCTTTATCGATGGCCTCCCGAGCGCGGAATATCCGGGAGCGCACGGTACCCACCGGACATTGCATGACTGCCGCAATGTCCTCGTAACTCAGACCATCGAATTCACGTAAAGTTAAAGCTGTACGCAAATCTTCTGGCAGTTGCTGAATGGTTCGATGGACGGTGCCTTCGATCTCATCCCGCAGCAATGCACGCTCTGGCGACTCGAGATCCTTGAGGCCATGATCGCCATCGTAGAACTCTGCATCTTCGGAACTGACATCGCTATCCGGCGGCCGGCGGCCGCGTGAAACCAGATAATTCTTCGCCGTGTTGATGGCGATGCGGTAAAGCCACGTATAAAACGCGCTATCTCCGCGAAAGTTTCCAAGTGCGCGGTAGGCCTTGATAAAGGCTTCCTGTGCCACATCCTGGGCTTCATGGGTGTCGTGCACGAAACGCACGATCAACCCGAGAATTTTGTGCTGGTATTTCAGCACTAGCAGATCGAAAGCCCGCTTGTCGCCGCGTTGAACGCGCTCGACGAGCTGCTGATCCTCTTCCTGGGTTAGCATGAACACTCCTCGATAAGCTCGGAGGAGGCTTGCATAACTAAACGACCAGACTTGCAAACATAGACTCGGGCTTTTCGCAAAAGTTCTCCCCCTCCAAGCAAGTTTCCTGCGGGCTCTGTTTTGGCACGCACGAAAAGCGCAGCTCGGCATGACCCGGCTGCGCGAATAATCTTGTCATCGGATTCACTGGCCAGGACCAAAACGCAAGTCCCCCTCCTGAAACCGACACTGTCCTTCTTTTCAGGCACCGTCTATTGATCTTGGGCCTTTGGCAAAAGTTCCAAATATTTATAGCCGGGCGAAAGCGACATTGTGCAACCCTGGACAGAAAAAGACTGTTAAATCGTTGATACAGTCACCTTGTCGCCGAACCGGCCGAAAAATCATCCGACGAAGCGTCAGGTATTTTCCGTCACAGTAGTTTCACAATGCCATATGCGCTCGGGTATTGTGCCGCTCCCCCCCTCTATATACTAGTGGGCTGTGTGGCTGCCTTGACTCGCCGTTCCACGAGTCTTGCGCCAACCCCGACCCGGGTCGCTTTGAGCGGAATCCTGAAATGAGCCAACAGTTTCAACACGATGTTCTGGTCATTGGCAGCGGCGCTGCCGGTTTGAGCCTTGCGCTGACCTTGCCCGGTCATTTGCGCATTGCCGTACTGAGTAAAGGCGACCTCGCCAACGGCTCGACTTTCTGGGCCCAGGGCGGCGTCGCTGCCGTTCTGGACGACACCGACACTGTCGAATCCCACGTCGATGACACCCTCAATGCCGGCGGTGGCCTCTGCCACGAAGACGCCGTGCGCTTTACCGTCGAGCACAGTAAAGAAGCCATCCAGTGGCTGATCGATCAAGGCGTACCGTTTACCCGCGATGAACAATCCGGCACTGAAGACGGTGGATTCGAGTTTCACCTGACCCGGGAAGGCGGTCACAGCCATCGGCGCATTATTCATGCGGCCGATGCCACGGGCGCGGCGATCTTCAAAACCCTGCTCGCCCAGGCCAGACTCAGACCGAATATCGAACTGATGGAACAGCGGGTCGCCATCGACCTGATCACCGAAAAGCGCCTGGGCCTGGAAGGCGATCGCTGCCTGGGTGCTTACGTGCTGAATCGCAGCACCGGAGAAGTCGACACGTACGGTGCACGATTCGTCATCCTGGCATCCGGCGGCGCAGCCAAGGTCTACCTCTACACCAGCAACCCCGACGGCGCCTGCGGTGATGGCATTGCCATGGCATGGCGTTCCGGCTGCCGGGTGGCCAACCTGGAGTTCAATCAGTTCCACCCGACCTGCCTTTATCACCCGCAAGCCAAGAGTTTCCTGATCACTGAAGCCCTGCGCGGCGAAGGCGCACACCTGAAGCTGCCCAACGGCGAACGCTTCATGCAGCGTTTCGACCCGCGTGCCGAACTCGCGCCCCGGGACATCGTCGCCCGTGCCATCGACCATGAGATGAAGCGCCTGGGTGTCGACTGCGTCTATCTGGACATCAGCCACATGCCAGAAGCGTTCATCAAGACTCACTTCCCGACGGTGTATGAACGCTGCCTCGAGTTTTCCATCGACATCACCAAACAACCGATCCCGGTGGTTCCGGCGGCGCACTACACGTGCGGCGGTGTGATGGTCGATCAGCACGGTCGCACCGACGTGCCGGGGCTGTATGCCATTGGCGAAACCAGTTTCACCGGCCTGCACGGTGCCAACCGCATGGCCAGCAACTCGCTGCTGGAGTGTTTTGTCTATGCCCGTTCGGCCGCGGCGGACATTCTGGAACAGCTGCCGCAGGTGTCGGTTCCGATCGCCCTGCCCGTCTGGGATGCCAGTCAGGTCACCGACTCCGACGAAGACGTGATCATTGCGCACAACTGGGATGAACTGCGGCGATTCATGTGGGACTACGTAGGCATCGTGCGCACCAACAAGCGCTTGCAACGCGCGCAGCACCGCGTGCGGCTGTTGCTGGACGAGATCGACGAGTTCTACAGCAACTACAAGGTCAGTCGCGATTTGATCGAGTTGCGCAACCTGGCCCAGGTGGCGGAGCTGATGATTCGGTCAGCCATGGAGCGCAAGGAAAGTCGCGGCCTGCATTACACCCTCGACTACCCGAACATGCTACCCGTTGCGCTGGACACTATTCTGGTGCCGCCCACCTACGTCGACTGAATGTAAGCCTGACCCGCAGGCGCCGGTGCACATCCGCCGCCTGCGAGTCGTGGGGAACGCAGATTGATCTGACTCGCCGCTCGCCTCGCAGTCGAAAACGCAGCACCACCATCAGCGGTAACGCCAGGCTGTCCGGCCTTAGCTGCACGGGCTGCCAACCTGAGGCCTGATTCCACAACTGCCAGCCGTCGGCATCGCGCCGCAAACCGCGAAATGCCTGTGGATGCGTCAGCGAAATCAGGCGTGGCAGCAGCCAGATTCCGTGAACCACACACAGCGTCATGCCGAGCAGACTGGCCCAGAGCGGTAAGGAGAGCAGAAACAAAGAACCCAGCGCGAACAGCTGGGCCATAAGATACGCCGCCAGCAACTGCCGTGAGGCATGCCAGCGGCATTCGAACGCATTACTTGGGCTGGACACGATCCAGGATCATGCGAACCATGCGCTGAAGCTCCGGATCTTCCGATTCGGCGCGTTCCATGAACCAGCCGAACATGTCCTGGTCTTCGCATTCAAGCAGATTGCGGTAGCACTCGCGATCTTTCTGGTTGAGGTGCGGGTAGACCTCCTTAACGAACGGCACCAGCAACACGTCAAGCTCAAGCATGCCGCGGCGGCTGTGCCAGTAGAGGCGATTCAGTTCAACATCTTCGACCATGGAGCGCTCCTCAAATAGGCGGCAAGTATACAGCCCCGGCCCCGGTCGAACACTCGGCTTTGGTCGGGCGCCATCAACCTTTGTGAACTACCCATTTCGAGAGCGCCCCCTTATGATGTCCCCCAGACTCTTTACCCTGCGATGACCCATGGCCGATTCTGCTTTTTTCTGCACCCTGTCCCATGAAGGCGTTCTTGCAGTCCGCGGCGCGGACGCCAGCAAATTCCTGCAAGGCCAATTGACCTGCAACCTCAATTACCTGAGCGATACCCAGGCCAGCCTCGGCGCACGCTGCACGCAGAAAGGCCGGATGCAATCGAGTTTCCGCATCGTGCTGGAAGGTGACGGCGTGCTGCTGGCGATGGCCAGCGAGCTGCTTGAGCCGCAGTTGGCGGACCTGAAAAAGTACGCCGTGTTCTCCAAATCCAAACTGACCGATGAAAGCGCCGCCTGGGTCCGCTTCGGACTCGATCATGGCGACGCCGCACTGAGCAGCCTGGGTCTTGAGTTGCCGGCAGACACCGACAGCGTCGTGCGTCATGAAAGTCTGATCGCCATTCGTGTCTCGCCGGACCGCGCCGAACTGTGGGTCGCCGCCGATCAGGCCGACCTCATCAAAAGCAAGCTGTCCGCCCTGCTGTCCGAAGGCACTCTGAATCAATGGCTGCTGGGCCAGATCCGCGCAGGGATCGGCCAGGTCATGCCGAGCACCCGCGAGCTGTTCATCCCGCAGATGCTCAACCTGCAAGCCGTCGGTGGCGTGAGTTTCAAAAAGGGTTGCTACACCGGCCAGGAAATCGTCGCGCGCATGCAGTACCTGGGCAAACTCAAGCGTCGTTTGTATCGCTTGACGTTGGATGCCAGCGAATTGCCCGAGCCTGGCACGCCACTGTTTTCCCCGTCACACGGCAGTTCTATAGGCGAAGTGGTGCTGGCCGCCAGCGCCGGGCAAAACATTGAACTCCTGGCCGTGCTGCAAGCCGAAGCAGCAGAAGGTGGTGACATTCATCTGGGCACCCTCGAAGGGCCGGCCCTGCACCTGCTCGACCTGCCTTATCAACTGGACCGCGATCGCGAAATCCAGCGTTAACCGCAGCACTTGTTGTAACACCCTAGAGAAAAGAAATGAGCGAGCTGGCGGATAAGGTCCAACAGGATTTGGTTGAGGCCATCGATAACGATGACCTGGTTCTGCCAACGTTACCGGAAGTGGCCCTGCAGATTCGCAAGGCCGCTGAAGACCCGGAAGTCAGTGTCAGCACCCTGAGTAAAGTGATCGGCCGTGACACGGCGTTGTCGGCGCGTCTGATCAAAGTGGTCAATAGCCCGCTGCTGCGCGCGACCCAGGAAGTGACTGACCTGCACACGGCGATCACACGGTTGGGCGTCAACTACAGCAGTAATCTGGCGATCGGCTTGGTGATGGAGCAAATTTTCCACGCCCGCTCTGAAGTGGTGGCACAGAAAATGCGCGATGTCTGGCGTAAAAGCCTGGAAATCGCCGGTGTCAGCTACGCGCTATGCCGCAGTTACACGCAACTCAAACCAGATCAGGCAGCCCTTGGCGGGCTGGTGCATCAGATTGGTGTACTGCCTATCCTGACCTACGCCGAAGACCATTACGAATTGCTCTCTGATGCGGTCAGCCTCAACCATGTCATCGATCGCATTCATCCCTTGATCGGCGACAAACTGCTCAGGGTCTGGGAATTCCCGGAAATGCTGGTGCAGTTGCCGGGGTTGTACCTGGACTTCAAACGCCAGTCCGAGCGGGTCGATTATGTCGATCTGGTTCAGGTGGCCAGCCTGTATTGCCACAAGGACACCGACCACCCGCTGGCCCGTATCGATGCGTTTAGCGTGCCGGCGTTCAAGAAACTGGGGATCGATCCGGAGAATGAGGCGATGTGCCGGGATCTGGAAGAGTCGCGGTCGATGTTTTACTGATCTTTGTGGCGAGGGGGCTTACCCTCTCGCCACAGGTAAAGTGTTCACTCCCCCGCAATAAAACTCACCCGCACCTTCAACCCCGCCGACTCACCATCGTGCAGGCTGATCTGCGCCAGGTGCGCGCGACAAATCTCACCGACAATCGCCAACCCCAGCCCGGACCCGGCCACTTGCTGGTTGCGCCGGTAAAAGCGCTCGAACACCCGATCCCGCTCATCAACGGGAATTCCCGGCCCGTCATCTTCGACCTCCAGCACCGCCGGCGCCGTGACCCGCAGAATCACATTGCCCCCCGGCGGCGTGTGAGCGAGGGCGTTGTCCACCAGGTTGCTCAGCAGTTCATTCAGCAACGTCGGTTCGCCGCGCAGCCACACTGGCTCGTCAGCCTCCAGCGCCAGGGCGACGCCGCGGGCATGGGCCAACGGCGCCATGGCCATGCCCAGTTCGCGCGCCAACTGACTCAGGTCCAACAACTGCGCGCCGCCCTCGGCAATCGCCCGGGCCCCGTTCTCTACCCGCGCCAGAGAAAGCAATTGATTGGCCAGGTGAGTCAGGCGATCCGTGCCTTGGGCAGCGGTTTCCAGGGTGCTGCGCCAGGTTTGTGGTTCGTTTGAACGCAGGCCCAGTTCGAGTCGCGCCTTGAGCGCCGCCAACGGCGTGCGCAGCTCATGGGCGGCATCGGCAATAAACTGCGCCTGCCGCTCGAATTGCCCGCGCAGTCGCTCGGTAAAGTGATTGAGTGCGCGCACCAGCGGCCACAACTCATGCTGCACTTCCACCAGCGGCAACGGCCGCAAATCATCCGACTGACGCTCTTCCACCGCCGTGCGCAAGCGCTCCAGCGGACGCAACGCCGCGCTGACCGCAAACCACACCATCAGCAACGCGCCGATGGCCAACATGCCCAATCGCAGCAACGTGTCCGCCGCCAGACTGCGAGCCATCGCGACCCGCGCCTCGTCGGTTTCTGCCACGCGGATTTCCGCCATGCCGTTCATGTTCGGCTCGCTCACCGGCTTGAGCAGGCTCACCACGCGCACGTTCTGCCCGCGGTATTTAGCGTTATAGAAGCTCGCCAGCGCCGGATAGTCATCGGTACGCGGCGTTCCCGGGGGCGGCGGCGGGAGGTTTTCGTAACCGGAAATCAGCTTCTGATTGATGTCGTTGACCAGGTAAAAAATCCGCCCGGCGCTGTCGTAGGCGAAGGTATCGAGGGCCACGTAGGGCACGTCGGCGCTGAGGCTGCCATCGCGCTGGGACACACCGGCGGCGATGGTCCGCGCCGACGCCAGCAGGGTCCGGTCATAGGCGGTGTCAGCGGCTTCGCGACCATTCCAGTACGCGCTCAAACCACTGGCCAGCATTAACACCACCAACAACAGCGCCAGGTTCCACAACAACCGCCAGCGCAGGCTGCTGGGCTTATGCATCGCGGCTTTCCAGCAAATAGCCGAGGCCGCGGAAGGTCACGATGGCGACCGGTTGGCCATCCAGTTTCTTGCGCAGGCGGTGGACGTAGATTTCGATGGCATCCGGGCTCGCTTCTTCATCGAGGCCAAACACCTGAGCGGCCAGTTGCTCTTTGCTCATCACCCGACCGGGCCGGGCGATCAATGCCTCGAGGACTGCCTGCTCGCGAGAGGTCAGGGTCAGCAATTCTTCACCGAGGGTGAAGCGCCGAGTGTCCAGGTCATAGGCCAGGACGCCGCAGCGCTGCTGACGCTCACCGCCCAGCACGCTGCGCCGCAACAAGGCTTTGACCCGGGCCTCGAGTTCGGTCAGTTCAAAAGGTTTGGCCAGGTAATCGTCGGCGCCCAGGTTGAGCCCGTGCACCCGGTCCTTGACGTCGCTGCGTGCGGTCAGCATCAGCACCGGTAGGTTCTTGCCCCGGGCCCGCAGGCGCGCCAGCACTTCGAAACCATCCATGCGCGGCAGACCGACATCGAGGATCGCCACCGCGTATTCCTCGCTGCTCAAGGCCAGGTCGGCCGCCACGCCGTCGTGCAGCACATCCACGGTCAACCCGGTGCTCTTGAGCGCCTGGGCGACACTTTCGGCGAGCTGCAGATGGTCTTCGACGAGCAGGACACGCATGGATTGTTACCTCGTTCAGGGATGGTCGACGCCATTCTTTGGCGCGGAGTTTACAGCCGCATCCGCCGCTGTGAAGCCTGAAAACTGTGAAAGCCAACTGAAAGGTTAGCGAAAGGTTAGCCCGTTAGAGTCGCCCCACGGATGGTTTCGACTGCAGGCCACCCGATCGTGCTTTGAAATGTAGCTCCCGAAAAACGCCTCGATGCGTTTTCGCCAATAAGAACAATAACGAGGTACTGCACCATGCTGGCCAGACAGCTTCAGGTTTGCCCGTCCCACCCGTTTTTTCAATCCCTCTCGTTCACGTTTGTCAGCGCTCCTACCGGCTGCACGACGCGAATCCGCCGCACCTGAAACATCCCCAAAAACAAAAACTCCCGTGGAGACAACAATGAATCGATCACTGCGCCGTTTCGCCCTCGCCGCCAGCTGCATGCTGTTCGCCGGCCAACTGATGGCCGAGCCAAAACGCCCTGAATGCATCGCCCCGGCCTCGCCAGGCGGCGGTTTCGACCTGACCTGCAAACTGGCGCAAAGCGCGCTGGTGAACGAAAAACTGCTGACCAAACCGATGCGCGTGACCTACATGCCCGGCGGTGTCGGCGCGGTGGCGTACAACGCGGTAGTTGCTCAACGTCCGGCCGACGCCGGCACGCTGGTGGCGTGGTCCAGCGGTTCTCTGCTGAACCTGGCCCAGGGCAAGTTCGGTCGGTTCGATGAAACCAACGTTCGCTGGCTCGCCGCCGTCGGCACCAGCTATGGTGCTATCGCAGTAAAAAGCGATTCGCCTTACAAGACCCTCGACGATCTCGTGCAAGCACTGAAGAAAGATCCAAGCAAAGTGGTGATCGGCTCCGGCGGCACCGTCGGCAGCCAGGACTGGATGCAAACGGCGTTGATTGCCAAGGCCGCCGGGATCAACCCGCGTGACCTGCGTTACGTCGCCCTTGAAGGCGGCGGTGAAATCGCCACCGCCCTGCTCGGCGGCCACATCCAGGTCGGCAGCACCGACATCTCCGACTCCATGCCGCACATCCAGAGCGGTGACATGCGCTTGCTCGCCGTGTTCTCCGAGAAGCGCCTGGACGAGCCGGAAATGAAAGACATCCCGACCGCCAAGGAGCAAGGCTACGACATCGTCTGGCCAGTGGTTCGCGGTTTCTACCTCGGGCCAAAGGTCAGCGACGAAGACTACGCCTGGTGGAAAGACGCCTTCGACAAACTGCTGGCGTCCGAAGACTTCGCCAAGCTGCGCGATCAGCGTGAGCTCTTCCCGTTCGCCATGACCGGCACGGAGCTGGACACCTACGTGAAGAAGCAGGTTGCGGACTACAAAGTGCTGGCCAAAGAGTTCGGCCTGATCCAGTGATCGCCTCTGTCTAGCGGCTGCGGCCCCGATTTGCGGGGCCGTGGCACAGGAGTTTCCCATGCTCTTACAACGCATTTTTGCTTCGGTGCTGTTGCTGGCCTGTGTTGGCCTGGCACTGATGGCCTGGCCGTACCAGGCGGCTTTTTCCTACGAACCGGTGGGCCCTCGCGCGTTTCCGCTACTGATGCTCGGTTTGATGGGGCTCGGCCTGCTGTACATGGTGTTTCGGCCGACGCCGATCATCCACAGCGACGATGACCCGAAACTGGACCGCGAAACGCTGATCAAGATCGGCATCTGTGTGGTGCTGTTGCTGGTGTTCGCCGGCACCTTCGAACCCCTGGGTTTCATCGTCGCCAGCATCCTGATCGGCGTCCCCATGGCTCGCCTGTATGGCGGCCGCTGGCTACCGAGCGCGGTGATCATCAGCCTGATGGCCATCGGTCTTTACCTGCTGTTCGACAAGTTGATGGACGTGCCACTGCCTTTGGGCGTACTCGACGTTCTGGAGAACTGATATGGATACTCTTGGCTATTTGGGTCAGGGCTTCGGCGTCGCGCTGACCCCGTATAACCTGGTGACCGCACTCTGCGGCACCCTGATCGGCACCGTGGTCGGCCTGTTGCCCGGCCTGGGCCCGATCAATGGCGTGGCGTTGTTGATCCCGATCGCGTTCGCCCTGGGCCTGCCACCGGAGTCGGCTTTGATCCTGTTGGCGGCGGTTTACCTGGGCTGTGAATACGGCGGCCGGATCAGCTCGATCCTGCTGAACATTCCGGGCGAAGCGTCCACTGTCATGACCACCCTCGACGGTTATCCGATGGCACGCAAAGGCATGGCCGGTGTGGCCCTGTCGTTGTCGGCATGGAGTTCGTTCATCGGTGCGTTCATCGCCACGTGCGGCATGGTGCTGTTCGCGCCGTTGCTGGCGAAATGGGCGATTGCCTTCGGTCCGGCAGAATATTTCGTGCTGATGGTGTTTGCGATTGTCTGTCTCGGCGGCATGGCCGGTGATCGTCCGCTGAAAACGTTCATTGCCGCGCTCATCGGTCTGTTTCTGTCGTGCGTCGGGATCGATGCCAACAGCGGCGTGTACCGTTTCACTGGAGACAACATCCATCTGACTGACGGCATTCAGTTCGTGGTGCTGGTGCTGGGCCTGTTCTCCATCAGCGAAATCCTCCTGCTGCTGGAGAAGACCCATCGCGGTCAGGAAGCGGTGAAAGCGACCGGCCGAATGATGTTCAACGTCAAGGAAGCTTCGGCGGTGTTCATGGTGAACATCCGTTGCGGCTTACTGGGTTTCATCATGGGCGTGTTGCCGGGTGCGGGCGCGACCCTCGCCAGCGCCGTGGCCTACATGACCGAGAAGCGTATCGCCGGCGCCAAGGGCACCTTCGGCCAAGGTGACATGCGCGGCCTCGCCGCCCCGGAAACCGCCATCGGCGGTGCAGCCTGCGGTGCACTGGTGCCCATGCTGACCCTCGGCGTTCCAGGTTCGGGGACGACAGCAGTGATGATCGGCGCGCTGTCGCTGTACAACATCACGCCCGGCCCGCTGTTGTTCCAGCAACAACCTGACATCGTCTGGGGCCTGATCGCCTCGTTGTTCGTCGCCAACGTCATGCTGGTGATCCTCAATATCCCGATGATCCGCATCTTCACCCGCATCCTCGCCGTGCCGAACTGGGCGCTGGTGCCGGTGATCGCGATCATTACCGGGATCGGCGTCTACGCGGTGCACGCCACCACCTTCGACCTCTTCCTGATGATCGGCATCGGCATCTTCGGTTACATCCTGCGCAAGCTGGACTTCCCGTTGTCGCCCGTGCTGCTGGGCTTCATCCTCGGTGGCTTGATGGAGCAAAACCTGCGCCGTGCGCTGTCGATCTCCAACGGTGCGCTGGAGATCCTCTGGTCGAGCCCGATCACTTTCGGTGTCTGGGTACTGACCGCGATCATGCTGCTGATGCCACTGCTGCGGATCTGGCGTAAACGTTCGGCTGCTCAACGCGCCATCGCCGATGTCTGATCGACCACCTTTCAACGCCTGGTGGGGTACGCCGTTGGTCGGCGCGCTGGGCGGTTACCTGGCCAGTCTGGTCGGCTGGCCGCTGCCGTGGATGGTTGGCTCGTTGCTGGCGATCATCCTGGTGCGCTGCCTGACACCCTGGCAATTGGCGGAAATCCCTGGTGGCCGCAAGTGCGGCCAATGGATCGTCGGGATCGGCATCGGCCTGCATTTCACCCCAGTGGTGATGGAGCAGGTGTTGAGTCACTTCGGCCTGATTTTCTTCGGTGCGTTGATCACCAGCCTGTCCGCCGTGGTCGGGGTCTGGTTGATGCGGCGCACCGGGGAGGATCGCGCTACCGCGTTCTTTTCCAGCATGCCGGGTGGCTCCGGGGAGATGGTCAACCTCGGCGCGCGCAATGGCGCGGTGCTGAGTCGAGTCGCGGCGGGGCAAAGTCTGCGAGTGCTGGTCGTCGTGCTTTGCGTGCCGGCAGCCTTCAAGTATTTGCTGGGCAGCGGCACACCGATTTTTCATCCCTCCGCCGTCAATTGGTGGTGGCTGGCGCTTCTCTTCCCGGCGGGCGCCTTGGCGGCCTGGCTCTGGGAACGTCTTCGTCAACCCAATCCGTGGCTGTTCGGGCCGCTGCTGGTCAGTGCAACGGTGAGCATCGGTTGGGATTTGCACATCGGCTTGCCCCATGGCGGGAGCCAGATCGGCCAATGGCTGATCGGCAGCGGCCTGGGCTGTCATTTCAATCGGCAGTTTTTCCGCCGGGCGCCCTCTTTTATGGGACGGACCTTGGTCGGCACGATTTTGACCATGCTGATCGCTACGGCGGCGGCACTGGGCTTGAGTGCGCTGACGCATCTGGATCTGCGTTCGCTGACGCTGGGCATGATGCCTGGCGGCATTGCGGAGATGAGCCTGACGGCGGAGACCTTGCAACTGTCCGTCCCGCTGGTGACGGCGATGCAGGTGATGCGGTTGTTGTTTGTGTTGTTTCTGGCGGAGCCGTTGTTCAGGTATTGGAATCGCGAGCCTGAGTCAGACTGAGGACCGAGTCGCCTTCTTCGCGGGCAAGTCTCGCTCCTACAGATTCGTGCAGGACCTGTAGGAGCGAGGCTTGCCCGCGAAGCTTTTTTAGACTGGCGGCAACCGCCACTCAATCGGCGTTTCGCCATTCTGTTCAAGAAACTTGTTGGTCCGGCTGAAATGCCCGCACCCCAGAAAACCGCGATAAGCGGACAGCGGTGACGGGTGCACCGACGTCAGCACCAGGTGCTTGGTGGCATCGATGAGTTTCTGTTTGCTCTGGGCATGCGCGCCCCACAGCATGAACACCAGATGTGGTTGCTGTTGACTGACCACTTCAATAATTCGATCCGTGAAAAACTGCCAGCCCTTGTCCTTGTGCGCATTGGCGTTGGCGCGCTCGACCGTCATCGTGGTGTTGAGCATCAACACGCCTTGATCAGCCCAGCTCTGCAGATAGCCGTGGTTGGGGATGTCGATGTTCAGGTCGCGTTTCAACTCTTTATAGATGTTTACCAGCGACGGTGGCGCCGGCACACCCGGTTGCACCGAGAAGCACAGCCCGTGGGCCTGTCCCGGGCCGTGATACGGGTCCTGACCGAGGATGACGACCTTGACCTTGTCCAGCGGCGTGGAGTTAAGGGCGTTGAAAATCATTGGGCCCGGAGGATAAATCTCCTTGCCCGCCGCGCGCTCCTGCTGCAGGAAATTACGCAACTCTGCCATGTAGGGCTGGTCGAATTCGGCACGTAGTGCCTCCTTCCAGCCCGGTTCGAGTTTGATACGGTCATCAGCAGTCATGGTTACATCCGGCAAAAACAATGGGGCGAACCCTAGGAAAGCCCACCACACTTGTCAATTGATCTGACGCAGATCCGGCACTTTCCTGTACAGCGATCATACTGAACGCTCAATTTCACTATCGAGGTCACGATGAATCTGCACTTCGAAGAACTCACCGGCACCGACGGTGCGCGCATCGGCATCGCCAGCCTGGATGCCGAAAAGTCGCTCAACGCCCTCTCCTTGCCGATGATCAATGCCCTGCGCGATCAGATGGACGCGTGGGCCAAGGATCCGCAAATCGTCTGCGTTCTGCTGCGCGGTAACGGCGCCAAGGCTTTTTGCGCCGGCGGCGAAGTGCGCAGTCTGGTCGAAGCCTGCCGCGCTCACCCCGGGGAAGTGCCGCCGTTGGCCGCGCACTTCTTTGCTGCGGAATATCGCCTGGACTTCAATCTGCATACCTACCCCAAACCGCTGATCTGCTGGGGCCATGGTTATGTGCTGGGCGGTGGCATGGGGTTGCTGCAAGGCGCAAGCATCCGGATTGTCACGCCGAGCAGCCGCCTGGCGATGCCGGAGATCAGTATCGGTCTGTATCCGGACGTTGGCGCCAGTTGGTTTCTGTCACGCCTGCCCGGCAAGCTCGGGCTGTTTCTGGGGCTGACCGGCGCGCATATGAACGGTCGTGACGCGATCGACCTGGGCCTCGCCGACCGTTTCCTGCTCGATGAACAGCAAGAAGAACTGATCGAAGGCTTGCTGCAATTGAATTGGCAGGAACAGACGCCAATGCAGCTCAACAGTCTGCTCAAGGCCTTGCAGCAGGAAGCCGTTGCGCAAATGCCCGCCGCGCAGTGGCTGCCTCGACGCCAGCAAATCGATGAACTGCTGGATATCAGCGATGTGCGCTGCGCCTGGAAAGCCATCAGCGCTCTGCGCGACCATTCGGATCTGCTATTAAGTCGAGCAGCGAAGACCATGACCGAAGGTTCGCCACTGACCGCTCATCTGGTGTGGGAACAGATCGCCCGCGCCCGGCACATGTCATTGGCTCAGGTCTTTCAGATGGAATACACGATAAGCCTCAACTGCTGCCGTCATCCGGAGTTCAGCGAGGGGGTTCGGGCGCGGTTGATTGATAAGGACCAGAAGCCGCACTGGCACTGGCCTGACATCAATAACGTGCCGGATGCGGTGGTAGAGGCGCACTTTCATAAAGTCTGGGAAGGTCGGCATCCGTTGGCCGATCTGTCGGAATACTAAAAAATGTGGGAGCGAGCCTGCTCGCGAAGGGGACGTGTCAGTCGACATTGATGTCGCCTGACCTACCACCTTCGCGAGCAGGCTCGCTCCCACAGGTATTGCGTTTAGTTGATGAGGTTAACGACGGCCACCCCGGCCATCGTGATCGCCGCGACCGTTATGGTCGCCTCGTCCGCCGTGATTGTTGCGTCCGCCATGGCCACGGTTATCGTTGCTCCAACCGCCGCGGTTACGGCCGTCCCAACCATGGGCCCGGTAGTCGCCCCGTTGCGACTGGTAATGACGAGGGGCCGGTTGATAAACCCGCGGCTGGTGGTAATACCGCGGCGTTGGCTGGTAATACCGCGCCGGTGGCGCGTAGTAGCGGCGCGGCTGCGTGTAGTAACCGCCGCCACCTGAATAGTAAGGTCCGCCACCGGAATAATAGGCGGGCGCTGGCGAGGTATAGACATCGGAACGGTAGTAGCTGCCTCCTCCATCGGAATAGGGCACGCACGCACCAAGAGACAATCCCAATACTGCAATCAGAAGAATTCGGTGGAGCTGTTTTCGACAGAGCATGGCGGCCTCCTGGACCGCGAGTGAGCCATACCAGCGACGCTGGCAGGCGACAGTCAATTATTCGGTGACTGTCGAAAGATCAGACATCGTTTTCCAAATCTGGTGCGTTCCTGAAACAGATTGAAACAAGTAGCCGATGAAAGGTTTTTCATCTATTCACCCGCTGATTAATGGTGGCCACCGCGGTATCCACCGCCGTAATGACGTGGCCCGTGCCCGCCCCAATAGTAGTAGCGATAGCCCCCATAGAAGCGCGGGCCGTAGTAATAACGTGGGCCGTAATAGTAGGAATAGGGAGAATAGCCGGGGTAGTAATAAGGCGCGGAATACACATCGTAACCACCGGCGTAGTAATAGCAGCCGGATAGACCAAGCCCGAGAACCATACCGAACAACAGTCGACGAAACATGGCGGCCTCCTGAAAGACCCACAGCCGCAACAGGCCGGCTGACACCCATTTGACTGGCAATGCCGGGGCGAGTGCCGAAGGGTGCGGACCTTCAGATCAGCGGCCACGACGTCCCATAGCGGTGCACCCGCGCACCATCACAAGGCAACACCGCCTCGCCTGCCCCAAGCGCTCATCGCGCAATCCCCTACCCTAGAGCCCTCAAGCCAACTTGGCACGGCTCTCGCTTTAGCAAACCCGTGCAGGAGTCATCACAAGGTTCGCGGCACCACAATTTGCAATGGCTGACTAGGGTTCCGGCTCGCTAAGGCGAGTGGCTGGTCCGAGAGTTGGCGACCTCCAGTTGAGGTTACACGGCGGGACAAAAGCCCGGGAGACAAGCCACCGTTCGCGGTGCCGCGTTGACTCCTGCCCGCCCTTGATCAACTGGAGAACCACCCATGCTCAAGCTTCGTTTACCCGCCCTGCTCGCCGCTGCCTTCGCAGCCCTCGTGAGCCTCCCGTCCCACGCCGCTCAAAAAGACCACTTCAGCGTCTGCTGGACCATCTACGCCGGCTGGATGCCCTGGGAATACGCCGGCAGCCAAGGCATCGTCGACAAATGGGCGAAGAAGTACGGCATCAAAATCGATGTGGTGCAGCTCAATGACTACGTTGAATCCATCAACCAGTACACCGCCGGCCAGTTCGACGGTTGCACCATGACCAACATGGACGCGCTGACCATTCCGGCGGCCGGTGGCGTCGACAGCACCGCGCTGATCGTCAGCGACTTCTCCAACGGCAACGATGGCATCGTGCTCAAGGGCGATGGCAAGAAGGTCGCCGACCTCAAGGGCATGGACGTCAATCTGGTCGAACTGTCGGTGTCACACTACCTGCTGGCCCGGGCGCTGGATTCGGTCGACCTCACCGAGAAAGACCTGAAAGTGGTCAACACCTCGGACGCCGATATCTCGGCCGCCTTCAACACCGATCAGGTCAACGCCGTCACCACCTGGAACCCGATGCTGTCGGACATCAAGGCCAAGCCCGGGGTGACCGAAGTCTTCAACTCGAGCCAGATCCCCGGCGAAATCATGGACATGATGGTGGTCAACAGCGCCACCCTCAAAGACAACCCGGCCCTGGGCAAAGCCCTGACTGGCGCCTGGTTCGAAGTGGTCGCGTTGATGAACGCGAAAAACGCCGCCAGCAAGGTCGCACTCGAACACATGGCCAAAGCTTCGGGCACCGACCTGGCCGGTTTCCAGTCGCAACTCGACACCACCAAATTGTTCGCCACGCCCAAGGAAGCCCTGGACTTCTCCACCAGCAAGCAATTGCCGGAAACCATGCGCAAGGTCGCCGAGTTTTCGTTCCAGCACGGCTTGCTGGGTGAAGGCGCCAAAGACACCAGCGCCGTCGGCATGGCCTTCGCCAATGGCGTGACCAGCGGCGACAAGACCAACCTCAAGCTGCGCTTCGACCCGACCTACGTGCAGATGGCCGCTGACGCCAAGCTGTAAACCGGAGGACTGGCCATGCGCCTGATCAATCGCCACCCGGATCGCCCGAGTCGTCTGCTGTTGGTGATCCTGCCGTTCGCCCTGGTGCTGTTCGCCTACTTCATGGGCTCGGCCGAGCGGCTGACGGATAACCCCAATGACAAGCTATTGCCGAGCGCCGTGCAGATGACCGACGCGGTGAAACGCCTGGCATTCACTGCCGACACCCGCACCGGTGAATACCTGTTGTGGCAAGACACCGCGTCCAGCCTGCGCCGCCTGGCCATCGGCCTCGGCATCAGTGCGCTGGCCGGGCTGTGCCTGGGCATCGCCGCCGGAACGTTGCCGCTGTTCGGCGCGCCGTTGTCGCCGTTGCTGACGGTGTTGTCGATGGTGCCGCCACTGGCAATCCTGCCGATTCTGTTCATCGTCTTCGGGCTGGGGGAATTGTCGAAAGTGATGCTGATCGTGATCGGCATCACCCCGTGCCTGGCCCGTGATCTGGAACAGCGCGCCCGGGAAATTCCGGTCGAGTTGTTGATCAAGGCCCAGACCCTCGGCGCGTCGACCTGGACATTGATGCTGCGCGTGGTGCTGCCACAACTGTTGCCACGGCTGCTGATCTCGCTGCGTTTGATGCTCGGCTCGGCGTGGCTGTTTCTGATCGCCGCTGAAGCCATCGCCTCCACCGACGGCCTCGGCTATCGGATTTTTCTGGTGCGCCGCTACCTGGCGATGGACGTGATTCTGCCTTACGTGGTGTGGATCACCCTGCTCGCCTGGCTGATGGATTGGGGCCTCAAACACCTGACCCAACGCGCGTTCCCTTGGTATGAAGGAGCCCGCGCATGAGCTTCATCACGGTAAAAAACGTCTGGCAGCAATACGCCGATCAAGTCGTGCTCGAAGGCCTGAACCTGAACGTTAACGAAGGTGAATTCTGCACCTTGGTCGGCGCGTCGGGTTGCGGCAAGTCGACCTTCCTGCGCCTGTTGCTCGGCCAGGAACGCGCCAGTCGCGGCGAGATTCTGCTGGACGGTCAGGCGCTGGCCGGCGAACCGGATTCCAGCCGTGGCGTGGTGTTCCAGCGTTACTCGGTGTTCCCGCACCTGACCGTGCTCGATAACGTCGCCCTCGGCCTCGAACTGCCGCGCTCGCCCTTGCTCGGGCGCTTGTTCGGCAGTGCAAAAAAAGACGCCCGCGAACAGGCCTCGGCGCTGCTGCACAAGGTCGGCCTCGGCCATTCGCTGGACAAGTACCCGGCGCAGCTGTCCGGCGGCATGCAACAACGGCTGGCCATCGCCCAGGCGCTGATCATGAAACCCCGCGTGTTGCTGCTCGACGAACCGTTCGGCGCGCTCGATCCGGGCATCCGCAAAGACATGCACGCCTTGCTGCTGGAGCTGTGGCGCGAGACGCAACTGACGGTGTTCATGGTCACCCATGACCTGTCCGAAGGTTTCAGCCTCGGCACTCGTTTGCTGGTGTTCGACAAGGTCCGCGTCGACCCGCACGCCCCCGGTGCCTATGGCGCGCGCATCACTTACGACATCCCTTTGAACAGCGACCGCCGCGTCAACCGCGCCGCCGTCGATGCCTTGCCGGCTGCGCTGGCGGGCACGCTTCGTATCGCTTAGAGGAATTTTGAAATGACTGATTCGACCCAACTGTTCCCGCCCTTCGCCGAAGAAATGCTCCCTGGCGGCGGCCATCGTTCGTTCGTGTTGAAACGCGGCCAGTTGCTGCGCCTGACCGACCTGCGGGGCGGCGCCAACGTCAGCCTGACGCTGCTCAATGCCAATGAAAAAACCGAACGCCTGAACCTGCCCGACAGCCTCAAATGCCAACACACCGCCAAGCTCACCCGCGGCCATTGCCTCTATTCGGACATGGGCCGCGTGCTCGCCGCGATCACCGCCGACACCTGTGGCTGGAGCGACAGCCTCGGCGGCGTGCTCTGCGCTGAAGAAGTCGCGGAAAAATACGGCGCCGGCCGTTATCAGGAACTGCGCAACGGCTTTTTCCGCAACGGCACCGACAACCTGTTGGTGGAACTGGGCAAGTGGGGGTTGGGCCTGTCGGATCTGCTGATGACTCTCAACCTGTTCAGCCGCGTCAACGTCGATGAGACCGGGCGTTTCCACTTTGTCGAAGGCAACTCGAAGGCCGGCGATTACATCGAGTTGTACGCGCCGATGGACACCCTGGTGGTACTCACCGCGTTGCAGCATCCGATGGACCCGTCGCCGGACTACGCCCCCAAACCCCTGAAGCTCAGCTGGATGAACGCCGACGCCAGCGTCGCCGAACATTGCCGCACCTCGCGCCCGGAAAACGAGCGCGGCTTCATCAACACCGACCGTTTGTTCGCCTGAGGATCGCTGCCATGTCACTTGCAATCGCTACCGCTCAACAGTCGCCTGAAACTGCGGTCTACCGCGCCACCATCCCGGCCGGCGAACCGTGGCTGATGGAGGTCAAGGCCGGCCAGACTTTGCGCATCCTCGACCTGGAAGGTAATCAGGCCGTCGACACCTTGTTCTACAGCGTGGCCAACCCGAAGGAACGCTATGACGTGCAACGCACGTTGCGCCGGCAGAACAGCGTCTACCTAAGCACCGGCAGCGTGCTTTATTCCAACCTCGGCAATCCGATGCTGACCATCGTCGCCGACACCTGCGGGCGTCACGACACCCTCGGCGGCGCCTGCGCGCAGGAGAGCAACACCGTGCGCTACGCCTTGGAGAAACGCTACATGCACAGTTGCCGCGACAACTACCTGCGCGCCTGCGTGCATGACGGGCGACTGGGCAAAGGCGACATCGGACCGAACATCAACTTCTTCATGAACGTGCCGGTCACCGCCGACGGCGGGCTGACCTTTGAAGACGGCATCTCGGCACCGGGCAAATACGTCGACCTGCGCGCCGAAATGGACGTGATCGTGCTGATCTCCAACTGCCCGCAACTGAACAATCCGTGCAACGCCTACAACCCGACCCCTGCGGAGCTTTTGGTATGGAACTGAAATTCGCGCGGTTGCGGCGGTGGTTGTTCGCCCTGTGCCAGGCCCGTTCCGGGCAGTGCCTCAAAAAGTAAGAACACCTCAATCCAAATGTGGGAGCGAGCCTGCTCGCGATGGCGTCAGCACATTCAACATCGATGTTGACTGACACACCGCTATCGCGAGCAGGCTCGCTCCCACAGGGGTTCAGTGGTGTTTTCAAGGTTAGTGATTCTGCCGTCGGGGACGACCCCGGCGCTCATCGAAAAACTGCGGGACGGCCCGCATCCCCTCCGGGGTCTATGCCATGTTCGAAAAAGTCCTGATTGCCAACCGTGGCGCCATTGCCTGCCGCATCCTGCGCACCCTGCGTGACGTGCAGGTCAAGGGCGTTGCCGTTTACTCCGAAGCGGATGCCGCGAGCCTGCACATCCTGCAGGCCGATGAAGCCCACAGCCTCGGGGAAGGCGCCGCCGCCGGCACCTATCTGGCCGTCGATAAAATTCTCGCCATCGCCAAAGCCTCGGGCGCCACGGCGATCCACCCCGGCTACGGTTTTCTCTCGGAAAATGCTGCGTTCGCCGAAGCCTGCGAAGCCGCCGACATCGCCTTCATCGGCCCGACGCCGGAGCAACTGCGCGTGTTCGGCCTCAAACACACCGCGCGCGCCCTGGCCAAGCAACACGGCGTGCCGATGCTCGAAGGCACCGAACTGCTCGACAGCCTCGACGCGGCGCTGATTGCCGGCGACCAGGTCGGCTACCCGGTGATGCTCAAAAGCACGGCAGGCGGTGGCGGCATCGGCATGCGCGTGTGCCGCAGCGCGGCCGAGTTGAGTGAATCCTTCGAAGCGGTCAAACGCCTCGGCCAGAACAATTTCAGCGACGCCGGCGTGTTCATCGAGAAGTACATCCAGCGCGCCCGCCACCTGGAAGTCCAGGTGTTCGGCGACGGTCGCGGCGACGTGATTGCCCTCGGCGTGCGCGACTGCTCGGTGCAGCGCCGCAATCAAAAAGTCCTCGAAGAGACTCCCGCGCCGAACTTGCCCGATGGCATGGCTGAAGAACTCTGCGCGGCGGCGATCAAACTGGCGAAAGCGGTGAATTACCGCAGCGCCGGCACCGTGGAATTTGTCTTCGACAGCGAAGATCAGCGCTTCTACTTCTTGGAAGTGAACACTCGTTTGCAGGTGGAGCACGGCGTCACCGAGCAAGTGTGGGGCGTGGACCTGGTGCGCTGGATGGTGGAACTGGCAGCCGGTGATTTGCCGCCATTGAGCGACTTGAGCCGAGGCTTGAAAGCCGACGGCCATGCGATTCAGGCACGGCTGTATGCCGAAGATCCGGGCCGTGATTTCCAGCCGAGCCCAGGTTTGCTGACCGCCGTGAACTTCCCTGCTGCCGACGGCAAACACCTGCGCATCGACACCTGGATCGAAGCCGGTTGCGAGATCCCGCCGTACTTCGACCCGATGATCGCCAAGGTCATCTGCTGGGCGCCGACCCGTGAAGAGGCCGCTGCGGATCTGCATCAGGCGCTGGGTGACAGCCTGCTGTACGGCGTGGAAACCAACCGCGATTACCTGCGGCAAATTCTGCTCGATGCGCCGTTCGCCAGCGGCCAGCCGTGGACCCGTTGCCTGGAAGGCCTGGTGTATCAGGCCAACACCTTTGAGGTGCTCAGCGCCGGGACTCAGACCAGCGTTCAGGACTATCCCGGCCGTCTCGGTTATTGGGCGGTAGGCGTACCGCCGTCGGGGCCGATGGACAGTCGCGCGTTGCGTCTGGGCAATCTTCTGCTGGGTAATGACGAAGGCGCCGCGGCGCTGGAAATCACCATGAGCGGGCCGTTGCTGCGCTTCAACTGCGAGGCCGTGGTGGCGGTGACCGGGGCCGTCATCCCGCTGACGTTGAACGGTGAAACCGTCGCGATGAACACGGCGTTGCTGATTCCAGCGGGCGCTACGCTGAGCCTCGGCACGATTGCCGGGGCCGGCGCTCGCAGCTATCTGAGCCTGCGCGGTGGCCTGCAAGTGCCGGATTATCTGGGCAGCAAAAGCACCTTCACCCTCGGACAGTTTGGTGGACATGGTGGTCGTGCGTTGCGGGCGGGCGATGTGTTGCATGTGCCTGCCTTGATCGACAGCCGCGTCGGTCAACAACTGGACCACGTCAGCGAGTTACCCGCCGTGCGGCAGATCCGGGTGATCTATGGCCCTCACGGTGCACCGGAATATTTCACTGACCACTACATCGGCACCTTTTTCGCGACCCAGTGGGAAGTGCACTTCAACTCCAGCCGCACCGGCGTGCGATTGATCGGGCCGAAGCCTGAATGGGTTCGGCCCGATGGGGGTGAAGCGGGGCTGCATCCATCGAACATCCATGACAATCCATATGCCATTGGTGCGGTGGATTTCACCGGGGACATGCCGGTGATTTTGGGGCCGGATGGTCCGAGCCTGGGCGGGTTTGTCTGCCCGGTGACGGTGATTGAGGCGGACCTTTGGCAGCTTGGGCAACTGAAGGCCGGAGACAAAGTCCAGTTCCTCCCGGTCGATCTAAAAACCGCCCGCAACCTCGCCCTGAAATGGAATACCCCCTGCAGGAGTGAGCCTGCTCGCGATGGCGGCGGTACAGCCAACGTTGATGTGACTGACACACCGCTATCGCGAGCAGGCTCACTCCTACAAGGGATTGTGTCGCCTGTTGTTTTGGAGTTGGGTCAGGGGGATACGCGACTTGTGGCGAGGTTGTCGGGGGATACGCACCTGCTCCTTGAAATCGGCGCACCTGAACTTGACCTGGTCCTGCGCTTCCGCGCCCACGCCCTCATGCAAGCCCTGGAAAGCAAAACCCTGCATGGTGTCATCGACCTCACACCGGGCATTCGCTCGCTGCAAATCCACTACCAACCCGAACAACTGCCGCTGGCCGACCTGCTCGGCATTGTCGCCGGTGAATGGGACGCCGTGTGCGCCGCCCGGGACCTGCAAGTACCGTCGCGCATCGTGCATTTGCCGCTGTCCTGGGACGACCCGGCCTGTCAGTTGGCGATCGAAAAATACATGACCACCGTGCGCAAAGACGCCCCGTGGTGCCCAAGCAATCTGGAGTTCATCCGCCGCATCAACGACCTGCCGAACCTCGACGAAGTGCAGCGCACGGTGTTCGACGCCAGCTATCTGGTGATGGGCCTGGGCGACGTTTACCTCGGCGCACCGGTCGCCACCCCGCTCGACCCGCGCCATCGCCTGGTCACCACCAAGTACAACCCCGCGCGCACCTGGACGGCGGAAAACTCGGTGGGCATCGGTGGCGCCTACATGTGCGTGTACGGCATGGAAGGCCCCGGCGGTTATCAGTTTGTCGGTCGCACGTTGCAGATGTGGAACCGTTATCGCGCAGTCGCCGCGTTCGACGGCAAACCGTGGCTGCTACGCTTTTTCGATCAGATCCGCTTCTACCCGGTGAGCGCCGAAGAACTGCTGCGCATCCGACGGGACTTCCCGCTCGGGCGCTTCGATTTGAACATCGAACACAGTCAGTTGAACCTCGCGGATTACCAGGCCTTCCTGACGAAAGAGGCCGATACCATCGCGGCGTTTCGCGATCAGCAAAAAGGCGCGTTCAACGCCGAACGCGAGCGCTGGATCGCCAGCGGCCAGGCGCATTTCGACAGCGAGGAACCGGCCCCCGAAGCTACCGAAGACGCACCACTCGCCAGCAATGAAATGAGCGTCGACAGCCACATCGCCGGCAACCTCTGGCAGGTTCAGGTCCAGACCGGAAGCCGGGTCGCCGCCGGTGATGTGCTGGTGATTCTGGAGTCGATGAAGATGGAAATTCCGCTGCTCGCGCCCATGGCCGGCGTGGTGCGCGAGGTCCGCGTGCAACCGGGTTCGGCGGTGCGCGCCGGACAGCGCGTCGTGGTGCTGGAACTCGACTGAACCCATTTTGAAAAGGAATGACGCCATGAATATCAATCTGCAACTCGACGCCCTGCGCAGCGCTTATCGCGTCGGCAACATCACGCCCCGCCAATTGCTGCTGGGCCTGCGTGACAAAGCCGCAGCGCTGAACCCGGATTATCACCTGTTCATCCACTTGCTCAGTGTCGAGGAACTGGAACCGTACCTCGCCGCCCTCGACGGTGGCGACCTCGACAGCCTGCCGCTGTACGGCGTGCCCTTCGCGATCAAGGACAATATCGACCTGGCGGGCATTCCCACCACCGCCGCGTGCCCGGCGTTTGCCTATGTGCCGGAACGCTCGGCGACCATCGTCGAGCAGTTGCTGGCGCTGGGCGCGATTCCGCTGGGCAAGACCAACCTTGATCAGTTCGCAACCGGGTTGAACGGCAGTCGCTCGCCGTATGGCGCGTGCCCGAACAGCGTGCTGCCGGAGTATCCGTCGGGCGGTTCCAGCGCCGGCTCGTCGCTGGCGGTGGCGCTGGGCGTGGCGAGTTTTTCGTTGGGTACGGACACGGCAGGATCGGGACGTGTGCCGGCGGCGTTGAATAATCTGGTGGGATTGAAAGCCACCAAAGGGCTTATCTCCACGGCGGGTGTGGTGCCGGCCTGTCGCACGCTCGATTGCGTGACAACGTTCACCGCAACGGCTCGGGAGGCCAGCCAGTTGCTGGCGCTGACCGCGCACCTCGATCCGCGAGATGAATACAGCCGCAGCAACCCGCTGTGGAATGACGGGTCGGCGTTCGGTACGCCGCGTCCGTTCCGTTTCGGCGTCCCGCGTGCGCAGGACCTGGAATTCTTCGGCTGCCCTGAAGGCCCGTTGTTGTTCGGTGATGCCATCGATCGGCTCAAGGCACTGGGCGGTACAGCTGTGGAACTGGATCTGTCGCCTTTCCTCGAAGCGGCGCGTTTGCTCTATGAAGGCCCTTGGGTGGCCGAGCGTTACAGCGTGGCCGGCGAGTTGATGGAGCAGAATCCCGAAGCCGTTTTGCCGGTGATTCGCGCGGTACTGGCCAAGGCGCCGGCGGTGACGGGCGTGCAGACGTTCCGGGCCCAATATCGGCTGCAAGCCTTGAAGGCGCTGTGCGACAAGGCGCTGGAAAATCTTGATTGTGTCGTTACGCCCACCATCGGCCGCCCCGTCACATCGGCGGAACTGGACGCCGAACCGGTCCTGCGCAATTCGGAACTGGGTTACTACACCAACTTCATGAACCTGCTCGATTACGCGGCCGTCGCCGTGCCCAGCGGCTTCATGGGCAATGGTTTGCCCTGGGGTGTGACCGTGTTTGGCCGGGCGTTTACCGATCAGTATTTGTTGGGAGTGGCGGATGCTTTGCAGCGCCGCTCGGCTGAGCCGGCACCGACGACTGTCGCCCGCCATGATCGCGCACGACTGGTGGTCTGTGGCGCGCATCTGGATGGGTTGGCGTTGAACTGGCAACTGAAGCGACGCGGGGCTCGGTTGGTTGAGACGACTTACAGTTCGCCGGATTATCAGCTGTATGCGTTGGCCGGCGGTCCGCCGTTTCGTCCGGGGATGGTGCGGGTGAAGGATGGCGGCGTGGCGATTGCGGTGGAGGTTTGGGAATTGCCGAGCAGTGAACTGGGCTCTTTTCTGACGGGGATTCCTGCGCCGCTGGGGTTGGGCAAGGTGCAACTGGCGGACGGGCGTTGGGAGAGCGGGTTTATCTGTGAAGCGTATGGGTTGGAGGGGGCCGCCAATATCAGCCATTTAGGCGGATGGCGTGCTTACCTCGCCAAATGATCGTTCCCACGCTCTGCGTGGGAATGCCGCCCGGGACGCTCCGCGTCCCATCGCAAGCGTCACAGGATGCATTCCCACGCGGAGCGTGGGAATGATCAAGCTCCCGCAGGAGGCGTGTGTGGACAATCATTCGCGCTGCACATAGAGCAGTTATTTTCCCCGCAGTGCCATTAGAATGCCTGCCATTGGGTCACTGCCGACGGAATCGCCATGCCGCTTCACTCGCCGCTGTATTCGCAACGTTCGTTGGTCCTGACGCTCATCGCGTTGTTGGGCGCAGGCTTTCTCGCGACCTCTTTCCTCAGTTACTACGCCTCGCGAGCCTCCATCCGTGACAGCATCGTCAACACCGAGCTGCCGCTGACCTCGGACACGGTCTACTCGGAAATCCAGAAAGACCTTGTCAGACCGATCCTGATTTCCTCGATGATGTCCCGCGACACCTTCATGCGTGACTGGGTGGTCAACGGCGAGCAAGACGCCGAGAAAATGACTCGCTACCTCAACGAGGTCATGACCCACTACGGCGCCTACACGGCATTTTTTGTCTCCAACACCAGCCTCACCTACTACCACGCCAAAGGCGTGCTTAAACAGGTCAAGTCCACGGAACCTCGCGATGCCTGGTATTTCCGTGTCCGCGACATGGCCGATCCCTACGAGATCAATGTCGACCCGGACCTTGCCAACAAGGACAACCTGACCTTCTTCATCAACTACAAGGTTTATGACTACAACAACCGTTTCATCGGCGCTGCCGGCGTTGGCCTGACGGTCGATGCGGTGATCAAGCTGATCGACAAATACCAGCAGCGTTACCAGCGCAGCGTGTACTTCGTCGACAACTTCGGCCGCCTGGTGCTGACGGGCGCCGAGGGTGGCCCGCAAGGCGCGCACATCGGCCAGAAGCTCGGCGACCTCGATTACATGAAGGACCTGGTCAGTCAGCTGCCAAAACCCCACAGCGGCAGCTACGAATATTCCGTCCAGGGCCAGGGCCATTTCCTCAACGTGCGGTTCATTCCCGAGCTGAACTGGTACCTGTTTGTCGACAAGCGCGAGGACGGCGCCCTCAGTGAAATCCGCCAGTCGCTGTACCTCAATCTGCTGATTTGTCTGCTTGTCACGCTGATCGTGCTGTTGCTGCTCAACCGTGTGATCAAGCGCTACCAAGGCAAGATCCAGGCACAAGCGACGCTCGACAGCCTGACCGAACTGCCGAATCGTCGTGGCTTCGACCTGCTGGCGGCGCAGGCCATGCTCGAAGCCCGGCGCGAGCCCAAGCCGCTGACCGCGATGTTGCTGGACCTGGATCATTTCAAGGTTTTGAACGACACCTACGGCCACCTGGCCGGCGATCAGGTGCTGATCGGTTTCGCGCGGGATCTGGAGAGTTGCCTGCGGCACTCCGACATCGTCTGCCGCTGGGGAGGTGAAGAGTTCATCGTGCTGCTCAAGGACACCGACGGTGAGACCGGTCTGATGATCGCCGAGAAAATTCGTCAACATGTCGAACAACAGCGTTATGCCTACGACGGCAAGGAACTGCAGCTGACCGTCAGCATCGGCCTCACCACCTTGCAAGTCGATGAAACCTTGCACACCCTGCTCTCCCGGGCCGATCATGCGATGTACCGGGCCAAACAGGCCGGCCGTAACCGAACCTGCGTGGAATTGCCTCACTCCAGCTATGAATAATCCTGCATGAACAAGCCAGACCAATGCCCCGCCTGCGGCGCCGCCAACGCCTGCACCCTGGCCGACCCGCGCACCGTCGATCAGGCGTGCTGGTGCTTTGGCGTCAGTATCGACCCCGCTGTGCTTGAAGCGCTGCCAGCCGAACTGCGCGACAAATCCTGCCTGTGCCCGCGCTGCGCCGAGGTCGAGGCGCAGTTGTAAGCAGCCGCCGGGCCGATCACGTAAGATACGCGGCCCTTTTCCAACCGATCCCCAGCCATGCGCATTGACCGTTTCCTCAGCAATCTGCCGCGCTTCAACCGTAAGCAGGTACGCCTGTTGCTGGTGGAAAAGCGCGTTCAGGTTGACGGAAAAATCGTCAGCGACCCGCATGCCGAAGTGCTCGAGTTCAGCCGTGTCGAGGTCGACGGGGAAGTCCTGCAAGTCGGCAAGCCCGCACGCTACTTCATGCTGCACAAACCGCCCGGCTGCGTCAGCGCCACCCGCGACCCGGAGCATCCGACCGTACTCGACCTGATCCATGAGCCGGACAGCGATGACCTGCACATCGCCGGTCGCCTGGATTTCAACACCACCGGCCTGATGCTGATCACCAACGACGGTAGCTGGTCGCGGCGCCTGACTCAGCCGCAGACCAAACTGCCGAAGGTCTATTACGTCGAGACCGAGCAGGAGATTGGCCCGCAATACGCATTGAAATTTGCCGAGGGTCTGTACTTCGCGTTCGAAGACCTCACCACGCAACCGGCCGAGCTGATCGTACTCGGGCCGAAAGCGGCGCGACTGAGCATCGTCGAGGGCCGGTACCATCAGGTGAAGCGGATGTTCGGCCACTTCGACAACAAAGTGCTGCGCCTGCACCGCGAAAGCATGGGCCCGCTGGTGCTCGATAATGCGCTGAAACCGGGCGAGTACCGAGCATTGCGCACCGAAGAGATCCATTTGATCTAAGCAGCCTACCGCTCAGCAGAAGTTGTCGAACAATTTACGAATGACACTTGCGCGATGACGTGACCCCTGCTTGAATCAGGACGTCGGCCGAAATGTGACCGACGAGTCACAACATACTTCTAAGAAACTTTTTGCCGGTTAGAGAACCCTCAGGTTCCGCCTCAGACCGGCAGACTGCCCGCCAATAACAATACCCGTCGACCGGACTGCACTGGATCGACATGGGCCTCCAAATTCAAGGCGTATGCCTACCTGTCACAAAGCTCGTGCAATCTCATTTGCGCGCATACCCGCTTGCTTGGAGTCTTATGACATGAGGCCAGAAATCGCTGTGCTGGATATACAGGGTCAGTATCGGGTTTACACGGAGTTCTATCGCGCAGACGCCGCAGAGAAGACCATAATTCTGGTCAACGGCTCGATGGCCACGACTGCGTCGTTTGCACAAACCGTGAAAAACCTTCACCCGCAGTTCAATGTGGTCTGCTACGACCAGCCCTACGCGGGCAAGTCAAAAGCCCACAACCTGCATGAGAAATTGCTGACCAAGGAAGTCGAAGGGCAGATCCTCCTGGAGCTGATCGACCACTTCGCCGCCGAACACGTGCTGTCGTTTTCCTGGGGTGGCGCCGCGACCCTGGTCGCCCTGGCCCAACAGCCACGGCGCATCGAAAAAGCCGTGATCAGCTCGTTCTCCCCGGAGATAAACGCGCACATGCTCGATTACCTCGAGCGCGGCATTGATTACCTCGGCAGTCGGGATGGAGATCGGGTCGGCAACCTGGTGAACAGCACTATCGGCAAACACCTGCCGACGTTGTTCAAGCGTTTCAACTATCGCCACGTCAGCTCCCTCGCCGAGCATGAATACGGGCAGATGCACTTCCACATCAGCGACCTGCTCCATAGCGACCGCCAGTGCTTTCTCAAAGCGGCAGAGAAAATCAACGTGCCAGTGCTGTTCATGAACGGCGAATGGGACGAATACACCGCCGCCGATGGCGCCCGGTTGTTCGCCAACCACGTGCAAGACGCCACCTTCAGCACCCTGCAGGCCACCGGCCACTTTCTCGACATGGAACACAAAGCCGCCTGCCGAGACAGCCGCGATGCACTGATGGGCTTCCTGAAACCGGCACAACACACCAGCCGACCGCGTTACCACTACGTCCAGGACCAACATGCATTGGCCATCTGAAACAGCGTCATCGCGAGCAAGCTTCGCCCTACAGTGTTGAACGCATTCCTGTAGGCGCGAGGCTTGCCCGCGAACGACCGTCACGCGGTCTGATGTCTTGTGTCACCTGCGCCAAAGCTATCCTGCGCAAAGAAAAACTTCATTTCCACGCGCACATCTGGTACAAAGTCAGCCGCTCTGAGCGGGTGTCGTATAATGGCATTACTCCAGCTTCCCAAGCTGATAACGAGGGTTCGATTCCCTTCACCCGCTCCAATCGAATTTTTGTCTCACGTTGTTTTTTGACGGGGGATGCAGGTAAAGAAAAAACCGGCCTTGATGGCCGGTTTTTTTGTGGGTGGGGTTTTGTGTTTCAGGGCGGAAATTAGCGTTTTCGCGCAAAAGTGATGTTTTGTTAGCGTTTTTCTTGCCTCATTAACAGATTTCATCATTGCAAGTCGGTTTCAAACCCCTTGCGAAGCATTGCGGCATGGCACGGTGAAAAGCCATTTATCGCACGCCGCAAGAGGTCAAGGCGGAGCTGAGAACGGCGAACATCCTCAAGGGTTGCAGGGTTGTATTCAACATCGACGGCAACAAATATCGAGTGATTCTGGCAATCGACTATCTGCGACAGCTTGGTTTCATACGATTCGTCGGCACCCACGCCCAATATGATCAGATCAACGCGGAGACCGTGTAATGGACATTAAACCGATTCGCAGCCAAGAAGATCTGACCGCTGCATTTGCTCGTATAGAGCAACTGTGGGGGGCAGACATTGGTTCGCCTGAAGGTGATGAGCTGGAAATTCTGGCGCTGCTCATCGAAAAGTACGAAGACGAGCATTACCCAATGCCGCCCTCCGATCCGATTGAGGCCATTAAATTTCGTATGGACCAGCAAGGCCTGACCCCTCGCGACCTGGAACCCTTCATTGGTACGAGTGGGCGCGTGTCCGAAGTGCTGAACCGCAAGCGCAAACTGAGCTTGTCGATGATCAAACGTCTGCACCACGGGTTGCGGATACCTTACGAAAGTTTGCTTGCGGGTGTTGCCTGATGTGCAGCCCTGACAAAAAACCGGTCCTTGATGGCCGGTTTTTTGTAGGTGGAATTCAGGTGATTTTTCCTGCTGAGGATGTGGCAGACATCTGCGTACAGGCTTAAATCATTGCCAGGACGGGACACTGCGTCAGCGTCTCTATTCTTTCCGCTCTACCATCTGCTTTATTTTTACGGCCTTTTCAAAATGGTCGAGCTTGTGCTTAGCGATCCACCATTGGGCGGCTTCCATTAAAAGCACTGGATCATCATTTTTGTTCGCGAAGAAAGCATAGAAAGAGAGCCCGACAGTCGGCCCCTTCTGCTCTATTTTCTTGTCACAGACCTCGATCATCTTTTGCCTCAAGCTTTCTCGCATCATTTCTCTCAATCTATTAATGGTCTCGGTCGCGGCCAAATTCAGTACCGATTGCCCATCTTTCGGGGCTTCGAGCGAAGCCGACTTTCAAAAAGGCAAGGTCCTACACTACGGTGGGAATTGTCCGTAGACTTGCGCATTGCAGTGTTTTTACCATGAAGTCTATAGTCGACCCGCGCCAAAACTGGCGTATCGGGTTTGGCGACTCGATGCCATGGTACAGAAGCCTCCGAGTATTTCTCGGAGTGCTTTTGAACGCACTCGGCTGCCTCTTTTTTTTGGTGGCTGTGCGTGGGAGACCTTCGGGTCTGCCGGTTTTACCATGGTCCGGTTCGCCAACCCGCGTACAGCTACCACCCTATTGTTTGGCGACGATTGAGTGGTAGATCTTCCTCTAACATGGTAATCACTCATGAACGAATATATGGCTTTAACCAGCAACGCCGACGACCTTCCCTCGCTCTACGTCAACACCACCCAACCGCTGCATTCACTGCTCAGCACCGCCAGTTACAGAATCCGGGCCGTGACGCAGCTGCTTGAAAACCTCGCGATGCGAGGCGACATCACGTCTGACGCAGTGATTCTCAGCGACTTTGCGTTGCTCTGTTGAGTGCCCTTGCGCGATGGTTGCGATGTGCTGGACGTGATCGCTCGACGCATGGATGCGGAATAGTTCTGACGTTAGAGCGGGCGCCTTTCGAGGCGCCCTTTGCGTGTCATGACCGGCTGTCATTGGTCACCCAGAGATTGCACGAGCGCTCTATCACTGTGGCGAGGGAGCTTGCTCCCGCCGGGTCGCGAAGCGGCCCCCAAAAAGGGACTGCTGCGCAGTCCGACGGGAGCAAGCTCCCTCGCCACAGGTTCGGTGTCACGCTTAACTGCCTGGCATTGTTCTGGATCGCCGATTTGTCATTAAATCGAGCTTACAAATCCATAACGCTCAATCGGTTTCCCCTCCCCGCCCAACCCGCTAGCATCTCCCCTATCTTCAACCACCCTCTCCCCTGCGCGGCCATCGACGAACACGCGCCATCACTCTCCGAGGGAACCCAATCGGCCGCACATCAGGTGCCGCCCGTGAACGATCTCAACAGAGCAATCCAAACATGACTCAAAACATCTACGACGACCCGGAGTTTTTCCAGGGCTACAGCCAGATGGCGCGCTCCATCAGCGGTCTCGACGCAGCGCCCGAATGGCCTGCGCTCAAAGCAATGCTGCCGCCCATGAAAGGCCTGAAGGCCGTAGACCTCGGCTGCGGTTACGGCTGGTTCTGCCGCTGGGCCAGTGAACACGGCGCCGACAGCGTGCTCGGTCTGGACGTCTCGGAAAAAATGCTGGAGCAGGCGCGCAAAACCACGTCAGCGGACAACATCCAATACGCCCGCGCCGATCTGGAACAACTCGACCTGCCCGCAGCCAGTTTCGACCTCGCCTACAGCTCCCTGGCGTTGCACTACATCAAGGATCTTCCGGGTCTGTTTGCCAAAATCCATGAGGCCCTGAAACCCGGTTCACGTTTCGTATTTTCCATCGAACACCCAATCTTCATGGCACCGCGCAATCCGGGCTGGCTGATTGATAGCGAAGGGAACAAGCGCTGGCCGCTGGACAGTTATCAACGGGAAGGCGAGCGGGTGACCAACTGGTTGGCCGAAGGCGTGATCAAACAGCACCGCACGATAGGCACGTTGCTGAATACGCTGATTGGCGCAGGTTTCAGCATCCGACAGGTCAACGAATGGGGCCCGAGCGATGCCGAGGTGGCGGCGCAACCAGCCCTGGCCGAAGAGCGGGAGCGGCCGATGATGATGCTGGTCAGCGTTCAGCGCTGAGGGCCACGCCGGGTCATCGTAATTTTTGCATATGAATTTCCGATACCCGGTAAAGACAACGTATCGCTGCGTCGGACCTGTCCACAGATACCTTATTGTGCCGGCTCACCTTTCACCTAGAGATCAACATGGACAATTCAGAGTTGGGGATCATGATCATTTCGATGATCGGGTTGTTCGGCTTTGCTTCGTTTATTTTTGAATACCTGAGTGCCAGGCAAAGGGACCGATAACGTTCGGCGTTATCCGTCCCTTTTTGCCCTAGCGCGTCGCGACGATAAACAACCGCGGGAATGGCAACAGCACCGAACCATCGCTCAGCGCCGGATAGGCCTGCTCGATCGCAGCTTGATACTGCTTGAGGTATTGCTCTTTTTCCGCGTCATTCAGCGGCTCGAGAAACGGCCGCAAGCCGCTGCCCTTGAACCACTCGACCACCCCCGAGGCGCCGCCCGCGAGCGGGTGATGGTACGTGGTGCGCCACACATCGACTCGCGCACAGTGCGGTCGCAGCATCGAGTAGTACTCGCTGGCACTCGCCATGTCCGTGCGTTGCCCGGCGGCGTCTACCAACTTGCTGGCCCACGGTCCATCGGCAGCGACTTCGCGCATCAGGCGATGGGACGGCTCGTTGAGATTGTCGGGCATTTGAATGGCCAGGCTGCCGCCATCGCTCAGTCGGGCGGCCAGAGAAGGCAGTAACGTCGCGTGGTCGGGCACCCACTGCAACACCGCGTTGGCGAAAATCACATCGAACGGCCCCGGCTCGTTCCAGGTATCAATGTCAGCCGTGTCGAATTGCAGCTGGGGTAAGCGCTTGCGGGCGGCGTCGATCATATTGGTCGAACTGTCCAGGCCACGCACCGTGGCATTGGCGAAGCGCTCCACCAGCAACTCGGTCGAATTGCCGGGGCCGCAACCGATGTCGATGGCCGATCGCGCGTCCACGGGCGGGACCGCCGCCAGCAAATCGCGGGCCGGGCGGGTGCGTTCATCTTCAAAAGCGACGTATTGTCTGGCGGACCAACTCATTGCGTTCTCCTGTCGATACGTTGTTGTGGCCAGCGGCGCACAACCGGTTCGCCACGATACCTCGACTGGCGCGCCCTGCCCTATCCGACCTATGGCGACATGTCAGTTGACCGAATGCCATGTGTAACCAAAGGCCGCCGCCTCAAGCGTCCGCCTCATCGAATGACCACCAAAATGCCCCCCCGTTTCCAGCCATGTTGCCCCCCAGAACTCGCCTCACTTGAAGTCGGCGCGGCGAATAGGTGATGAGTGAGTCATTTTTTATGAGCACAGAAATGTAAGTAGAATTTTCAACCCGCCGTCGCTGTCTGAAAAATCAGGCGCATCCCTATAAGGAACACGGCAATGAAATTCGCAAAAATCTCGCAGAAACTCGCCCTGTGGGCCGGCAGTCCGAAGACGTTTATGGGGGCGTTGATACTGATTGGTCTGTGGGGGTTGAGCGGGCCGATATTTGATTACAACGACACCTGGCAACTGATCATCAACACCTCAACCACGATCATCACGTTCCTGATGGTGTTTCTGATCCAGAACACGCAGAACCGCGACACCGACATCCTGCACTTGAAAATCGATGAGTTGCTGCGGGTGAACAAAGAGGCGCAGAACGCGATGCTGGGGCTGGAATTGCTGGACCTCAAGCAACTGGAAGCGTTACGCAGACACTATCGCGCCATGGGCGAAAAAGACGTGCATGACCTGGCGGGGCTGGCCACTACGAGCAAGCGCAAACAGGACTTGAATGAGTGCTGAGCACAAACAAAACGGCGCGTGATGTGAATCACGCGCCGTTTGCGTTCAACACCGTTAATCGCCTGGTCTAGCGACTGGCTTGCAACGCTCTGGCCATTTCCAGGTGGCTCTGCAGTTTGGGCAAGGTTTCCTCAGCGAAGGCTTTGATTTGCGGCACGTCGGTGGTCTGAGCGACTTGTTGAAGCTGCTCGATGGCTTCCTGGGTCGTCTTCACCTGACTGGCGGTATAAGCCTGGTCAAAGGATGCGCCGTCCTTCACTTCCGGCATCAAGGCTTTGGCCTTGTCGACCACTTCTTCGCGAGGGGCAACCGGCAAATCCAGCTGTTTGGCGATTTTCGCCAAGTGCTGGTTGGCGGTCGTGCGGTCATTGATGACCACGATGGTGTAGTCCTTGACCTCTTTGGATTCGCTTTTCTGGTGCGCCAGGCGACTGGCTTCGATGTCGGCCATGCCTTTGGCCGACGCATCGTTGATGAACTCGGCGGGCGACTGGGCGAAGGCACTGTTGGCAAACAGGCCCAGCAACGTGACAAGACTGGCAGTGCGTAATCGGGTGGCCATCCGGCTCATGGTCGCGCCCTCCTTCTATAAAAATTCAAGCGGGAGCTTTCGCCCCCGCCTCTCAATCAAAACTACCTTGCGACTACTTCGACTTCTGACCACCTTTGCGGCCCATATCGGGTTTCGCAGGGTCTTTATCGACGGTCGTAGTGGTAGTTTTCCCACCTTTGCGACCGGCTTCTGACGCCTTCGTTCGATCGTTAGCGAAGTTTCCCGAGTTCGAGTTTCTTGAGTTAGGCATGATTCTCTACCTCTTGGTGATGATCGCGGCGAGCAGGAGCCCGCATAAAATCTGAATTTCGATCACCGCAAAGGTTTAGAAAAGTTGGAGTCGCCGCGACGAACGGTGGCCGATTTTTCAGGCCCCGAGGCGCTGATGATGTTGGCGCTTGGCCGCATACATGGCCTCATCGGCATGCCGGAACAGTTGCTGTTCTTCGGTGCCATGCTCGGGGTAATGCGCGACGCCGATACTCGGCCGGATGTTCACGCTTTGCCCGTCCAGGCGCAGGGGTTGCGCCAGCACCTGACGGATTTTCCCCGCAACGTTGTCAGCGTCTTCCGCCGCGTGGATGCTGTGCAACAACACCACAAACTCATCCCCACCGATACGCGCCACCGTGTCGGTCTCACGCACGCAGCCCTTGAGTCGATTGGCGACCGCCTGCAACAGCATGTCGCCGACTGCGTGGCCATGGGTGTCGTTGACCTCCTTGAAGCGGTCGAGGTCGACGTACAGCAATGCCATCCGCCCGGAATCCGTGCGAGCCTGCGCCAGCGAATTTTGAAGCCGGTCGCGCAGCAACGCCCGGTTGGGCAGTTGAGTCAGTTGGTCGTATTGGGCCATGCGTTGTAACCGGGCATGTAACTGCTTGCGCTCAATCGCGGTGGCGACCTGGGCGCAGACGTACTGCAACAGCTCCTTGTCCTGCTCGGTGTAGCGCTCGCCACCCGGTACGCTTTTGACGATTAGCGCGCCAATGATGCCGTTTTGCGAGTTCAACGGGACACCCAGCCAGCAAGGCGAGTCCTGTCCGGAGACCGATGCCTCAAAGCCTTCTGGCAGAGTGTCCTGGTCCAGGGTCAGCAAAATCGGCTGGCCGCTGCGAATCACTTCGGCACAGAGACGCCCGGTCATGGTTCCGGGCTGCTCGGGCTGCAGTTCATGGTCGTCGACGTGATACGGAAAGTTCAGCTGCGCACAGTGCTCGTCATACAGCGCCACGGAGAAATTCAGTGCCGGCAGCCATTCGCCGATGATCAAGTGGATGCGTTTGAACAACGCCAGCAAATCTTCCGCGGCGTGGGCCGCCTCGGAGATCGCGTATAACGCCGCTTGCCGGGATTCGGCCTGCTTGCGCTCGGTGATGTCCCGGGCCACAGCAATGCGCAACTGATCGACTTCAGACCAGCGCGCCGACCACAGAATATGCACCACCGCACCATCCTTGCGCAGGTAGCGGTTTTCGAAGTTGAGTTTGGGATCACCGCCCATGATCTCGCGCGCGGCGTCGAGGGTGCGCTGGCGATCGGCAGGGTGCACCATGTCGATCATCGGCTGGCCGATCAGCTCGTCCGGGGTGTAGCCGAAAATACGTTCGCAGGCCGCGCTGACAAATACGAAGCGACCTTGTTTATCCACCGCACAGACGGCGTCCAGCAAGAGATCGATGTAGCTCGCCAACGGCGCGGGATTTCTGGTTGCCATGGTGCGATAAGCGTTTCCGGACAATGCAGCAATAAAAAGCCCCTCCATGACCCATCGGGCATTGACGCATCCGTGCGCTCAACCTCAAGCCTTGTTCGTCACCAGCCCCGGCAGTGCATGAGCGAGGGCGTTGATGGCGAAACCGATAAACATCACCCCACATAACCGTGTGATCGCCAGTTCATGGCGCTGATACAAGGTGCGAACTTGCCGTGCACCAACAATGCCAATGAGGATAGCGTAGGCCATGAGACCGCCGACGAAGCTCAGGACAATCAACCAAGGCAACATTGACCAGTGCAGCAACTCCGCCCGGCTGGACAGCAGCGCAGTGAACGTCGCCACCGCCACGGGGTAGGCCTTGGGATTGGTGAGGCCAAACAGAATGCCGTGCCAAAAGGGCTGGCGAGCCGGGCCTTGAGGGGCATCGGCGCTGCTGCGCTTCGCCCGTATGGCGCGCAAACCGAGCCAAAACAGGTACAGCCCGCTGAGTACGCCCAGCACATCAAACGCCGTGCTGCCGATTTCACGGGCACCGACAATCGCGATCAGCGCCGTACTGCACCAGACCACGTCCCCCAACAAATGCCCACAGAGAAACCCCGCCCCGGCCCGTCGTCCGCGCGCGGCACCAATCCCGAACACCGCCAATACGCCCGGACCCGGTGTGATGCCATAAATGAAACCCGAGGCGAGAACGGCCATTAGCAGCGATGGGGTCATTGAAAGTCCCTTTAACTATTTGGTGAATGGGCGCAAGTCTATATCAGGTCCCGGGTATATCGACTGACTGATCGTCGAAGAACTTCATTCCCGCATACGGGCGCTCTCGACAGGCTGCCAGCCGAGACGCCAGATCGCCAACGTGGGCTTCGAGCTTGTGGCCGTCCGGGTCGAGGAAATAGAACGACGCGCCTTCGCTGCGGTTGTCGCGCCATTCTTGTACGCTGGCGGATCGCAGGCGTTCGACGAACACGGGGAAATCGATTGCGCTGATGGTGAAGGCGTAATGGGTGTAATCGGCGGCGGGTCCCGAGTTGCGCAGCGGATCAACGGACAGGCACAGCCACAAACCCGGCAGTGACAGATAGGCCCCGGTGTCCCAAGTGGCTTCGAGGCGCAGTTGCAGCAGGTCTTGATAGAACGCCACGCTGCGGTTCAGGTCGGTGACGGCGAGGGTCAGGTGGTTGAGGCCGGAGAGCAATTTGTTTACCTCAACGGTTATTTGATGGGCCGGTAGTCAGGTCGCTATGCACTATCCCCTCCCCAATCCGCCCATTCAACCAGTTCAACGCCTGATCCCCGCCCCGCCGTGTGTGCCAGACCAACACAAACGTAAACGACGGAATATGAAACGGCGGCGCAACTACGACCAGCGAGCGCTCATCGATCTCGCGCAGCCCACGTGAAGCCACGGTAAGGATCAGGTCCGTGCCACTGATGAATTCCGGGGCGACGCTCCAGTGCGGCAGGCTGATCGCGACGCGACGGCGTTCACGTAACGCCGTCAGCGCCCGCTCGATTTCAGGCGTGCCGCTGCCGCGCATTTCCAGCAGGACGTGTGGCCGTGCGAGGTAGGTCGGCAGGTCGAGTACGCCATTGGCAGGCAGGCTGTTGCGGTCGACCAGGCAGGCGTAGTGCTCTTCGAAGAGTGGCGTGCTGCGCAGCTCGTTTGGCAGTTCAGGGAAGACACCTGCTGCCAGGTCGATGTCGCCATTAAGTACTGCGTCGAGCATGCCTTCGCGGCTGGCGTGACTGATTTGCAGGTCGATGCCCGGCGCTTCCCGGCGCAAGGTGCGAATCAGCCCTGGCAGGACGATGGCGGCGCCATAGTCGGACATTGCCAGACGAAACGTGCGCTTGGCCGTGGCCGGGTCGAAAGCGTTCGGGGCCAGCAGGGATTGCACCTGAGCGAGTGCTTCGGCCAAGGGTGCGATCAATTCCATGGCTCGCGGCGTGGGTACGAGCATGGCACCCGCGCGCACCAGCAAAGGGTCTCCCAGCAAGTCGCGTAACCGCGCCAGGGCATGACTGACCGCCGGCTGACTCAGGTGTAAGCGCTGCGCCGCGCGCGTGACGTGCTGCTCGCTGAGCAAGGCGTCGAGGATCACCAGCAAGTTGAGGTCGATACGCCGAAGATCATTCATCTCGTGCATGTTCTGGATAGCAATTTGGAATTTAAATCTGCGCGACGAATACTCTAGAGTCCAGCAAAACCTGTTGGAGAATGATCATGAGTACATTGCATTGGGCCGGGCTGTTGCTGCTGGCCGTGGTTGCCGGGGCGGTGGTGCCGTTTCAGAGCGCGATCAACGCCAACCTCACGCGTGGGTTGGGCCATCCGTTGTGGGCGACGCTTGCGTCGTTGCTGGTGAGTATCGTCGTGTTGTTGCCGATCATGTTGGCAATGCGCTTGCCGTTGCCGTCACTGGCGTTCATCAGCAAGGCGCCGTTGTGGATGTGGGCGGGGGGTGCGTTTGGGGTGTGTTTTATTTCGTTGGCGCTGATGCTGCTGCCCAAGCTGGGGGCGTCGGGGTTTATTGCGTTGGCGCTGGCGGGACAGGTGGTGGCTTCGCTGGTGCTGGATCACTTCGGGTGGTTTGGGTTGGTGGAACGGCAGATGACGTTGCCGCGGGTGTTGGGGGCCGTTTTGTTGATGGCGGGGGTAGCGTTGATCCAGTTCAGTGCTTCGCCGGCAAAAGGTTTGGTAACTGCGGGTTGAGTGTTGACTGTCAGGCCGCCATCGCGAGCAGGCTCGCTCCCACAGTTGATTGGCGGCGTGGCACAGATCAATGTGGGAGCGAGCCTGCTCGCGATGGCGGCCTGAACAGCACCGCAGATTCAGAACTTGTCGAGCGTGCGCAGCTTCTGCGGCAACCCCCACAACAGCAGGGCAACGGCGATCAGCGCGCAGACAGCAATGACGTACAGCGCCGGGGTGGTGCTGCCGGTCAGATCCTTTATCCGACCGACCATGACCGGGCTGACGATGCCGCCGAACTGGCCGAGGGTATTGATCACCGCGATCCCGCCAGCCGCCCCTGCACCGGCACCAGCCAGCAGTTTTGGCGGCAAGGTCCAGAAGCTGGGGATGGAGGCGATGATCCCGGCACCGAGCAAGCCCAGCGCGACGATCAGGAAGGTTGTGTGGTTGGCGAAAATCCCCGCACAGATGAACCCAACCGCCCCCATTGCAACCAGTCCAGCGACAAACTTGCGCCGCTCACCGGTCGAGTCGGACAACCGCCCGATCACCACCATGCTGATGGCGCCGCAGATGTACGGGATGGCAGTCAGCAAGCCAATCATCACCGGGCTCTCGGTGCCGGCGCTGCGGATCAGTTGCGGGGCCCAGAAATTCAAACCGTAGGACGCCACCTGAATCAGGAAGTAGATCAGCCCCAGTGTCAGGAACCCCGGGATCCGCAGCGCGGCGAGCAGCGAGCCGCCACTCTTGTGCGGTTCATGGTGCGCAATGCGGCTGGCCAGCAGGGTTTTCTCCGCCGGAGTCAGCCAATGGGCGTCTTCGATGCGGTCCTTGAGCAGGGTCAGCACCAGCAAGCCGAGGCCGATGCAGGGCACGCCGCCCAGCAGGAACAGCCAGTGCCAGCCGCGCATATCGAGGAAGCCGTCGAGGTGTTGCAGCACCAGCCCGGAGAACGGAGCACCGACCAGACCGGCAAACGCCGACGACAGGAACAGCATCGAGGTGATGCGCCCGCGATAGTGCTGCGGGAACCACAGCGTCAGGTAATACAGCACGCCCGGCGCAAATCCGGCTTCCATCGCGCCGATCACGAAGCGCAGCGCATAGAACTGCCATTCGCTGTTGACGAAGACCATGGCGGCGGTGGCGAGGCCCCAGGACATCATGATCCGGGCGATCCACCGCCGCGCGCCGACCTTGTACAGCATCATGTTGCTCGGCACTTCGAAGATCACGTAACCGACCACGAACAGCCCGGCACCGAGGCCGTAGGCGGTGTCGCTCAGGCTCAGGTCGGTCTGCAGCTGGAACTTGGCAAAGCTGATGTTGATGCGGTCGAAAAAGGCGAACAGGTAGCAGACCATGATCAGCGGCATCAGGCGCCAGGCGACCTTGCTGACCAGGGCTTTTTCTTCGTCGTGATTAACGGACGGGCTCGCGCCCGCCTCCAGTACATTGAGGCTCATGGTGCTTTCTCCAGGCGGACTTCCCATGGGTGTCCGATTGTTTTTGTTGTCTGGTTGGGAGGATCTGTGTGAATGCTTTTACTGTGGGAGCGAGCCTGCTCGCGATGACGGTGTCACCCGACATCGCATGAACTGACCCACCGCTATCGCGAGCAGGCTCACTCCCACAGGGTTTTGTGTTGGGTCAGGAAGGCATTGGGTGCAAATCGCAATTACGCCCCGCTTTGACCAGTTGACCGGGCACTTCGTGGCCCAGCAGCACCGGCAATCCTCGGGACAACTTCAGTAACAGCGGTAGGTCGATGCCGGTGTGAATGCCGATTTCATCGCACAGGTTGACCAGGTCTTCGGTGCAGATATTGCCCGAGGCTCCCGGCGCGAACGGGCAGCCACCGAGCCCGCCAAGGGCCGCGTCGAAGCGTCGGGCGCCAGCCTCGTAAGCGGCCAGCACGTTGCACAAACCGAGGCCGCGGGTGTTGTGGAAATGCAGGGTCAGATCCGCCGGCGAAACCCGCTGCAGAACCCGCCGCACCAACCGATCAACCTGTCGTGGATTGGCCATGCCGGTGGTGTCGGCCAGGGTGATGCCCTGGATGCCGAGTTCCTGATAAGCCTCGACGATTTGCAGCACGCGATCCTCATCGATCTTGCCTTCGAACGGGCAGCCGAAGGTGGTGGCGATGCTGCCGTTGAGCCGCACCTGCGCACCACCGACGAATTGCACAATCTCGCCGAACGCCGCCAACGAGGCTTCGCAACGCATGCGCATGTTGGCCAGGTTGTGGGTCTGGCTGGCGGACATCACCAGGTTCAGTTCATCAGCGCTACAAGCCAGCGCCCGCTGCGCGCCCTTGAGGTTGGGGATCAACGCAACGTAGATCACCCCCGGTTGCCGGGTGATGCCCTTGAACACCAACTCGCCATCGCGCAGCGCCGCAATGGCCTTGGGCGACACGAACGAGCCAGCCTCGATGCGGCTGAAACCGGCCAACGAGAGCTGATCGATCAGGGCAATCTTGTCGACGGTTTCGACCCAGGTCGGCTCGATCTGCAAGCCGTCGCGGGGGGAGACTTCCTGAACGATCAGGGTCTGGGAAAAATCAGTGATCATTGCACCACCCCTTCGGCTTTCAGCCGTTCGATGTCCAGCGCCGTCAGGCCCAGTCCCGCGAGAATACCGTCGGTGTGCTGGCCCAGACTCGGCCCGGACCAGTTCACTCCGCCGGGGGTTTCAGACATTTTCGGCACGATGCCGGGCATCTTCACCGTGGCACCGCCAGGCAAGTCGGCGTTGAGCAGCATGTCCCGCGCCTGATAGTGCGGATCGACGACGATGTCGGCGACGGAATAGATGCGCCCGGCCGGGACTTCGGCGGCTTCCAGCGCCGACAACACTTCATCGATCGGCAGGCTGCTGGTCCAGTGAGTGATTGCCGCATCAAGCACGTTACTTTTCAATGCACGACCGTCGTTATGAGCAAACTCAGGCGCGTCGGCCAAGTCGCGACGACCGACCACTTCCATCAAACGCTTGTAGATCGGGTCACTGTTGCCGGCAATCACCACGTAGGCGCCGTCGGCCGTCAGGTACGTGTTGGACGGCGCGATGCCCGGCAAGGCGCCGCCGCTGCGCTCACGCACATGGCCGAGCATGTCGTATTCCGGCACCAGGCTTTCCATGACGTTGAACACGCTTTCGGCCAGGGATACATCGACCACTTGACCACCACCCTGCCCGGTCTTGACCCGCAGTAACGACATCAAGGCACCGATCACCGCGTGCAACGATGCCAGGGAATCGCCGAGGCTGACGCCGACTCGGGCCGGGGGTGAACCGGGGGTGCCGGTGGTGTAGCGGATCCCGCCCATGGCCTCGCCGATGGCGCCGAAACCCGGACGATCGCGGTAGGGGCCGGTCTGGCCGTAACCGGAAATGCGCACCAGGGTCAGGTTGGGGTTGAGGGCGTGCAGCACGTCCCAGCCCAGGCCGAGTTTTTCCAGGGCGCCGGGGCGCAGGTTTTCGATCAGCACGTCGGCGCTGGTCGCCAGCTGCTTGACCAGCTCGATGCCTTCGGCGGATTTCAGATTGAGCGCCAGGGACTTCTTGTTGCGCGATTGCAGGTACCACCACAGCGAGGTGCCTTCGTGCAGCTTGCGCCACTTGCGCAGTGGGTCGCCCTGGCCCATGGCTTCGATCTTGATCACTTCGGCGCCGAACTCGGCGAGCATGCGCGCGGCGAACGGCGCGGCGATCAGCGTGCCGATCTCGATCACTTTGATTGCACTCAAGGGGGCAGTCATCGCGGGGTACCTCTATGTTGTTCTTGGAATATGAGCCAAGGCTAGAGGACCGGGGGGCGATGAATCCAACCGTCAGTTGGCAACGTTCGTTCGCGAAACGCGAACGCCCAGGAGATTGCCGCGACCTCAGGTCAGTCTTCGCGGGCAAGCCTCGCTCCTACAGGTTGTGCGTGATCCCTGTAGGAGGCTTGCCCGCGAGGAGGCCGGCCTAGCCAATCGAGAACCGTCAGACTTGCCCACGCAACTGCTCGAACAATATCCGACTCACCGGCGACAGCGCCGCTTCATCACGCACCACCAAAATAAGCGCCCGATCCGACCAGTCATCCGTCAACGGCACCGCATGCAATCCCAACGCCCGGCCAAACAATTCATAAGCCTTCTGCGGCAGGATCCCAATGCCCATGTTGGCCTGAACCATCCGGCACATCGCATCGAACCCCGGTACATGAATCCGCAACCGCAGCACCTTGCCGGCCTTGCGCGCAGCTGCGTGGGTGCGCATGTTGATCGAACTGGCGGCATGCAGACCGACGTAATCGCTGTCCAGCGTATCGGCGAAAGCCAGGCTGGAACGACTCGCCAACGGATGATCGGGCAGCATCAACACCACCAGTTTGTCCTTTCGATACAGCACGCTGTGCAGGCCTTTGACGTCGCTGTCGCTGGAGCAGATTCCAAGGTCGGCCACGCCATCGAGCACGCCCTGAATCACCCCGCTGCTGGGACGTTCTTCGAGGTCGGTCTTGACCTGGGGATGACGCTCGGAAAAGTCCCGCAGGTCTTCGGGCAAAAACTGAATGATCGCCGACAAATTGGCGAGCATCCGCACATAACCGCGCACCCCGTGGCTGTGCTCGCCCAGTTCGAGGCCCATTTTTTCGACGTTGAACAACATCTGCCGGGCATGGTGCAGCAGGGTTTCACCGGCCGGCGTCAGGGTCATGCCTTTGGCCTGGCGCACAAACAGACTGATGCCCAGCGCTTCCTCCAACTCCATCAGCCGTTTGCTGGCGGCCGACACTGCGATGGCTTCGCGGCTCGCGGCACGGGTCAGGGTGCCTTCTTCGTGGACGGCGACAAACAGCTGGAGGGTGATCAGGTCGAGGCGGCGGATCAGGCTTTTTTGCAGCATGGAGGGCTCGATGACTTCAGTTCGGCTGAGTCGGCAGGATAGCCCGGTTTTGGCCCACACCATCACATGGCATCGCCCTGCTGAAAAAGTCGCGCCACTTGATGTAGCTTTACGCACCCACGTCGGGGACGTCGGTTTCTGAAACCCAAGGAAGACCCCCATGAAGAGCAGCACCACCCTCCTCGTCACCTGCAGCACGGTGTTTCTCGCCCAACTGGGCATGAGCATTTACCTGCCGGCGTTGCCGGACATTGCCCGGGGTCTGTCAGCCGACGCCTCGCAGGTGTCCTGGGGGTTGGCCGTGTACCTGATCGGCATGGCGCTGCCGATGTTGTTCTGGGGCAGTCTGGGGCAGCGCATTGGCCGAAAGCCGGTGTTGCTCGCCGCACTCGGTATCTACGGGCTGGGTAACCTTGCCCTGCCCTTGAGCCAGTCGCTTGAAACGTTCCTGTTCTGGCGTCTGGTCCAGGGGATGGGTGCCAGCGGGATTTCGGTCATGGCGCGGGTATTGATCCGCGACAGTTTCCGCGGTGACCTGCTGGCCAAGGCGCTGTCCTGGATCTCGATTTCGTTTGTAGTGGCGCTGGGGATCGGCCAGTACCTGGGGTCGATCATTCAGGTGGTGCTGGGCTGGCCGGCGATTTTCTATCTGTTGGGTGGCGCGAGTCTGTTGATGGCGATGGCGGTGGCGCGGGTCACGTTCCCGCTGCTGAACGAGGAGCCTGTCCAGTCGTCCGCCTGGCCGAGTTACTGGCGCATTTTGCGTGATCGCGCCTTCCTGCTGCCGGCACTCGCCGGCGGCCTCGGTTATGGGGTGATCATTGCGTTCAACACCGCAGCGCCGCTGATTCTGCAAGGCCCCTTCAACTGGTCGGCCGTGGAATACGGGCTGTTGGGCTGGCCGATCAGCGCGGCGTATTTCCTGGGGGCGTTGGGGGTCAATGCCTTCGTGCTTCGCACCGGTCAACGCTGGCTGATGACGGCGGGCGTGGGCCTGGTATTGGGCGGTAGCGCGGTGATGTTGCTGGGGAGCATCGCGGGCACTTCCGTTGCGCTGCTGCTCTGGTTGCCATACTGCTTTGCCGTGTTTGGGCAGTCTTTGAACTACCCGATCAGCCTGTCCCTGGCCAACGACGGCTCGCCGGTCGGCGGGGCTTATGCGATGGCGTTGAGTGGTTTCATCCACCAGCTGATGGCCGCCATCATCGGCGCGATTGCCAGTCTGATCGCGAGCCAGCAAGCATGGCCACTGTCCCTGTTTTGCACCTTGCTGGCCTTGGGCGCGATGGTGTGCGTGAGGCTCGCGCCCGGCCGGCAAACCGACTAGAACGCGCTGCGGAAAATCTCCTCGATCTGGCGCTGATCCGCCGCCCGTGGATTAGTCAGGCCGCACGCGTCTTTCAGCGCGTTGGTCGCGAGCGTCGGGATGTCGTTGAGCTTGGCGCCGAGTTCACGCAAACCGGCGGGAATCTCGATGTCGCTGGACAGGCTGCGGATCGCCGTGATGGCCGCTTGAGCACCCTCTTCCGGGCTTAAGCCACGGATATCGGCGCCCATCGCGTGGGCCACATCGGTCAGGCGCGGGGCGCAGACCAGCGCATTGAAACTCTGCACGTGGGGCAGCAGCACCGCGTTGCATACGCCATGCGGCAAGTCATAGAACCCGCCCAACTGGTGAGCCATGGCGTGGACAAATCCCAGGGAGGCGTTGTTGAACGCCATGCCGGCGAGAAACTGTGCGTAAGCCATGTTTTCCCGTGCCGCCATGTCGCTGCCATTGCGCACGGCCAGACGCAGGTTGCTGCTGATCAAGGTGATGGCTTTCAGTGCGCAGGCATCGGTAATCGGATTGGCGGCGGTGGACACGTAGGCTTCGATGGCATGAGTCAGCGCGTCCATGCCGGTGGCGGCGGTCAATCCCTTGGGCATGGCGACCATCAGCGCCGGGTCGTTGACCGACAGCAACGGCGTGACGTTGCGGTCGACGATGGCCATTTTCACATGGCGCGATTCGTCGGTGATGATGCAAAAACGGGTCATTTCGCTGGCCGTGCCGGCGGTGGTATTGATCGCGATCAGCGGCAATTGCGGTTGGGTCGATCGGTCGACGCCTTCGTAGTCGCGGATCTCCCCGCCGTTGGTCGCACACAACGCGATGCCCTTGGCGCAGTCATGGGGCGAACCACCGCCGAGCGACACCACAAAATCACAACGACTTTCCTTGAGCAGGCCCAGGCCGCGCTCGACGTTGGCCATGCTCGGATTCGGTTTGGCGCCGTCGAAAATCACCGAGTCGATGTCCTGCATTGCCAGTTTTTCAGCAATCATCTTCGCCACACCGGCCTTGGCCAGCCCGGCGTCGGTGACGATCAGCGCCTTGCGAAAGCCGTATTTGCCAATGGCAACCATGGCTTCGTCCAGGCAGTCATTGCCCATGATGTTAACGGCGGGAATGAAAAACGTGCTGCTCATGAGCGATTCTCCTGGCTAAACCGATCGGTAGTGCCGATCCGGCGGGTGCGCACAGGATCGACGCTTCGGGCAGGCAGTAACTTGATCTGGCTCAAGTCCCGGTCGTGATAAAGTCGCCGCCCATCAGACCTTTTGCTTTGAGACTTTGACCGCAATGACCGATTTCCAGGATGTTGATGCCCAACTTGAAGACTGGAACGCCTTGCGCGCCACCGCCTCGTTCAGCGGTTTGCTGGTCGGCAACGGCGCCAGCCGTGCGGTGTGGGACGACTTCGGCTACGACTCGTTGTTCGAAAATGCCCGCACCGTCGAAGAAAAACCCCTGAGCCAGTCCGAGCTGAGCGTGTTCGACGCCATGCAGACCCGCAGTTTCGAACAGGTGCTGAGTGCGCTGAAAATCACCAGCCGGGTCAACAAGGCCCTGGCCGTCAGCTCCGCTGCGCCGCGTAATCGTTACTACGCGATCAAGGAAGCGCTGATCAACACGGTCCACGCGGTGCACATCCCGTGGCGACTGGTGGTGCCGTCTACCCTGGCCGCCATCAGTCAGGAACTGGGCCGCTATCGGACCGTGTTCACCACCAATTACGACTTGCTCAACTACTGGGCGATCCAGCATCAGCCGGATGCCATCACCGATCTGTTCCAGGGCGCCGAACCGGGTTTTGATTTGAGCGCCACAGCGACCGATAAAACCCGTTTGTTGTACCTGCACGGTGGCCTGCACCTGGTGCGCAATCAGGACGGCACGGCGCGCAAGCTGATGTCGACGGAGGGCACATTGCTGGGCAGTTTCGCCATCAACAACACCATCAAGACTCTGGACGATGTGCCGCTGTTCGTCAACGAAGGGCCGGCGCAGGACAAGCTCAAGACCATTCGCAGCTCGGATTATCTGTCGTTTTGCTATGACCAGTTGCTGAGCCATGGTGAGGGGTTATGCCTGTTCGGGCATGCCTTGGGCGAGCAGGACAGCCACATCATCCATGCGTTGCGCCAGGCGAAACCCAAGGTAGTGGCAATCTCGATTTACCCGCGCAGCAAGGCGTTTATCCTGCATCAGAAGCGGCATTACACGAAGGTGTTTGAGGGAACGGGGTCAGAACTGCGGTTTTTTGATTCGAAGACCCATGCGCTCGGCAGCACGAAGCTCACAGTTCCCGTCGAGGTCTGAAGCGAACACCGAACCTGTGGCAAGGGAGCTTGCTCCCGCTGGGCTGCGAAGCGGCCCCTGCATTCTTTCAGAGAAAACGCATTGTCAGGTTTTACGACTGCTTCGCAGCCGAGCGGGAGCAAGCTCCCTCGCCACAACAGCACCGCAACTTCATTCCTCAGCGCTATGCACCACCACCAGCAACTGCGCCTGAACCTCCCCCACTGAGCGAATCCGGTGCGGTTTCTGCGCATTGAAGTGCAGCGCATCCCCGCGATTGAGCAGCACGCGCTCGTTCATGAAGTCCACTTCCACCTGCCCTTCGTGGACGAACAGAAACTCTTCCCCCACGTGTTCCTTGAAGGTTTTATCCGCGAATTCTGTCGGGGGATAAATCATGAACGGCAGCAGGCTGCGCTCGCTGACCTGGTGGGCCAGCACCGCGTAGCCGGGGCTTTCATCGTTGGCCGCCAGGGACTGGCGCTCGTCGCTGCGCACCAGGCTGTAGCTGTCGAGGCTGATGTTGTCTTCGGAGAACAACTCCTCGACCTTCACGTTCAGCGCCTTGGCCAGTTTCAGGGCAGCCGCGATCGACGGCGTATTCAGCCCGCGCTCGACTTTCGACAGATAGCTCTTGGTCATGCCGGATTTTTCGGCCAGGGCCTCCAGCGTCACGCCAAGTTTTTTTCTAAGTAATTTCAAACGGATAGACATGAAGAACGATTAATCCATCAAGGAGGCGACGATTTGCCCTTGCCTATGACACAAAGTGTCATATAGCCTTTGCTGTGTCATTTGCATGAACCACCCAAGGACACCGAGATGGCCAAGACCTTAGCATTACCCAAAGAGCAATTGGTCAAGCAAGCGTTGACCCAGATGCAAAACACCCTGGCGGATAATACGTGGACCGACCGGCAAAAGCTGGCCCTGACCTGCCGGATTCTATTTGAAAATGGTCACGACTCCGGCCTGGCCGGGCAAATCACCGCCCGTGGCCCTCAGCCTGGCACCTATTACACTCAACAACTGGGCCTGGGTTTCGACGAGATCACCGCGAGCAATCTGCTGCTGGTCAACGAAGACCTGGAAGTGCTCGAAGGCCACGGCATGCCCAACCCGGCCAACCGTTTCCACAGTTGGGTGTACCGCGCCCGGCCCGACGTGAACTGCATCATTCACACGCACCCGACCCACGTCGCGGCGCTGTCGATGCTCGAAGTGCCGCTGCAGATTTCCCACATGGACCTCTGCCCGCTCTACGACGATTGCGCGTTTCTCGAAGGCTGGCCGGGTGTACCGGTGGGCAACGAAGAAGGTGATTTGATCGCCGGCGCACTGGGCGACAAACGGGCCATCCTGCTGTCGCACCACGGCCAGTTGTCCACCGGCACGACCATCGAAGAAGCCTGTGTCATTGCTCAGCTGATCGAGCGTGCCGCAAAGCTGCAACTGCTGGCGATGAGTGCCGGGACCATCAAACCGATCCTGCCGGACCTGGGCCGCGAAGCCCATGACTGGATCTCGAAACCCAAGCGCCACGGCGCCGCGTTCAACTACTACGCCCGGCAGCACCTGCGTCAACACGCCGATTGCCTGAACTGAACCCACCCATTTCCTGAAGGAGACACGACATGTCGACCCCCGCCATTCACGGCATCATCGGCTACACCATCACCCCATTCACCGCCAATGGCGAAGGCGTCGATCTCGACGCGCTCGGGCGTTCCATCGACCGCTTGATCGACGGCGGCGTCCACGCCATCGCGCCACTGGGCAGCACCGGCGAAGGCGCTTACCTGAGCGACGCGGAGTGGGATCAGGTCAGTGAATTCAGCATCAAGCATGTGGCCAAGCGCGTGCCGACCATCGTCAGTGTGTCCGACCTGACGACCGCCAAAGCCGTGCGCCGCGCCCGTTTCGCCGAAGCCCATGGCGCCGATGTGGTGATGGTGCTGCCGACGTCCTACTGGAAACTCAGCGAAGCGGAAATCCTCGCCCACTACCGCGCCATCGGCGAAAGCATCGGCGTCCCGATCATGCTCTATAACAACCCGGCCACCAGCGGCACCGACATGTCGGTGGACCTGATCCTGCGGATCGTCAACGCCGTGGAGAACGTGACCATGGTCAAGGAGAGCACCGGTGACATCCAGCGCATGCACAAGCTGCAACTGCTCGGCGAAGGCCGGGTGCCGTTCTACAACGGCTGTAACCCGCTGGCGCTGGAAGCGTTTGCGGCGGGTGCGAAAGGTTGGTGCACAGCGGCACCGAACCTGATTCCGCAGCTCAATCTGGATCTGTATGACGCAGTTCTGGCGAACGACCTGGGCAAGGCGCGTGAACTGTTCTATCGCCAGTTGCCGCTGCTGGACTTCATCCTCAAGGGTGGCTTGCCGGCGACGATCAAGGCGGGGCTGCGTGCGACCGGGCTGGAAGTGGGCGATCCGCGGTTGCCGGTGTTTCCACTCGGCGAGGCCGGGATCAGCCAGTTGCAAGACTTGCTGAAAGCCTTGCGCTGATCTCAAGCCGCACACAAAACCCATGTGGGAGTGAGCCTGCTAGCGATGGCGGACTGACATTCAACATCTTCGTCGAATGTTAAGCAGCTATCGCGAGCAGGCTCGCTCCTACAAGGGGAATTGTGTTGGTCCTGAAGGGAGCGATCAAAGCACCGGCAAGGTCTTGTCCTTGATCACGGTGGTCGGCCCATTGGCCTTGACGCTGGCGATGCCTTTATCCATCGCACCAGCGGAAGAGTAGGTCTCGCTGCTGCCGATGACCTCGTGGTTACCGGCCTTGAGATTGAAGTAAGGATGGCCATCCTTGGTGGTTTTCTTTTCGTAGCGCTCATCCAGCGGGCTGTTCTTCTGCACCGAAGCAATGCCGTTGTCGGCAGCACCGCGAGTGGTGTACAGCTCGCTGGTCAGAATGGTTTCGGCGTTGGCGGCCTTCAGTACAAACTTGAACTGACCGTTGCTGCTTTTGCTCACTTCGTACCATCCGGACATGCTCTTTCTCCTTGGCGATTGAGTGGTCTCGCGCTTCAGAGTAAAGACCAGCCCGGGACATCTGTCGCCTGTAATACCGCCATCGCGAGCAGGCTCGCTTCCACATTGGAATGCGTTCCCCCGTGGGAGCGAGCCTGCTCGCGATGGGGCCGGTAAGGCCAGCGCAAAACCAACCTATTTCACCACCGCCCGCACCACCGACAACTCCGGCGCCTGCACCCGTCGCTGACTCAGATACCGCGTACAACTCACCCGCAAGAACGAGGCGAAATTCACCACTTCGCCGCGGTAGTCCATCACCTCTTCATACAGCTTGGCGATCAACTGGTTGGTGGTCATGCCGTCGACCTCGGCGATTTCGCTGAGGATGTCCCAGAACTGATTCTCCAGGCGCAGGGTGGTGACCACCCCGCAGATGCGCAGCGAGCGGGAGCGCGATTCATAGAGAATCGGATCGGCTTTGACGTACAGCTCGCACATGGAAAAGCCCCTCGTTACAGCGTGATTTTGGTGCCCAGCAACCCAAGGAAACCGGCGAGCCAGCTCGGGTGCGCCGGCCAGGCGGGCGCAGTGGCCAGATTGCCTTGTACGTGGCCTTCCGTCACCGGAATATCGATGAACGTACCGCCGGCCAGACGCACTTCCGGCGCGCAGGCCGGGTAAGCGCTGCACTCGCGACCTTCGAGAACTCCAGCTGCCGCGAGCAGTTGCGCACCGTGACACACGGCAGCGATCGGTTTGCCGGCCTTGTCGAATGCGCGCACCAGCTCCAGGACTTTTTCGTTCAGGCGCAGGTATTCCGGCGCACGACCGCCGGGGATCAGCAGCGCGTCGTAGTCGGATTCAGCGACTTTGGCGAAATCGAAGTTCAGGGCAAACAAGTGACCGGGTTTTTCGCTGTAGGTCTGGTCGCCTTCGAAGTCGTGAATCGCCGTGCGCACAGTCTGGCCGTCGGATTTGTCCGGGCAAACGGCGTGCACCGTGTGGCCGACCATCAGCAGCGCCTGGAAAGGCACCATCACTTCGTAGTCTTCGACGTAATCGCCGACCAGCATCAGAATTTTCTTGGCAGCCATGGGGAGGACTCCTCTGGGAAATGCATAGGAGTATTCAAGGTAGTCCTTATCCGTGGGGTCGGGTAATAACCAGCTACTACCTGATAGACCGCGTTATCGTTTTTCGCGGGCAAGCCTCGCTCCTACAAAGGCACCACCATACCGGTAGCGCGAAGGCGCCCTTCAACTGTACGGATAACTCTGCGCCTATCTGTAACAGCGCGATCCCCGTGGTTTATGGCTAGATGAAGTCTCTTCCCGCCACCTAACATTCTGGTCCCCCATCATGTCCTCGCGCGAAAACACCGGCATGGCCCTCGGCCTGCTCGGCGTTGTGATCTTCAGCCTCACCTTGCCCTTCACGCGGATCGTCGTGCAGGAACTTCATCCGCTGCTCAACGGCCTGGGCCGGGCGTTGTTTGCGGCGGTGCCGGCGGCGATGTTGTTGCTGTGGCGCCGGGAAAAATGGCCAACCTGGAAACAGGTCAAAGGCCTGACACTGGTGATCGCAGGCGTGATCCTCGGTTTTCCGGTGTTGTCGGCCTGGGCCATGCAAACCTTGCCGGCCTCCCACGGCGCACTGGTCAACGGTTTGCAGCCGCTGTGCGTCGCGCTTTACGCCGCGTGGTTGTCCCACGAACGACCGTCGAAAGCCTTCTGGGCCTGCGCGGCGTTGGGCAGTGCGCTGGTGTTGGGTTATGCGCTGATCAGCGGGGCCGGCAGTATTCAGGCCGGTGATTTGCTGATGCTCGGGGCGATTGCCGTGGGCGGCCTGGGTTATGCCGAGGGCGGCCGGTTGGCCAAGGAGATGGGCGGCTGGCAGGTGATCTGCTGGGCGCTGGTGTTATCGACGCCGCTGCTGATCGGACCGGTGGTCTATTTGGCGCTGCAACACCAGGGCGAAATATCCGCCAAGACTTGGTGGGCGTTTGGTTATGTTTCGCTGTTCTCGCAGTTCATCGGGTTCTTTGCCTGGTACGCCGGGTTGGCGATGGGCGGCATTGCCCGAGTCAGTCAGATCCAGCTGTTGCAGATCTTCTTCACCATCGCGTTTTCGGCGCTGTTCTTTGGTGAACATATCGAGCCGATCACCTGGCTGTTTGCCGCCGGGGTGATCGTGACGGTGATGCTCGGACGCAAGACCGCCATCAAACCCGCCCGCATTGCCACTACGTGACCTGTAGGAGCCAGGCTTGCCGGCGAAGGCGTCGGCACTATCGCCTTCGCCGGCAAGCCTGGCTCCTACAGGGTCATGCGGTGTTTTAGAGGTAGCCGTCGGCGCGCAGCAGGGTTTCCAGGCAATGTTCGCTGATGTGGTAGAAATCCTTCAGCTCCTGGATCTTCACCAACAGCTGGGCCGGGTCGACCGGCTCGGCGCGTTTGACCGCCAAAATCATCTTGTTCTTGTTGGTGTGGTCCAGTGAGATGAACTCGAACACCTTGGTTTCATAACCACAGGCTTCCAGGAACAGCGCTCGCAGGCTGTCGGTGACCATTTCCGCTTGCTGGCCCAGGTGCAGACCGTATTGCAGCATCGGCTTGAGCAGCGCCGGGCTCTGGATTTGCAGGCGGATCTGTTTGTGGCAGCACGGCGAGCACATGATGATCGAGGCGCCGGAGCGGATGCCGGTGTGAATCGCGTAGTCGGTGGCGATGTCACAGGCGTGCAGCGCGATCATCACGTCCAGCTCGCTCGGCGCGACGCTTCGCACGTCACCGCACTTGAACACTAGCCCCGGATGCTCAAGCTTGGCGGCGGCGGCATTGCACAGGTTGACCATTTCTTCGCGCAACTCGACGCCGGTCACCACGGCTTCGGCCTTCAAGGTGTTGCGCAGATAGTCGTGGATCGCAAAGGTCAGGTATCCCTTGCCCGAACCGAAATCCGCCACCTGCACCGGTTTGTCCAGGGCCAGGGGCGAGGTGGTCAGCGCATGGCTGAAGACTTCGATGAACTTGTTGATCTGCTTCCACTTGCGCGACATCGCCGGGATCAGCTCGTGCTTGCTGTTTGTCACGCCGAGGTCAGCGAGGAACGGCCGGTTCAGGTCGAGGAAACGGTTCTTCTCGCGGTTATGCTCGGCGGACGGCACTTCGCGCAATTGCTGAGGTTTGCTCTTGAACAGCGAAGACTTGCCCTTTTTGCTGTATTCGAGCTGAGCTTCGTCAGTCAGCGACAGTAAATGCGCATTTTTGAACGAGGCCGGCAACAGCGCGCCGATGGTCGCGACGCCCTCGGCAAGCGGCAGGTTCTTGGTGATGTCGCGGGTCTTGTAGCGGTAGACGAAGGACAGGCAGGCCTGATCCTTGACCGTCAGTTGCTTGATGATCAACCGCTGCAAATCGGCTTCGGTGCCGACGTACTTGGCCAGGACCAGTTTGATGAAGGCATTCTGGTCGAGGCTGGTTTGCAGCAGGTCGATGAACTGGGCGTGGTGATCCGGCGCGAGGCTGGCGGGAGTGGCGGTGACAGACATGGAAAAAACGGCCTCGGGCGGAGCGGATCGGGAATGGCGGGTATTTTAGGGGGGATGGCATACGAGGGCACGGGTAATTTCCCGAACGGTGCGAAACCCGAAGCAAAAACGCTACTGGGTTGAGTGGGATTGTGTGGGATTGTGTGGCGAGGGAGCTTGCTCCCGCTGGGCTGCGAAGCAGCCCTACCCCCTGCAACCGTGTTTATCTGAATGACCGCATTGGCTGATTTGGGGGGCCGCTTCGCGCCCCAGCGGGGGCAAGCTCCCTCGCCACAAAAGCCCTCTCCCCACAGAAGGTGTATCAATTCCAGAAGTGAAATCAGCCCAACACCACTAACCGATTCGGCAACTCATTGCGCACGTGCGTCACCGGCACATGCACCTTGAGCAGCTCGCCGCACGCCTCGACGCACGTCACAAACCCCTGCAACGTCTGGCCCTGCTTCACCTGTTGAGTAAACGCCGCAACGATCGCGTCCCAGTTCTTGTTATCCAGCCGCTTGGAAATCCCTTCATCCACCAGAATTTCCACGTACCGCTCAGCTTCGCAGACAAAAATCAGCATCCCGGTGCTACCCACCGTGTGGTGCAGGTTTTGCTCCAGAAACTGCCGGCGCGCCAGATTTGACGCTCGCCAATGCCGCACCGAGCGCGGGATCAGGTGGGTGGTGACTTTCGGAATCCGGAACACCAGGCACAGCACGATGAACGTGATCCATTGCACCAGCAGCAAACTGTGCAGGGTCAGCCAGCCTGTCAGGTAATGCACGATACCCGGCACCACCAGCGCCAGCAGGCTGGCCCAGAGCAGCGGGATGTACGCGTAGTCGTCGGCGCGGGCCGCGAGCACCGTCACCAGTTCGGCGTCGGTGTCGCGCTCGACCCGGGCAATCGCCTCGGCGACTTTGCGTTGTTCGTGTTCAGTCAGTAATGCCATGTCTAAAAGTGCCCATTCATTATTATGCTCACCAGCCGCCCGACGAACCGCCGCCCCCGAAACTGCCGCCACCCCCACTGAAGCCCCCGCCACCGCCGCCGAAACCTCCACCGCCGAAACCGCCCCTCGAACTGCCTCGACCACCGCCACCGCTGGGCAGGATACCGAGCATCTGGCAGACGAAAATCGTCAGGATAAACAGCAACACCAGGAACACGAACACGCCCGGATGGCGGGATACGAAATCGTCGCCCTCATCCCCTCTCGGCTCATAGACCGTCGACGGTTCATCCAGCGGATTGCCGCCCAGCACCACCAGCATCGCGGCGACCCCGTCGCTGATGCCCTTGCTGAAGTTGCCGGTCTTGAACGCTGGCGTGATCACCTGGTTGATGATCACCGAACTCTGCGCATCGGTCAGGCGATCTTCCAGGCCGTAACCGACTTCGATGCGCAATTTACGATCATCGCGCGCAACGATCAGCAACGCGCCGGTGTTTTTATCCTTCTGGCCGATGCCCCAGTAGCGCCCCAGCTGATAGCCGAAATCGGCAATGTCGGTGCCCTGCAAGTTCGGCAACGTCACCACGACCAACTGCTCGCCCGTGGCTTTTTCATGGGCCTGGAGCTGCTGCGTCAGTTGCTCACGAACCGACGGCTCGATCATCTGGGCGTTATCCACCACCCGTCCGGTCAGCTGCGGAAACTTCAACTCGGCCTGGGCTGTCAGGGCAAACACCCACAGCACCAGCACCAGGCCCACTTTCAACACGCGCATTGGCAACCTCATCCGTGGTGACGCGTCAAGCCGATCAGAACTTCACTTCTGGCGCTTTTTCGGCATCGGGGCTCGTGGCCTCGAAGGTTTCGCGGATCGGCAAATCGCTGTACATCACCGTGTGCCACAGGCGACCCGGGAAGGTGCGGATTTCGGTGTTGTACTTCTGCACCGCGAGGATAAAGTCGCGACGCGCCACGGCGATGCGATTCTCGGTGCCCTCGAGCTGCGATTGCAACGCAAGGAAATTCTGGTTGGCCTTGAGGTCCGGGTAACGTTCGGACACCACCATCAAACGGCTCAAGGCGCCGGTCAGCTGATCCTGCGCCTGCTGGAACTGCTTGAGTTTTTCCGGGTTGTCCAGGGTGCTGGCATCCACCTGGATCGAGGTCGCCTTGGCTCGGGCTTCGATCACCGCGGTCAGGGTTTCTTCCTCATGTTTGGCGTAGCCCTTGACGGTTTCCACCAGGTTGGGGATCAGGTCGGCGCGGCGCTGGTACTGGTTCTGCACCTGGCCCCAGGCAGCCTTGGCCTGTTCGTCGAGGGTAGGAATGTTGTTGATGCCGCAGCCCGCCAGCAGCGTGGTGAGCAACATCAAGGCTGCAACCTGCAGGCTCGACCGAGTGTGGTGTCGTACATTCATCTGGTTGACGCTCCCTTGCACCTTCCGTTGAAAAACAACCAGCGACCTTCTGAGCGGTCTCTTGGGGCATAATCTGCCCCCGCCACTGGATTGCATCGAGCCAATGGGCTAAAAGATGCCCCAGCGCCAAACGCTGCAGAAGTGTGCTGCATTTACCTGAACAACAATAGTCGCTCCCTAAATTTTGGCTGATCGGCGCGTATTCACTGCCGTTTAGGCCTTTGAGAAAACTATTCATGAAGAAGCTGTGTTTGCTGGGCCTGTTCGTCAGCCTGGCCAGTCATACCGTATTGGCCGCCACGACGCCCGCACCTTTGGAGAACAAGGACGCTTTCATCACTGACCTGATGAAACAAATGACCCTCGATGAAAAGATCGGCCAGTTGCGCCTGATCAGCATCGGCCCTGAGATGCCTCGGGAGATGATCCGCAAGGAAATCGCCGCCGGCAACATCGGCGGCACCTTCAATTCGATCACGCGCGCGGAAAACCGTCCGATGCAGGACGCGGCCATGCGCAGCCGGTTGAAGATCCCGATGTTCTTCGCCTATGACGTGATCCACGGTCACCGCACGATTTTCCCGATCCCGATTGCCCTGGCCTCGAGCTGGGACATGGACGCCATCGGCCTGTCCGGGCGCATCGCCGCCAAGGAAGCCGCGGCAGACAGCCTCGACATCACCTTTGCGCCGATGGTCGACATTTCCCGTGACCCACGTTGGGGCCGCACCTCCGAAGGCTTCGGCGAAGACACGTACCTGGTGTCGCGCATTGCCGGCGTGATGGTCCGGGCCTTCCAGGGCACCGGCGCGAACGCGGCCGATAGCATCATGGCCAGCGTCAAGCACTTTGCCCTGTACGGTGCGGTCGAGGGCGGTCGTGACTACAACGTCGTCGACATGAGCCCGGTCAAAATGTACCAGGACTACCTGCCACCGTACCGCGCCGCCATCGACGCGGGCGCGGGTGGCGTGATGGTTGCGCTGAACTCGATCAACGGCGTGCCGGCCACCGCCAACACCTGGCTGATGAACGACCTGCTGCGCAAGGATTGGGGCTTCAAGGGCCTGGCGGTCAGTGACCACGGGGCGATTTTCGAGCTGATCAAGCATGGCGTCGCTCGTGACGGTCGCGAAGCCGCGAAGCTGGCGATCAAGGCCGGCATCGACATGAGCATGAACGACACCCTGTACGGCAAAGAGCTGCCGGGACTGTTGAAGGCCGGCGAGATCGAACAGAAAGACATCGATAACGCCGTCCGCGAAGTGCTCGCCGCCAAGTACGACATGGGCCTGTTCAAGGACCCGTACCTGCGCATCGGCAAGGCTGAAGACGATCCGGCCGACACCTACGCCGAAAGCCGTTTGCACCGCGCCGAGGCCCGTGACGTCGCGCGCCGCAGCCTGGTGTTGCTGAAGAACCAGGGCGAGACCCTGCCGCTGAAGAAAACCGCGAAGATCGTGCTGGTCGGTCCGCTGGCCAAGGCGCCAATCGACATGATGGGCAGCTGGGCCGCCGCTGGCCGTCCGGCTCAATCGGTCACCTTGTTCGACGGCATGAACGCCGCTGTTTCAGACAAATCGAAGCTGATCTACGCCCGTGGCGCCAATATCACCAGCGACAAGAAAGTGCTGGATTACCTGAACTTCCTCAACTTCGATGCGCCGGAAGTGGTGGATGATCCGCGTTCCGCCCAAGTGCTGATCGACGAAGCGGTGAAGGCCGCCAAAGACGCTGATGTCGTGGTTGCCGCTGTCGGCGAGTCCCGTGGCATGTCCCACGAATCGTCGAGCCGCACCGACCTGAACATCCCGGCCAACCAGCGCGACCTGATCAAGGCGCTGAAAGCCACCGGCAAACCGCTGGTGCTGGTGTTGATGAACGGCCGCCCGCTGTCGATTCTCGAAGAGAAGGAACAGGCTGACGCGATTCTGGAAACCTGGTTCAGCGGCACCGAAGGCGGCAACGCCATCGCGGACGTGCTGTTCGGCGACTACAACCCATCGGGCAAACTGCCGATCACCTTCCCGCGTTCGGTGGGCCAGATTCCGACCTACTACAACCACCTGAGCATTGGCCGGCCGTTCACGCCGGGCAAACCGGGCAACTACACCTCGCAGTATTTCGATGACACCACCGGCCCGCTGTTTCCGTTCGGTTTCGGCCTGAGCTACACCGATTTCAGCCTGAGCGACATGGCCTTGTCGTCGACCACGCTGAACAAGACCGGCAAGCTCGACGCCAGCGTCATGGTGAAAAACACCGGCAAGCGCGACGGCGAAACCGTGGTGCAGCTGTACATCCAGGACGTGACCGGCTCGATGATCCGCCCCGTCAAGGAACTGAAGAACTTCCAGAAAATCACGCTGAAGGCCGGCGAACAGAAAGTCGTGCACTTCACCATCACCGAAGACGACCTGAAGTTCTTCAATGCCCAGCTCAAATACGCAGCGGAGCCAGGCAAGTTCAACGTGCAGATCGGCCTGGATTCCCAGGACGTGACGCAGCAGAGCTTTGAATTGCTGTAACCCCTGACACACCGCAATAAACCTGTGGGAGCGAGCCTGCTCGCGATGAGGGCATAACATTCAACATCTTTGTTGGCTGTTACACCGCCATCGCGAGCAGGCTCGCTCCCACAGTGATTTTGGGTGTGACGACTATCCGCGTCGATCCAGCAGATTCACCACCAGCCGATCCACCCATCCCCAAACCCTTTGCTTGACCCGCCGCCACAGTGGCCGGCTTTGCCATGCCTCCAGGCTCACTTCCTGGCTCTGTGCAAAGTCCTTCTCGAAACTCGCCACTACCGCACGCGTCAACCCTGGGTCCAGCGCTTCAAGGTTGGCTTCCAGATTGAAGCGCAAATTCCAGTGATCGAAATTGCATGAGCCGATGCTCACCCAGTCATCGATCAAGACCATTTTCAGGTGCAGGAAACACGGCTGGTATTCGAAGATCTTCACCCCGGACTTGAGCAATCGCGGGTAATAACGATGCCCGGCGTAGCGCACCGACGGGTGATCGGTGCGTGGCCCGGTCAGCAGCAGACGCACATCGACGCCTCGGCCGGCAGCCCTGCGCAATGAACGGCGGACTTTCCAGGTCGGCAGAAAGTACGGCGTGGCCAGCCAGACCCGCCGCTGACCGCTGTTCAGCGCTCGAATCAGCGATTGCAGGATGTCGCGGTGCTGGCGGGCGTCGGCATAGGCCACCCGCCCCATCCCTTCGCCCATGGACGGCACCCGTGGCAGACGCGGCAGGCCGAAGTGCGCCGCAGGTCTCCAGGCGCGGCGATGGCGGTTGGCGATCCATTGCCGGTCGAACAGCAGCTGCCAGTCGATGACCAAGGGGCCGGTGATTTCCACCATCACTTCATGCCATTCGCTGGTGTCTTCGCCCGGCGTCCAGAACTCGTCCGTGACGCCCGTGCCGCCGACCACCGCCAGACTCTGATCGACCAGCAACAGCTTGCGGTGATCGCGGTAAAAGTTACCGACCCAGCGTCGCCAGCTCAGGCGATTGTAGAAACGCAGTTCCACACCCGCCGCCATCAGGCGCTGACGCAAGGTCAAGGTGAATGCAAGGCTGCCGTAGTCATCGAACAGACAGCGCACACGCACGCCGCGCTCGGCGGCCTGCACCAACGCCTGCACCATGGCCTCGGCACAGGCGCCCGCTTCCACCAGATACAACTCCAGCTCGACCTGTTCTTCGGCGCGGGCAATCGCGACCAACATGCGCGGGAAAAACTCCGGGCCGTCGATCAGCAGTTCAAAGTGGTTGCCTGCACGCCAGGGAAAGATTGCACCGGCCATGTCAGCGCGCCGTGAAAATCAGTACCGCACCCACCGGCACCGACAGGCTGATGGCCGACAATCCAGCGACCTTGCGCAAACTTTCCAGGCCCGGTGCCAGATCGAAGTCTTCGGCATTGATGATAATCGGCTCGAGGGTCACCACCTGGAAGCGCCGGTCATCAAGACGGGTCGCCAGCAGTTCGGCGTTGTATTCGTGGGTTTTACCGTGAAGGTTGACGGTCAGCGGCAAGCGCAGCTCCAGTTGGGCACCGGGCGCGAGATCGCTGATCGGGCGCAGATCGATCTGCGCGGTGATCAGCGCTTCAGGGAAGGTCTGGATCTCAAACAGTTCCTTGCGCATGCGTTCGTCGCGCAGCGGGATGCCGCTGTTCACCGACTCCATCTCGACTTCCACCTCGGCCAGGCCCTTGGGGCTGACTTTGCCGTGCAACACCAGGAAGCGCTGCACTTCGGAAATGTTGGCGTTTTTGGTGCTGATGAAGGACAGCCGAGAGGACTCGCCATCGAGATACCAATTGGCCTCGGCCGACAACGAAGCGCCGGCCAGAAGCAGGAAGGCGAGGGTTTTGGAAAGGGACCGCTTGAACATAGAGACTCATGGGGCAAATAAACCTGAGCGAACCTTAACCGCCCTGAGGCAGGTTGCAAACTCTAATGCCACAACAGCCCTGCACCACAAGTAATTCCAGCGTGTTCAGGGTTGCAGGCGGCAGCCTTGGTGTTCGCCGATCCATTGCGCGCTGTTGCTGCGGCCCATGCCGCTGACGGTCACGCGCTGGCTGGCGGGGTCTTCGGTGAAACCGCTGGTGGGCAACCACTGCTTCACGTAGCGGTGGCAATACTCGGCGTCGTTCTTCATCACGTACCGGCACGAGCAATATTCCTTGGCGGTGTAGCCGCTGATGATGTCGGGGAACGCCCGCAACGCCACTCGCTCCTGCCAGATCCAGCCGAGCAAAGCTATCAGCGCTACTAACATCAGCGCGCTAAACGGTCGGCGACGAACAAAACGGTGGCGGTTCATGGCTGCACCTTCCCGGCAAAGGCCTTGAGCGCGAGCTTGAGCAATTCGTTGTGCTGATAGATCTCGTCGCGGTCATCGCCGTAGCGCACGATCACCAGCTGTTCGCCGGGAATCACGTACATCGCCTGCCCCCAATGGCCCAAAGCGGCAAAGGTGTCGGCCGGAGCATCCGGCCAGGGTCGGGCAGCGCCCTCCACCGCGCGATTGAGCCACCAATGACCGCCGGGGACCGCATCATCCTGATTGGCTTGATAACGGGCGAAGGGTTCGCGGTTGAAGGCGACCCAGTCTTTGAGCAGCAGCTGTCGATCACCCCAACGACCGTCACGCGCCATCAGCAGGCCGACGCGCGCCAGGTCCCGGGCGGTGAGGTAGGCATAAGAGGACGCGACGAAAGTGCCCGTGGCATCGGTTTCCCAGACGGCATGGCGAATTCCTAGCGGCTCGAACAATGCTGCCCATGGATAGTCCGGGTAACGGGCCGGACCGACGATGGTTTTCAGCGCGGCGGCCAGCAGATTGCTGTCGCCACTGGAGTACCGAAAGGCCTGGCCTGGTTTGGCGTACTCAGCGTGATCAGCGGTGAACGCCGCCATGTCGTGATGACCCAGGGTGTAGAGCATGGCGACCACCGAGGACTTCAACGGCGCGTATTCGTAGTCTTCCTGCCAGTCCAGGCCTGAAGCCCAGTGCAACAGGTCGGCCAGGGTCATTGCCGGGTGTTTCGCCAACGGCGGGTAAAACCGCACCGCAGGGTCCTCAAGTTTGAAAAGGCCCTCGCCATAGGCCACACCCAGGACCGTGGCCATCAGGCTTTTGCTGATGGACCAGGTCAGGTGCGCGGTGTCGGCCGTGGTCGGGCCGGCGTAGCGTTCGTAGATCAGTTGGCCGTCGCGGATTACCAGCAAGGCATCGGTGCGGATGCCTTTTCGAGTGGTGTCATCGCGAGGCGGGAAGGCGTAAGTCTCCAGGGCTTGAAGTGCGGGGCCGGAGACGTTCGGGCCGGTCGACCATTGCTCGGCGGGCCAGGTTTCGGCGTGGGCCGTGAGGCAGAGCAGCAGCGTGAAAATCAGGGGCAAGCCTTTGAACATGGCGGGGGCTCGGCGGGGTGGGCTTGCTGAGCCTAGTCGAGGTTGATGACAGTTTTGGAATGTGTGTCGCCTATGCGGCCGCCTTCGCGGGCAAGCCTCGCTCCTACAGGAGTTCGCGATCCAATATAGGAGCGAGCGGTGCGGCGATCCGACTTGCCCGCGAAGAGGCCTGTCAGATCGCCGCCAACGCCTTGGCCAATCGCTTGCCTCTGGCCCCCGCCGCCAGATCCATCACACTCTGATCACGCTGCCACATCGCCGCCCAGTGCTGCGGGCCATCAGCCAGAGCCTCGTTCAGCTCAGCCTTGAGCCCCTCGAATTGCGCAAACAATCCCCCCAGCAGCACATGCCCGGCCAGATTGTTCGGCGCCTGCCGGCTGACTTCCGCGCACCCGGCCAGCAGCGCCAGCAACCGCAATTGCAGGGCCTGCGGCCAGTCACTGTCCTGCCCCACCCCATACAGCCACGCGGTCATCGCGCTCAATACATAAATGTCTTCCAGCGTGCGGAACGGTTTGACGTAGGCATCCCAGCCATCCCCCGCGAGTAGTTCGCACTGGGCGTTGTCCAGAAACAACCGACCGTGGCTGATGTCCGGCATCAGCGCGATGGCCGGGAGTTTTTCCAGGCGCACGCCCGGTTCATCGGGATAGACCACCGCCAGACTCAAGCGCGGCGTTTCGCCGGACGCTTCACTGCGCGCGGCAACCAGCAGCCAGTCGGCCGCATCGCCAGCGGTGACGAAATCCTTGCGCCCACTCACGCGTAAATCGCTCAGACGCGTCTGCATGTCCGCCACCCGCAGACTGCGCTGTTCGGTGGCACACAACGCGCCGAGGCTCAGCGGCGCGCTCGGCCAGAGCATGCGCAGCGCCGCCTGATAGCCCACCAGAAACGCCAGCCCCGGCGTCGACATCAAACGCCCGCCGACCACCGCCAGTTCCAATGGCGTGACCGTGCCCAACGCGTGCAACAAGGTCGCGAACCCCTCCGCCAGGTCCGGGTTGACGGGCAGGCGATCGCGGCGATTCAACAGGTTTTGCCAGGGCATAAGAGGCTCCTTGTGGGCTGTCATGTAAGCATCACCAAAGCTTCATGGCGATGACACCGGGGCTACATAGCCTGACTTTGCACAACACGGCTGCATAAAGAAAGTCGATCGGCTTTAACCCAAGACGGGTTGACCAGCCCGCACGGAGATTCCCATGACTCAGATCGCCCGCATCAGCGACACCGGCAATGAACGCCGCCTGCAAGCCGAACGCCTGGTGGGCGCCGAGGCCTTGCAGGAAGCCCAGGCCTTGCGCTTCAACGTCTTCAGCGGCGAGTTCAACGCCAAGCTCAAAGGCGCGGAGTTGGGTCTGGACATGGACGACTATGATGTTCACTGCGCCCACATTGGCGTGCGTGACTTGAACACCGGGCGCCTGGTGGCGACCACCCGTTTGCTCGATCACACGGCCGCGAGCAGCCTGGGCAAGTTCTACAGCGAAGAAGAGTTCAGCCTCCATGGTCTGGTCCACTTGAAAGGCCCGATCCTGGAAATCGGCCGCACCTGCGTCGACCCGGCTTATCGCAACGGCGGCACCATCGCGGTGCTCTGGGGCGAACTGGCCGAAGTGCTGAATCAGGGCGGCTACAGCTATTTGATGGGTTGCGCGAGCATTCCGATGCAAGACGGCGGGATTCAGGCCCACGCGATCATGCAGCGTCTGCGGGAACGTTATCTGTGCACCGAACACCTGCGGGCCGAGCCGAAAAAACCGCTGCCGGTCCTGGACCTCCCGTCCAACGTGATCGCCGAAATGCCGCCGCTGCTCAAGGCCTACATGCGTCTGGGCGCGAAGATCTGCGGTGAGCCGTGCTGGGACGAAGACTTCCAGGTCGCCGATGTGTTCATCCTGCTCAAGCGCGACGAACTCTGCCCACGTTATGCCAAGCACTTCAAGGCGGCAGTCTGATGAGCCGGTTGCGGGTGTACGCACGGATTGCGCGAGTACTGGTGGTGGTCGCGCTGGGGTTGAGCATGGCCAGCGTGTTCGGGCTTTTCGAGCGGCTGGGCATTGCCCATTCGATGGTCCGCCGCCAACGCTGGTCGCGGTTTTTCATGGCGCGGTTGAGCAACGCCCTGCCCTTTCGCGTGACGGTTCACGGTGAACTGCCGAAGGAGCCGATGCTTTGGGTCAGCAATCACGTGTCGTGGACCGACATTCCGTTGCTGGGCATGCTCACGCCAATGTCGTTTCTGTCCAAGGCCGAAGTGCGCACCTGGCCGGTGGCCGGTTGGTTGGCGGCCAAGGCCGGCAGCCTGTTTATCCGTCGCGGCTCGGGTGACAGCCAGCTGATTCGCAAACAGATGACGCGCCACCTGGCGCAGGCACACCCACTGCTGATGTTCCCTGAAGGCACCACCACCAATGGACGTTCGTTGCGTACCTTTCATGGTCGCTTGTTGTCAGCAGCGATTGATTCTGAAGTGAAGCTGCAGCCGGTGGCGATTCGTTATCTACGTGACGGTGAACTCGACTCACTGGCGCCGTTCATTGGCGATGATGATTTGCTGTCGCACTTGATGCGGTTGTTCGCCAATGATCGCGGGGAAGTGGAAATCAAAGTGCTCAAGCCGATCGCTTGCGAAGGCCGGGAGCGTGCGGCGCTGGCGTTCGAGGCACAGCAGGCGGTGCAGAAATCGTTGTTTGGGGCCATCCCTCAGGCGCAATCGGAACCGCTGCGCCCCGCGATCGCGGCGTGAAACAAATTCCCTGAAGAAACACCAAAAACCTTGTGGGAGCGAGCCTGCTCGCGATAGCGGTTTTACATTCAACAATGATGCTGAATGACACACCGCTATCGCGAGCAGGCTCACTCCTACAAGGGGTTTAGGGTGCTGGGTAGTTTTGGGCGAAATCCTGAAGCTGCGGATAGAACAACCGGAAATCCTCACTGAGCGGTTCGTACAGCCGACGCAATTCCTGCATCGCCCCCGCCAATTCCTCAGGCCGGGTCAACCGCCGCGAAATCCCCCGCAGCACTTGGTCCAGCACATCAAACTCCTGATAAGACCCCAACCAGTCATTCGCCACCATGTGCGGCGCGATCCTCGCCAACCGTTCCGGCAATTGAGGCTCAGTCGACAGCACCCGATACACATCCGAGGTGAACCGCTCCAGCGGCTGGTCCGAGTAGAGGGTCCAGTCCCGCGCCAGGCAGTGGTCGAAAAACACGTCGAGCACGATCCCGGCGTAACGCCGGCGTGTGATGGAAAATCGCGACAGCGAGGCATCCACCAACGGATGGCGGTCGGTGAAGACGTCGATGCTGCGATGTAGCTGGATGGCCGCTTCAATCTCCGGGTTGAACTGCCCTTGCAGCCGTCCCTTGACGAAATCGCCATACAGACTGCCGAGCAATTGACCGGGGCGCTGGCCACCGAGGTGAAGATGGGCGAGATAGTTCATGGGCGCAGCTTAGCATTGCGCCTTCGAATGTTGACACTCACCGTATCGTTATAACCCGATATAGCGATTTATGCGCTCATCAGACCAAAATCATATTTGTATATCGCGATCTACCGATTTAAAGTTCGCCACATCGCGATATAGCGTTTTACTCATCACGAGCCCAAACCCATGACCATCGACCTCGACGAAATAATAAAAGCCCTGGCACACCCAGTCCGCCGAGACATCCTCATCTGGCTGAAAGACCCCAAGACCCAGTTCCCGGAACAGATCCACAACCACGAGTACGGCATTTGCGCCGGACAGATCGATCAACGCTGCGGCCTGTCGCAGTCGACCGTGTCCGCCCATTTGGCGACCTTGCAACGTGCGGGACTGATCAGCAGCCAGAAAGCCGGTCAATGGCACTTCTTCAAGCGCAACGAGGACGTGATCCAGGCATTCCTCGCGGCCATCGTCAAGGAGCTCAGCGCTCCGACAAGGAATTAACCAATGCCCCTCTCGCTTCTCATTCTGGCCTTGAGCGCCTTCGCCATCGGCACCACCGAGTTCGTCATCATGGGCTTGTTGCCCGATGTGGCGGCTGACCTCGGCGTGTCGATCCCGGGCGCTGGCTGGCTGGTGACCGGTTACGCCCTGGGCGTGGCCATCGGTGCGCCGTTCATGGCACTGGCCACCTCCCGATTACCGCGCAAGGCTGCACTGGTAGCGTTGATGGGCATTTTCATCATCGGCAACCTGCTCTGTGCCATGGCGACCGATTACAACGTGCTGATGTTTGCCCGTGTGGTCACGGCCCTCTGCCACGGTGCGTTCTTCGGTATCGGTTCGGTGGTGGCGGCAGGTCTGGTTCCGGCGAACAAACGTGCCTCCGCCGTAGCCTTGATGTTCACCGGCCTGACCCTGGCCAACGTGCTCGGCGTTCCGTTGGGCACCGCGCTCGGTCAGGAAGCCGGCTGGCGCTCGACCTTCTGGGCAGTGACCGTGATTGGTGTGATCGCGTTGATTGGCCTGATCCGCTTCCTGCCGGCCAAGCGCGATGAAGAGAAACTCGACATGCGCGCCGAACTGCGCGCCCTCAAAGGCGCCGGGATCTGGCTGTCGCTGAGCATGACGGCGCTGTTCGCGGCGTCGGTATTCACCCTGTTCACTTATGTCGCCCCGCTGCTCGGTGATGTCACCGGCGTCTCGCCCAAAGGCGTGACCTGGACCCTGATGCTCATCGGCCTGGGCCTGACGGTCGGCAACATCATCGGCGGCAAGCTGGCTGACAAAGGCCTGGCCGCAACGCTGATCGGCGTCTTCATCTCGATGGCCGTGATCTCGACCGTACTGACCTGGACCAGCGTCGCGCTGATCCCGGCCGAAATCACCCTGTTCCTCTGGGCCACCGCTTGCTTCGCCGCCGTCCCCGCCCTGCAAGTGAACGTGGTGACCTACGGCAAGGCCGCGCCGAACCTGGTGTCGACCCTGAACATCGGCGCTTTCAACATCGGCAACGCCTTGGGCGCCTGGGTCGGCGGCAGCGTCATCGCCCACGGTTTCGGCCTGACCAGCGTGCCACTCGCGGCAGCAGCACTGGCGGTACTCGCCCTGCTGGTGACCCTGATTACTTTCCGTCAGCGCGGTAATCCCGAACTGGCCCCTGCTATCAACTGATACTTCACGAGGGTTGTACTTAAATGACGACTATTTTCGATCCGATCAAACTGGGCGACATCGAGCTGGCCAACCGCATCATTATGGCGCCGCTGACCCGCTGCCGCGCCGACGAAGGCCGGGTGCCAAACGCCCTGATGGCCGAATACTACGTACAACGCGCCTCGGCCGGCCTGATCCTCAGCGAAGCCACGTCGGTCACGCCGATGGGCGTCGGCTACCCGGACACTCCGGGTATCTGGTCCAACGATCAGGTGCGTGGCTGGGCTAATGTGACCAAAGCGATCCACGGTGCGGGCGGCAAGATTTTCCTGCAACTGTGGCACGTCGGCCGGGTTTCCCACGAGTCGTACCTGAACGGTGAAGCACCAGTCGCACCGAGCGCCATCCAGCCAAAGGGTCACGTCAGCCTGGTTCGCCCATTGTCCGACTACCCAACCCCGCGCGCACTGGAAACCGCTGAAATCGCCGACATCGTCGACGCCTACCGCACCGGTGCCGAGAACGCCAAGGCTGCCGGTTTTGACGGCGTGGAAATCCACGGTGCCAATGGTTACCTGCTCGATCAGTTCCTGCAAAGCAGCACCAACCAGCGCACCGATAACTACGGTGGTTCCCTGGAAAACCGAGCGCGCCTGTTGCTGGAAGTAACCGACGCCGCAATCGAAGTCTGGGGCGCTGGCCGCGTCGGCGTGCACTTGTCTCCGCGTGCCGATTCCCACGACATGGGCGATGACAACCTGGCCGAGACGTTCACCTACGTTGCTCGCGAACTGGGCAAGCGTGGCATCGCGTTCATTTGCTCCCGTGAGAAAGAAGCCGGCGACAGCCTGGGTCCACAATTGAAAGAAGCGTTCGGCGGCCCGTACATCGTCAACGAACGCTTCACCAAGGACAGCGCCAACGCTTGGCTGGCCAGCGGCAAGGCAGATGCAGTCGCCTTCGGCGTTCCATTCATTGCCAACCCGGACCTGCCGGCACGCTTGAAGGCGGATGCGCCGCTTAACGAAGCGCGTCCCGAGCTGTTCTACGCCAAGGGGCCCGTGGGTTACATCGACTATCCCGTGATGTAAGCATCCCCCTTGAAATGCAAAAGCCCCGACTCGAAAGAGCCGGGGCTTTTTGTTGCGCCATGTTTATTCACAGGGCTTCACACCGATTCACACGCACGACACAAAATCACTACAAAATACGTAGCTCGCTACCTTTCAACCTGACGAGCGTGCGTATATAAAAGCATCCCGGTGCATTAAGGCGAACATTGAAGGGATCAACGCTCGCCTTAATGGTTGACATAAACGGATCCAATTACGCATTTTGTTTTATTTGCGCAGGCTGGGGCTCAGGCGCAGCATGTCCAATCCTGTATTGACCCATCGCTCGGCTTCGGTGTGCAGTTGAAAACTGTCCGGGGCCAATAGCCACTGGTACAGCATGCCATCAATGTAGGCGTGCAGGCTGATGGCCGCGCGGGCCGTGTCGAGGTCCTCGGGCATTTGCCCCCGATTCACCGCATTACTCAGGGCCAGGGCGATTCGCACATTGCAGTCGAGGCTGACTTCACGACGCTGCTGACGCAGATCGCACATTTCATCGGTGAATTCGCACTTATGAAACAAAATCTCATTGATGCGTCGGGTCTTCGGATCCAGGGCAACTTGATGAAACAAATGAATCAGCAGTTTGCGCATGCAGCCCAGCGGATCGAGCTCATCTTCGCTTTCACTGGCCCTGGCCATTTCATCCAGCGGCTCTTTCAAGCTATCGAGCATGGCCTGCACCAGATCCGCCTTATTGCTGAAATGCCAGTAGATGGCGCCGCGAGTCACGCCGGCCAGAGTCGCGATGTCCGCCAGCGTAGTGCGCGCCACGCCTCTTTCATAAAAGGCTTTCTCTGCCGCTTCCAGTATCTGGCTGCGGGTTTCTTGAGCTTCCTCTTTGGTACGACGGACCATGGCAGTAAAACCTCAATCGGGATGCTTCAGCGATGTCTGAACAGCCGCTGAACAAAAGTGGGGCGAGCGCTCTTGGGACTCGTCCCCGGCTTACAATTCGAACCTTTGACGGGCGTTGGTAACGGGGTGGATACGCAGTCAAGGTGTTTACAAACAACCATGAACGTAAGTATATTCCTTAGCAAGCTACTTATCCACTCAGCACTCATTTTTTACCCTTTCACATTTCTAGTGCGTTTCTTGCGCGCCTGACCCGAGGATTTTCATGCAATTCAAGCCAGCTGTTACCGCTCTGGTCGCCGCCGTCGCCCTGGCATCACTGCTCAGCGGATGCAAAAAGGAAGAAGCGGCACCCGCCGCACCGCCTCCTCAGGTCGGCGTGGTCACCCTGCAACCTCAAGCCTTTACCCTGACGTCCGAACTGCCGGGGCGCACCAGTGCGTTCCGCATCGCCGAAGTTCGCCCACAGGTCAATGGCATCATTCTCAAACGTCTGTTCAAGGAAGGCGGTGACGTCAAGGCCGGCCAGCAGCTGTATCAGATCGATCCGTCGGTCTATGACGCTACGCTGAAAAGCGCCCAAGCCAACCTGCAACAGACGAAGTCGATCTCGGATCGCTACAAGCAGTTGGTCAACGAACAGGCCGTCAGCCGTCAGGAATACGACACGGCCGTGGCCAACCGCATGCAATCGGAAGCCGCGCTGCAAACCGCTCAGATCAATGTGCGGTACACCAAGGTCTACGCGCCGATTTCCGGCCGCATCGGCCGCTCGAACGTGACCGAGGGTGCGCTGGTCAGCAACGGCCAGGTCGATGCCATGGCGGTGATCCAGCAACTCGATCCGATTTATGTCGACGTCACCCAGTCTTCGGTCGAGCTGCTTGAGCTGCGTCGCGAACTGGAAAGCGGTCGCCTGCAAAAGGCTGGCGACACGGCAGCGGCGGTCAAGCTGACGCTCGAAGACGGCAGCCAGTACAAACAGGAAGGCAAGCTCGAATTCTCCGAAGTCTCGGTTGACCAGACCACCGGCTCCGTGACCTTGCGTGCAGTGTTCCCGAACCCGGATCACACGCTGCTTCCGGGCATGTTCGTACACGCTCAGCTCAAATCCGGTGTGAACGCCGCTGCCATTCTGGCGCCGCAACAAGGCGTAACCCGCGACCTCAAAGGCTCGCCGACCGCACTGGTCGTCGGTGCGGACAACAAGGTCGAACTGCGTCAGCTCAAGGCCAGCCGCACCGTCGGCAACCAATGGCTGATCGAAGACGGCCTGAAGGCCGGCGATCGTCTGATCACCGAAGGACTGCAATTCGTCAAACCTGGCGTCGAAGTCAAAGCCAGTGAAGCGACTAACGTTGGCGCAAAGAACCCGGCCCCCGCACAGGCAGCTGACAAGGCTTCCAGCGGCAAAGGGGAGTAAACCATGTCGAAATTTTTTATCGACCGTCCGATTTTCGCTTGGGTAATTGCCCTGGTGATCATGCTGGTCGGGGCACTCTCGATTCTCAAACTTCCGATCAACCAATACCCGAGCATTGCGCCTCCGGCCATTGCGATCCAGGTCACCTACCCAGGCGCGTCCGCACAAACCGTGCAGGACACCGTGGTGCAGGTCATCGAACAACAGCTCAATGGTATCGATAACCTGCGTTATGTCTCCTCGGAAAGTAACTCCGACGGCAGCATGACCATTACCGCGACCTTCGAGCAGGGCACCAACTCCGATACCGCGCAGGTTCAGGTCCAGAACAAACTGAACCTGGCCACCCCGCTGCTGCCGCAAGAAGTGCAGCAACAGGGTATCCGCGTGACCAAGGCAGTGAAAAACTTCCTGTTGGTGATCGGCGTGGTATCTCGCGACGGCAGCATGACCAAGGACGACCTGTCCAACTACATCGTGTCGAACATGCAGGACCCGATCTCGCGGACCGCCGGTGTCGGTGACTTCCAGGTCTTCGGTTCCCAGTACGCGATGCGTGTCTGGCTCGACCCTGCCAAGCTGAACAACTTCAACCTGACGCCAGTGGACGTGAAAGCGGCCATCGCGGCGCAGAACATCCAGGTGTCCTCCGGTCAACTGGGCGGCCTGCCTGCTGCGCCCGGCCAGCAGTTGAACGCCACCATCATCGGCAAGACACGTCTGCAGACTGCCGAGCAGTTCAACAAGATCCTGCTCAAAGTCAACAAGGACGGCTCGCAAGTACGCCTGTCCGATGTCGCCGATGTAGGCCTGGGCGGTGAAAACTACAGCATCAACGCCCAGTTCAACGGCGCACCGGCTTCCGGTCTGGCGGTGAAACTGGCCAACGGTGCCAACGCCCTCGACACCGCGAAAGCGCTGCGCAACACCATCAACACGCTCAAGCCGTTCTTCCCGCAAGGCATGGAAGTGGTGTTCCCGTACGACACCACCCCGGTGGTGACCGAGTCGATCAAGGGTGTGGTTGAAACCCTGGTCGAAGCGATCGTGCTGGTGTTCCTGGTGATGTTCCTGTTCCTGCAGAATTTCCGCGCCACTGTCATCACCACGATGACCGTGCCGGTGGTGTTGCTGGGGACATTCGGGATCCTCGCGGCGTTCGGTTTCAGCATCAACACCCTGACCATGTTCGGCATGGTGCTGGCCATCGGCTTGCTGGTGGACGATGCCATTGTCGTGGTGGAAAACGTCGAACGGGTCATGAGCGAAGAAGGCCTGTCACCCAAGGAGGCCACCAAGAAATCCATGGGGCAGATCCAGGGTGCACTGGTCGGTATCGCCCTGGTCCTGTCGGCGGTACTGCTGCCGATGGCGTTCTTCAGCGGCTCTACCGGTGTGATCTACAAGCAATTCTCGATCACCATCGTCTCGGCCATGGCCCTGTCGGTACTGGTTGCGCTGATCTTCACCCCGGCACTGTGCGCCACCATGCTCAAGGCAATTCCGAAAGGCGAGCACGGCACGCCGAAACGCGGCTTCTTCGGCTGGTTCAACCGCAGCTTTGACCGTGGCGTCAAAAGCTACGAGCGTGGCGTGGGCAACATGCTGACGCACAAGGCGCCGTACCTGCTGGCCTACTTGATCATTGTCGTCGGCATGATCTGGCTGTTCACCCGCATTCCAACGGCGTTCCTCCCGGAAGAGGACCAGGGCGTGCTGTTTGCCCAGGTGCAGACCCCGGCCGGCTCCAGCGCCGAACGCACGCAGGTGGTGATCGATGAGATGCGCTCCTACCTGCTGGACAAGGAATCGAGCGCCGTGGCCTCGGTGTTTACCGTCAACGGCTTCAACTTCGCCGGTCGCGGCCAAAGCTCGGGCCTGGCGTTCATCATGCTCAAGCCGTGGGATCAGCGGGATGCGGAAAACAGCGTGTTCAAACTCGCCGCCCGCGCCCAGCAGCACTTCTTCACCTTCCGCGATGCGATGGTGTTCGCCTTTGCACCACCGGCGGTATTGGAGCTGGGTAACGCCACCGGTTTCGACGTATTCCTGCAAGACCGCGCCGGCATCGGTCACGACAAGTTGATGGAGGCTCGCAACCAGTTCCTCGGCATGGCGGCACAGAGCAAGGTGCTTTATCAGGTGCGTCCGAACGGCCTGAACGACGAGCCGCAATACCAGCTGGAAATCGATGACGAGAAAGCCAGTGCATTGGGCCTGACCCTCACCGACATCAACAGCACCCTGTCGATTGCCTTGGGTAGTAGCTACGTCAACGACTTCATCGACCGTGGTCGGGTGAAGAAGGTCTACGTGCAAGGTCAACCCGGTTCGCGGATGAGCCCGGAAGACATCAAGAAATGGTATGTGCGCAACGCCGCCGGAACCATGGTGCCCTTCTCCACCTTCGCCAAGGGCGAGTGGATTTACGGTGCACCGAAGCTCTCGCGTTACAACGGTGTAGAAGCGATGGAAATCCTCGGTGCCCCGGCCCCGGGCTATTCCACCGGTGAAGCCATGGCGGAAGTCGAAGCCCTGGCCAAGAAACTGCCGGCCGGTGTCGGTATTTCCTGGACCGGTCTGTCATACGAAGAACGGCTATCGGGCTCACAGGCGCCGGCGCTGTATGCGTTGTCGCTGCTGATGGTGTTCCTGTGCCTGGCGGCGCTGTACGAAAGCTGGTCGATTCCGATCGCGGTGATGCTGGTGGTGCCGCTGGGGATCATCGGGGCACTGTTGGCCACCAGTCTGCGGGGACTCTCCAATGACGTTTACTTCCAGGTGGGCCTGTTGACAACCATCGGTCTGGCAGCGAAAAACGCCATTCTGATCGTCGAGTTCGCCAAGGAACTGCATGAGCAAGGGCGAAGCCTTCGCGAAGCGGCGATTGAAGCGTGCCGGATGCGTTTGCGACCGATCATCATGACCTCGCTGGCCTTCGTGCTCGGTGTGGTACCGCTGGCGATTTCCACGGGCGCCGGTTCAGGTAGCCAGCACGCAATCGGCACAGGCGTTATTGGCGGTATGATCACCGCCACCGTTCTGGCGATCTTCTGGGTCCCACTGTTCTTCGTTACCGTGTCGTCCATTGGCCAGCGCAAAAAAGCCGACCAGGATGACGCAATTGAACCTTCTAAAGAGGCTGGCCAATGAGCAAGTCGCTACTCTCCATCGCAGTTGCCGCCTTCGTGCTGAGCGGCTGCTCGCTGATTCCCGACTATCAGCAACCTGAGGCACCAGTGGCGGGCCAATACCCGCAAGGTCCGGCGTACTCGTCGGCCCAGGCGCCGAATCAGGCCGCTGCGGAACAGGGCTGGAAGCAGTTTTTCCATGACCCGGCACTGCAACAGCTGATTCAGGTGTCGCTGGAAAACAACCGTGACCTGCGTGTCGCCGCCCTGAACATCGACGCGTTCGCGGCTCAATACCGCATCCAGCGCGCCGATCTGTTCCCGGCCGTTTCAGCCAATGGCACCGGCAGCCGTCAGCGTCTTCCGGCTGACGCGTCGCAGACCGGTCAAGCGGGCATCAGCAGTTCCTACTCCGCTACGGTCGGTATCAGTGCTTATGAACTCGACCTGTTCGGTCGGGTTCGCAGCCTCAGCGAAGAAGCCCTGCAGAAGTACTTCGCGACAGAAGAAGGCCGTCGCAGCACGCAGATCAGTCTGGTGGCCAGCGTGGCCAATGCCTACCTGACCTGGCAGGCCGACAAGGAACTGCTGAAACTCACCCAGGACACCCTCGGTGCGTTCGAGGAGAGCTACAAGCTCACCGCGCGCAGCAACGAAGTCGGTGTGGCTTCGGCCCTGGACCTGGCCCAGTCGCGTACCTCGGTGGAAAACGCCCGGGCGCAACTGGCCAAGTACACCCGTCAGGTCGCGCAGGACGAAAACAGCCTGGTGCTGCTGCTCGGCACCGGCATCCCGGCCAATCTGCGAGAAGCCAAGCCGCTGTCTGACGACCTGCTGAGCGACGTACCGCCCGGTCTGCCATCGGACTTGCTGCAACGTCGTCCGGATATTCTCCAGGCCGAGTACAACCTGAAAGCTGCCAACGCCAACATCGGCGCGGCACGGGCGGCGTTCTTCCCGAGCATCAGCCTGACCGCCAATGCCGGGACCCTGAGCCCGGACTTGTCCGGTCTGTTCAAGGGCGGCTCGGGCACCTGGTTGTTCTCGCCGCAGATCAATCTGCCGATCTTCAATGCCGGCAGCCTGCGCGCCAGCCTGGATTACTCGAAAATCCAGAAAGACATCGGCGTGGCGAACTACGAGAAGTCCATTCAAACGGCCTTCCAGGAAGTCGCCGACGGCCTGGCCGCCCGCCAGACCTACACCGACCAGTTGCAGGCGCAGCGTGATTTCGTCACCGCCAACCAGGACTACTACCGTCTGGCCGAGCGTCGCTACCGTATCGGTGTCGACAGCAACCTGACCTTCCTCGACGCCCAGCGTCAGTTGTTCAGCGCCCAGCAGGTGCTGATCACTGATCGTCTGGCGCAGCTGATCAGTGCGGTCAATCTGTACAAGGCACTGGGTGGTGGCTGGAACGAGCAGACGGCGAAAGTCGAACCGCTGAAAGAAGAAGCGCCGAAGATGAAGTTGTTCTGATAGCGCTGTAAGACAAGAGGCCCACCTTTTGGTGGGCTTTTTGTTGCCTGCGGGAAAAGGTGTGGTGTCAGTAATGGCCTCTTCGCGGGCAAGCCTCGCTCCTGCAGTGTCCGCGTCGGATTATATTCCATGAAACCCCCACACCCCGTAGGAGCGAGGCTTGCCCGCGAAGAGGCCAGCCCATAAACACAAAAACCTCAAGCCAACATGCGTTCGATAACCGCCCAAAACCCGCTTTCCCCGATTGAACCCTCCCGTCCATCCCCCGCACCATTCGTCGCACAAGACCAATAACATCAGGTTCGACACCATGCCCCCGCGCCCTGCCCTGTCCGGCTGATCCCACCCCTTTTTTCACGATATCGAATCCCTTGTCTGCAACGGCCACGTTGCGGCAGCGCCCCGTTTCATCCCTAACAATTAGAGAGACCCGAGCCCATGACGCCTTCCACCACGCCGTACTACTTCCCAAGCCTGATAGCCATCGCCCTGGCCTGCGCGGCCCTGCCTGCCATGGCCGAGGAGTCGGGTTTTGTCGAAGGTGCCAAGGTCAACCTGAACCTGCGCAATTTCTACATCAACCGCAACTTCACCAACCCGACCAAGGCCCAGGGCAAGGCTGAAGAATGGACACAAAGTTTCATTCTCGACGCCAAATCCGGCTTCACCCAAGGCACCGTCGGCTTCGGCATGGATGTGCTGGGCTTGTATTCGGTGAAGCTCGACGGCGGCAAAGGCACGGGGGGGACTCAGTTGCTGCCGCTGGATCACGACGGTCGCCCGGCGGACAGCTTTGGTCGCACCAACGTGGCGTTCAAGGCCAGGCTGTCGCAGACCGAAATCAAGGTCGGTGAATGGATGCCGGTGCTGCCGATCCTGCGCTCGGACGACGGTCGCTCCCTGCCGCAAACCTTTCGTGGCGGCCAGATCACCTCAAAAGAAATCGCCGGCCTGACGCTCTACGGCGGCCAGTTCCGCGCCAACAGCCCCCGTGACGACAGCAGCATGAGCGATATGTCGATGACCGGAAAACCGACCTTCACCTCAGACCGCTTCAACTTCCAGGGCGGCGAATACGCCTTCAACGACAAGCGCACCCAGATCGGCCTGTGGAACGCCGAACTCAAGGACATCTATAGCCAGCAATACGTGAACCTGATTCACAGCCAACCCCTCGGCGACTGGACCCTGGGCGCCAACCTGGGTTTCTTCTATGGCAAGGAAGATGGCAGTGCCCGGGCCGGCGATCTGGACAACAAGACGTGGTCAGGCCTGTTCTCGGCAAAATACGGCGGCCACACCTTCTACGTCGGCCTGCAAAAACTCACTGGCGACAGCGGGTGGATGCGGGTCAATGGCACCAGCGGCGGCACCCTGGCCAACGACAGTTACAACGCCAGTTATGACAATGCGAAAGAAAAATCCTGGCAGGTACGGCATGACTACAACTTCGTCGCCCTCGGCATCCCCGGTCTGACCCTGATGAACCGCTACATCAGCGGCGACAACGTGCACACCGGCACAATCACCGACGGCAAGGAGTGGGGCCGCGAAAGCGAATTGGGCTACACCGTGCAAAGCGGCGCGCTCAAAGACCTCAACGTTAAATGGCGCAACTCGACCATTCGTCGGGACTTCAGCAACAACGAGTTCGATGAGAACCGGTTGATCGTCAGCTATCCGATCAGTTTGTTGTAACCGCACCCGGGCAGCGGTCGAAGTCAAAAGGCCGCTGCCTGTAACCACCTGTCGGCTTGCCTGGCGTTTTGCGAGTGGGCAGATACAGTCAAAAAGCGTGTTTAATTCTCCATCACTGCTGTAGGAGCCCCTGTTTTCTTCCGTTATCTCCGGATGCTGTACGCGAAGCTGCCATGACCCAGGAGGTCAGGTATGAGCAAGCGAATAGTTATCGTCGGTGGCGGCGTTGGTGGAACCATGCTGGCCAATCAACTGGCCAGCAAGCTGTATCCGGAAATCCTGCGCGGCGAAGTCTCGATTGCACTGCTGTCCAATTCCCCCGATCACTTCTATAAACCTGCGTTCATGTACGTGGCGTTCAACCTGTTCTTTGAAGAAGAACTCAAGCGCCCGGAACGTTCACTGTTGCGCCCGGAAATCGAGTTCCATGTCGATGAAGTCGTGCGTTTCGATTTCAACCGACAACACCTGCAAACCCGCAGCGGCAAGCGTTACGGCTATGACTTTTTAGTCATCGCCACCGGATGCGTGCCGGCCCCGGAACGTATCGAAGGCTTGAAAGAAGCCGGCGATCATTTCTATCAGTACGCGCCCGCTAGGCAACTGGCGCAAAAACTGAGCACGATCGAAAAAGGCCGCATCTTCATTACCGTGTCCTTCCCGAAAACACCCAATGTCCCGCATCAATGCGGTATCGCGCCCATCGAAACCACATTGATGCTCGATGATTTCTTGCGGCGTCGTGGGGTGAGAGACCAGGTGGAAATCGTCTACACCTACCCGACCACGGCTCAACTACTGCGCAACTGCCTGTTCCTGCAACGCCCGACCGGGGAAATTCTGCCGGGTATCTTTGAACGGAAAAATATTCGCTTTCAACGCGGCTTCACGCTCAAACGAGTCGATCCGGATAAAAAAGTCGCGTACTCCGAGGAAGGTGACGAGCAACCCTTCGACATTCTGATGGCGACACCACCGATCAGGGCCGTGGACGCTGTGCTCGAGTCCGGCGCCTCACAAGCGCCCAACGACGAAGGCTGGCTGCCGACCCACCATGAAACGTTGCAGGTCTACGGCCTGGAAAACGTCTACGTCATCGGTGATACCGTCGACTTGCCTGTCAGCAAAGCCGGCGGGGCATGCCATAACCAGGCGCCGGTGATCGCCAACAACATCGCTGCCGAAATTCGTCTGGGCACCCCCATCGCCGTCTACGACGGACGTGTTCAGGCCGTGGCACAAATGGGCCTGGATGCCGGCATGCCGCTTTGGTACGACTACCAGCACGATGTCCGGCCCACCCCGGCCACCAAGCTCGGCGGGTTGCTCAGAAACGGATTCAACCGTGGACTGTACTGGGCGGTTGCCCGCGCAATGCTTTGATCGGCCCGGGAAGAGGAGTAAATCGTAATGAGCGTCTCAAATGAATCAATCACCCCCCTCATCAGCCCTGGATCAGACGCGCTGATGGAAAAGCTCAAACCCTTGATTGACGGCGGTCGACTGGACAACCTGGTGGACCTGCTTTCACTGATCAGCGACCTCGTCGATCTACTGGACCCGGCCATGGTGGAGAAACTGGCGCGGCTGTTCGAAGGCGCGACCGAGGCAACCTGGAGCGTCAGCAATGCCGTGCGCATGGCAAAAGCCGATAGCACAGCAAACGAGCAGCCCCCTGGCTTTTACCAGCTACTGAAATTGTTGCGCGAACCCGACACACGACGAGGGGTGGGGTTTGCACTCAAAACCCTCAACGTCATTGGAAGACAACTTTGAACGTCCAGAGAGGACAACCTCATGAGCACCAAACTGCAAAGAGCAAGGACGGCTGACTGGGACGCCACGGCCTACCAGCAATTCTCCCGGCTTCGACAACGACCGGTTAACGAGCTGATCGACCGTGTCGACATTAAAAACCCCAGGCGCATCTACGACCTGGGATGTGGCACAGGCATCGCGACGCAGGTTTTGGCCAAACGCTGGCCCCGCGCACACCTGATGGGCATCGACAGTTCGGAGCAAATGCTTCAGGAGGCCAGAGGCTTGCCGATCAAGGCGCTGTGGAAGCAGTGCGATCTACAGAACTGGCAGCCGGAGCAACCCGCCGACCTGCTCTTTGCCGCCGCCGTGCTGCACTTCATCGACAGTCACGAACAGTTGCTGCCGCGCTTGCTCGATTATCTCAACCCGGGTGGTTGTCTGGCGGCGCACATGCCCGACTGGCGGGATGCGGTGTGGTATCAGCTGGTGCTCGACACCCTCAACGATGGAGGCTCCGACGGCAAACCGCTCGGCTCCCCGCAAGTGCGCGAGAGGATGGCGGCGCGGCCGTTGCTGTCACTGGAAAATTACCACCGGTTGCTCGCACCGATTACCCGGACGCTGGACATCTGGGAAACCGAGCAGTTGCAGGTCGTGGACGGCAAGTCGCCGATTTATGACTGGATCAAGGTCTCGGCCTTGCGGGCGGTGATGCAAGGCTTGAAGGATGACGAACAGGCGCGGTTCATTTATCACTTCATGATGCGGGTGCATGCGCATTACCCGCGAGAATACGATGGGCGCACGCTGTTTCCGTTCAAGCGGATCTTCATTGTCGCCACCGTTTGACCCTGTGGTCGCCGCGCGTGCCCGCGATGGCGGTGTGTCATTCACCATCGATGCAAGCTGACCCACCGCGATCGCGAGCAGGCTCGCTCCCACACGGGTCCTGTGTGAACACAAGTCATGTACTCACCGGACATCCCCTGCAGGAGCGAGCCGGCTCGCGATGGCGTCAGCTCAGACACCGCAAATCGCCAGGATCACTCCCGCGATTCAACCCCAAGCTCATCCCACACCGACTCCGCCAAATGGAACGTCGCATTGGCCGCCGGGATGCCGCAGTAGATCGCGCTCTGCATGATCACTTCCTTGATCTCGCCGCGGGTCACGCCGTTGTTGGCGGCGGCGCGCAGGTGCAGTTTGAGTTCTTCGTTGCGGTTCATGCCGATCAGCATGGCGATGGTGATCAGGCTGCGGGTATGGCGTGGCAGGCCCGGCCGGGTCCAGATGTCGCCCCACGCGTGGCGGGTGATCATTTCCTGGAACTCCGAGTTGAACTCGGTCAGGGCATTCAGGCTGCGGTCGACATGGGCGTCGCCGAGCACCGCGCGACGGACTTCCAGGCCGTCGTCGTAACGTTGTTTCTCGTCCACAACAATCCCCTTAATCAGCTGACAAAAACGTCAGGACCCGGTCACTGAACGCAGCACCGGCCTGAACGTTGGACAAGTGCGCGGCGTAGAACTCGGCGTATTCGGCGCCCGGCACATGCTCCTGAATAAAGTGCCCTCCGGACGGTGGCGTGACCGCGTCTTCGGTGCCGGCAATGACCAGCAGCGGCACCTTGATCGCGGACAGCTGATCACGGAAGTCGGCGTCGCGCACGGCGGCGCAGTTGGCGGCATAACCCTCTGGCGAAGTGGCCGCGAGCATGTCGGTAATCCGCTTCGCGGCGGCCGGGTTGGCCTCGGCAAAGTCGGGGGTAAACCAGCGCGCAATCGACGCATCGCGCAAGGCGACCATGGCCGCCTGACCGTCACGCAGCACGGTTTCGATCCGAGGATTCCACACCGATGGATCGCCGATTTTCGCGGCGGTGTTGCACACCACCAACTTATTCAATCGATCACCGGCATTGATGCCCAGCCATTGGCCGATCAAGCCGCCCATGGACAGGCCGCAAAAATGCGCGCGTTCGATGTGCAGCGCATCCAGCAACGCCAGCACGTCGTGGCCCAGTTGCTCGATGCTGTATGGCCCCGGCGTGACCAGCGATTTTCCGTGGCCACGGGTGTCGAAACGCAGCACTCGGAAATGCTCGGAGAACGCGGCGATCTGCGCGTCCCACATGTGCAGGTCGGTGCCCAGCGAGTTGGACAGCACCAGCACCAGTGCATCCGCCGGGCCATCAAGTTGGTAATGCAGTTCGCCCTCGGCGAGTTGTACAAAAGCCACAGCAATCTCCTTCAGGCAGTCAACGCAGAATGTTCAGCCACCGCCCGCTCGACCCAGGTATGGGCCTGACCAAGGTAATGGGCGGGGTCCAGCAGACGATCGAGTTCCAGGGCCGACAACTCGGCGGTCACTTGCGACTCTTCGCCGAGCACCGCTCGCAGATGACGTTGTTCGGCCACCGCACGTTTGCAGCAGCGCTCCAACAGATGGTGCGCAGTGTCGCGGCCAACCCGTTGGGCGAGGACGATGCTCACCGCCTCGGCCAGCACCAGGCCTTGGGTCAGGTCAAGGTTGCGGGCCATGCGGTCGGCGTCCACTTCCAGCCCGTCCGCCACCAGCAGCGCTTGCTTGAGGCTGCCGGACACCAGGCAGCAAATCTCCGGCAGGGTTTCCCATTCGGCATGCCACAGGCCCAGGCTGCGCTCGTGTTCCTGCGGCATGGCGCTGAACAGGGTCGAGAGCAAACCGGGAACGCGGGTCGCCGCACCGATCAGCACCGCGGCGCCCACCGGGTTGCGTTTGTGCGGCATGGTCGAGGAACCGCCCTTGCCCGGTGCCGACGGCTCGAACACTTCGCCGGCTTCGGTCTGCATCAACAGACTGATGTCGCGGCCGAGTTTGCCGAGGCTGCCGGCGATCAAACCGAGTACCGCGCCGAACTCCACCAACCGGTCTCGCTGGGTGTGCCAGGGTTGGTCCGGCAGGGTCAGTTGCAGCTCACCGGCCAAGGCTTCGGCAATCGGCATCGCTTGCTCGCCGAGGGCTGCCAGGGTTCCGGAGGCGCCGCCAAATTGCAGCACCAGCAACCGAGGCTTGAGTTCTTGCAGACGTTGGCGGCTGCGAGTGACGGCGCCCAGCCAACCGGCGATTTTCATGCCGAGGGTGACGGGCGTGGCGTGCTGCAACCAGGTGCGCCCGGCCAGCGGCGTGGCGACGAAGCGTAACGCCCGGGTCGCCAAGGTTTCGCCCAGTTGCGCCAGATCGCTTTCGATCAGCGCCAGCGCGCGGCGCAGTTGCAGCACCAGGCCCGTGTCCATTACGTCCTGACTGGTGGCGCCCAGATGCACGTAGCGTTCTGCTTCGGCATCGTTGGCGGCGACCTGTTTACCCAACGCCTTGACCAACGGAATCGCCGAATTGCCCGCCGAGGCAATCGCCTCGCCGAGTGCTGAAAAGTCGTAATGCCCAGCCTGACAAGCCGCTGCGATCGAGGCGACAGCCGACAGCGGAATCAAACCCACCTGCGCCTCGGCCCGGGCCAGTGCCGCTTCGAAATCAAGCATGGCCTGCACCCGGCCTTGATCACAAAACACCTCACGCATATCGCGTGCCGTGAAATAGGCATCGAACAATTGATTGCCCGGTCGCTGATTCATAGACAGTCCCTGAAGGCGTGGGCCAGTCGGGCCCACGCGGTTGGATCAAAGGTCGTGGTGCAAATACTTGGCCTGTTTCGGCAGGCGCAGGCTGAACAGGAACGCCACCGCCATCATCACCGTCACGTACCAGTAGAAGGAGTTTTCAATGCCCGCGGCTTTAAGGCTCAGGGCGACGTATTCCGCCGAACCACCGAAGATCGCGTTGGCCACCGCATACGCCAGGCCGACACCGAGTGCGCGCACTTCCGGCGGGAACATCTCGGCTTTTACCAGGCCACTGATGGAGGTGTAGAAACTGACGATCGCCAGCGCCACGGTAATCAGCACAAAGGCCAGGAACGGACTGCTGACACTTTTCAGGCTCAGCAGAATCGGCACAGTACACAACGTACCCAATGCACCGAACCACAGCATCGAGTTACGGCGGCCGATCTTGTCCGCGAGCATGCCGAACAGCGGCTGCATGCACATATAAAGGAACAGCGCGCCGGTCATGATGTAACTGGCGGTCTTGGCGTGCATGCCGGCGGTGTTCACCAGGTACTTCTGCATGTACGTGGTGAACGTGTAGAAAATCAGCGAGCCACCGGCGGTGTAACCGAGCACGGTAATAAAGGCCGCTTTATGGTCGCGGAACAACGCGCGAATGCTGCCGGCGTCCTTGTTTTCACGCATTTCCTTGCTGGTGGTTTCCTTGAGCGAACGACGCAGGAACAGCGAGATCAATGCAGCCACTGCGCCGACCACAAACGGGATTCGCCAGCCGTAGGCACGCAGGTCATCTTCAGTGAGGAACTGTTGCAGGACCACCACCAGCGACACCGCCAGCAACTGCCCGCCAATCAGCGTCACGTACTGGAACGAGGCGAAGAAACCGCGCTGGCCCTTGAGGGCGACTTCGCTCATGTAGGTTGCGGTGGTGCCGTACTCACCGCCCACCGACAAGCCCTGCAGCAAACGGGCGAACAACAGCATGATCGGCGCCCAGACGCCGATGTCCTTGTAGGTCGGCAGGCAGGCGATGAGTAACGAGCCGAAACACATCATCAGAATCGAGATCAGCATCGAATTCTTGCGCCCGTGCTTGTCCGCGACACGGCCGAAAATCCAGCCGCCAATCGGCCGCATCAGGAACCCGGCCGCAAACACGCCGGCGGTATTCACCAGCTGCACAGTCGGGTTATCGGACGGGAAAAAGGCCGGCGCAAAGTAGATCGCGCAAAAGGCGTAGACGTAGAAGTCGAACCATTCAACGAGGTTGCCGGACGAGGCGCCGACAATGGCGAAGATCCGTTTGCTGCGCTCTTCGCCGGTGTAGTGCGCTGGAATAGCGGTAGGAGTTGTCATTGTTTTTCACTCTTTGGGGACCATGACATTCTAGACACACTTTGCAACAGTCCCGTTCCACAGTTGGCAATACTGTCCTCTGTAAGGAGTGAGCCGGCTCGCGATGGCGGAGTGTCATTCAGCACTGAAGGCACTGATACACCGCCATCGCGAGCAGGCTCACTCCTACAGGGATCTGCGGTGTTTTCAGTAGTCGAAGAACACCGTCTCGGCATCGGTGCCTTGCAGAATCACATTCCACTGGTACACACCCGACGCATCCTGCTTCGCCAGCAACGTACCCCGGCGCTCGGCCGGCACACACTCCAGCAACGGGTCGTCGACGTTAGCCGGTTCGCCCTCAAAGTAAATCCGCGTCAGCAAGTGCTTCACCAACCCGCGAGCGAACACCAGCACCACCAGGTGCGGCGCCTGGGTCGAGCCCTTCAGGCCTTCCACCGTTCCGGGTTTGATCGTGGTGAAACGAAAGCGCCCTTCGGCGTCCACCGGCACCCGGCCGAAGCCTTCGAAATTCGGGTCCAGGGGTTTGGCCTGGTCGTCTTCGGGGTGGTCGTACTTGCCGGCGGCGTTGGCCTGCCAGACTTCCAGCATCGCGTCGTTAACGAAATCGCCATTGCCATCGACGACTTGCCCGGTGATCGCCACGCGCTCGCCCAGGGTTTGTTCGACCGTCAGGTCTTCGCGGTTCAGCCAGGTCAAACCAATGTGGTAATACGGCCCGACGGTGTGGGATGTGGTCGCGTTCAGCGTCATCTTATTTCTCCATCGGCGTGGCTTCACGGCCGCGCAAGACGATGTCCCAGCGATAGCCGAGGGCATAGGAAGGGATGGTTTTTTCCAGGTCGAAACTGGCGATCAAACGCTCTTTGGCGCTGGTGTCCGGTACGCAGTTGTAGATCGGGTCATAAGCCAGCAGCGGGTCGCCGGGGAAATACATCTGCGTGACCAGCCGCGTCAGGATGCTCGGCCCAAACAGCGAGAAATGAATGTGCGCCGGACGCCAGGCGTTGTGGTGGTTGCCCCACGGGTAAGCGCCGGGCTTGATGGTCTGGAATTGATACCAACCATCGGCGTCGGTCACGGTGCGACCGGTACCGGTGAAGTTCGGGTCCAGCGGCGCGTCGTGCAGGTCGCGGGCATGGTTGTAGCGCCCGGCGGCATTGGCCTGCCAGATCTCCACCAGAATCCCCGGCACCGGCAAGCCGTCTTCATCCAGCACGCGGCCGTGGATGATGATGCGCTCGCCCAACGGTTCGCCCGCGTGCTGCACCGTCAGGTCGTTGTCCTTCTCGTTGATACGCTCGGCGCCGATGGTCGGGCCGGTAATTTCCGACAACGAATGCGGCAAAAACACCAACGGCTTGGACGGCGCGCGAAGGTTGGTGGATTGATAAGTCGGGTGCAGGTAGTCCGGCTGGGTGCCTTCCTGCGGGCGACGGTAACCAGGCTTGTCAGTCATTTCGCTTTCCTCTGTTCTTATTAGTCTGCCGGGCGTCAGACGCGTTCGATGGCCAAGGCCAGACCCTGGCCGACACCGACGCACATGGTCGCCAGGCCTTTGTTGCCGCCCGTTTTTTCAAGCTGATGCAACGCGGTCAGGACCAGGCGCGCACCGCTCATGCCCAACGGATGGCCCAAGGCAATGGCGCCACCGTTCGGGTTGACCTGGGCCGCGTCGTCCGCCAAGCCCAGCTCACGCAGTACCGCTAACCCTTGGCTGGCAAAGGCTTCATTGAGTTCGATCACATCGAAATCGCTGACGGCCAGCCCGAGGCGCTCGGTCAATTTGCGCACCGCCGGCACCGGGCCGATGCCCATTACCCGTGGCGCGACACCGGCGCTCGCCATACCCAGCACTTTGGCGCGGGCGGTCAGGCCGTGTTTCTTCACTGCTTCAGCGGAGGCCAGAATCAACGCTGCTGCGCCGTCGTTCACACCGGAAGCGTTGCCGGCGGTGACAGTTTTGCCTGGACCGTTGACGGGCTTCAGCTTGGCCAGGGTTTCCAGCGTGGTGTCGGCACGAGGATGCTCATCCTGGCTGACGACGGTTTCACCTTTCTTGTGGGCAATCCGCACTTCGACGATTTCTTCAGCGAAAAATCCTGCAGCTTGCGCGGCGGCTGTGCGTTGCTGGCTGCGCAGGGCGAAAGCGTCCTGATCCTCGCGAGACACTTCGTAATCGTCGGCCACGTTGTCGGCGGTCTGCGGCATCGCATCGACGCCGTATTGCGCTTTCATCAACGGGTTGATGAAGCGCCAGCCGATGGTGGTGTCTTCCAGCTTCATGTTGCGCGAGAACGCCGCATCAGCCTTACCCATCACGAAGGGTGCGCGGGACATAGACTCGACGCCGCCGGCAATTGCCAGCTCCATTTCGCCACTGGCGATTGCGCGGAAGGCGGTGCCGATCGCATCCATACCCGAGGCGCAGAGGCGATTGAGCGTGACGCCGGGAATGCTTTCCGGCAGCCCGGCCAGCAACAGCGCCATGCGGGCGACGTTGCGGTTGTCTTCGCCGGCCTGGTTGGCGCAGCCGAGGAACACCTCGTCCACTGCGTTCCAGTCCACCGACGGGTTGCGTTCCATCAAGGCCTTGATCGGCACGGCGGCGAGGTCGTCTGCACGCACCGCTGACAAGCCGCCGCCGAAACGGCCGATGGGGGTGCGAATCGCATCGCAGATATAAACGTCGCGCATCACGCTTCTCCCGGTGTCTGGCCGTGGGCGGCGGCGGTGCGGGCTTCCAGATCCCTGAGCGCCTTAAGCTCAACATCCGTTGGCTCAGCCGTATTTTCGACATTTCCTGCGAAGCGAATTGCCCAACCGGTGGCGGCAATCACTTGCTCGCGAGTCACGCCCGGGTGCAGCGCGGTGACCACGAATTCATGGGTGTCCGCTTCGGGCTCCATGATGCACAGGTCGGTAATGATGCCGACTGGCCCGGCGCCCGGAAGGCCGAGACGCTTGCGCGAATCACCGCCCTCGCCATGACCGACCGAGGTGATGAAGTCGAGTTTGTCGACGAAGGAGCGCGCCGATTGCTTGAGAATGATGAGTACGCTTTTCGCCGAGCCGGCAATTTCCGGCGCGCCACCGGCACCGGGCAGGCGGACTTTCGGTGCGTGGTAATCACCGACCACGGTGGTGTTGATGTTGCCGAAGCGGTCGACCTGCGCGGCGCCGAGAAAACCGACGTCGATGCGCCCGCCCTGCAACCAGTAGCGAAAAATCTCACCGGTCGGGACGACAGTGTCGGCGGTTTCCGCCAGTTCGCCGTCACCGATCGACAGCGGCAGTACGCTTGGCTTGGCACCGATCGGACCCGATTCGTAGATCAGGACCACATCCGGCGAAGACGTCAGGCGCGCCAGGTTGGCGGCTTTCGACGGCAGGCCGATGCCAACGAAGCACACCGAACCGTTCTTCAGGCGGCGGGCAGCGGCGACGGTCATCATTTCGTTGGTGGTGTAAGTCATTACTTGGCCTCCGAAGCAGCGGCCAGTTTGGCCTGGAACTCGCTGAAGTCAGCGCAGCCGTGGATGTATTCGTCGATCCACGCGGTGAAGGTTTCACGGTCGCGGGCAATCGGGTCCCAAGCCTGGTAGAAACGATTGTCGCGCTCGTTGTAACCGTGGGCGTAGGACGGATGCGCGCCGCCAGGCACATGGCAGACCGCGCTCAAGGCCCAGGTCGGCAGCACGCAAGAATTCATTGGTGCATTGAGGTCGTCGACGATTTCCTCGACGGTGACGATGCAACGCTTGGCCGCCAGCGCGGCTTCTTTTTGAACGCCGAGAATGCCCCACAGCAGCACGTTGCCTTTGCGGTCGGCTTTCTGCGCGTGAATCACGGTGATGTCCGGGCGTACCGAAGGCACGGCGGCCAACACTTCGCCGGTGAACGGGCAGGTGACGGTTTTGATCAGCGGGTTGACCTTCGGCAAGTCGGAACCGGCGTAGGCACGCAGTACCGCGAACGGTAGGCCGGAGGCGCCAGCGACGTAGGCATTGGCCAGGTCGGCGTGGCTATGCTCTTCGATTTCCAGCGCGTGCGGCCACTGCTTCTCGACCGCGTCACGCAGACGATGCAGCGAACCGACACCCGGGTTGCCGCCCCAGGAGAAAATCAGCTTGCGAGCACAACCGGCGCCGATCAACTGGTCGTAGATCAGGTCAGGCGTCATCCGCACCAGCGTCAGATCTTTCTTGCCCTGGCGAATGATTTCGTGACCGGCCGCCGTAGGGATCAGGTGAGTGAAGCCTTCGAGCGCGACGGTATCGCCGTCGTTGACGAATTGCTTCACCGCGTCGTGCAGCGAAAGGATTTCAGCCATGGGGCAGGCTCCCGTTTGTGATGAACCGACAGTGGTAGAAAAAGGCGCGATGCGCAGCGCCGGAATGACTGAAGGTTAAGCCTGTGCAAAACACCAAACAATCCGATAATCGACTAAGTGTTCGTTTATCGAACATATTGTTGTCTCGCTATCGATCCCAAAAAGCATCGCCGGAACGCCGCCCGGAGCCGGCTCACTCCTACAGGAGAACGCGATTGACTGTAGGACCGAGCCTGCTCGCGAAGAGGCCATCAAACCCGCTGAAGATTCCGGAGCCTGAACTCAGGTCGCATCCGCATGACTGACCATGCCCTTGATCACCACCGCCATGGTTGCCACCGCCGCCGGAATCACCAGCGCCGTCAGCACTTGTTCAAAGTTCCAGCCCAGGCCCAGCAATGTCGCACCCATCCAGGCCCCGAGAATCGCGCCGAAACGGCCAATCCCGAGCATCCACGACACCCCGGTCGCTCGCCCTTGCGTCGGATAAAACCGCGCTGCCAGCGACGGCATCGCCGATTGCGCACCGTTGACGCACATCCCGGCCACCAGCACCAATGTCGCCAAAATCGTGATATTGCCCAGGCTCTGCCCTACCGCGTAGGCAAACACCCCGGCCAGCAGGTAGAAAATGCCGATGACCTTGTGCGGATTAAACCGGTCCATCGCCCAGCCCACGCCCACTGCGCTCAACACCCCGCCAAACTGGAACAGGGCACCAATGAATGCCGCTTGTTCCATGCTCGCGCCACTGTCACGCATCAGCGTCGGCAACCAACTGGTCAGCAGGTAAACAATCACCAGCCCCATGAAGTAGGTCAGCCACAACAGCAAGGTGCCGGTGCTATAGGTGCCAGAGAAGATCACCGCGAACACGTTGCGCGCCTTCACGGTTTTCTGCTCCGGTACGCTGAAGCTCGACGCCTGAGCGACGACAGTGGGATCGATCGGTGCGAGAGCCTTGCGCACTTTGTCGGTGCCACGGTTGCGCACGACCAGGTAACGCGCCGATTCGGGCAGCCAGAACAGCAAGACGACGGTCAGGATCAACGGCAGAATCCCGCCGATCAGCAGCAGACTGTGCCAGCCGAAGGCCGGAATCAGCTTGGCCGAGATAAACCCGCCACCGGCCATGCCGAGGTTGAAGCCGCAGAACATGCTGGTCACCAGCAGGGATTTTTTGCGCTCCGGGGTGTATTCCGACAACAGCGTGGTGGCGTTCGGCATCCCGGCGCCAAGGCCCAGGCCGGTGAGGAAGCGCAGCACCAGCAGTTGGTCGACGTTGGTGCTGTACGCCGAGGCCAGGCTGAAAGCCCCGAACAACAATACCGCGCCGACCAGTACGACTTTTCGCCCAAAGCGGTCAGCCAAGGGACCGGAGCCCAGTGCGCCGAAGACCATGCCGATCAGCGCGGCACTCATTACCGGGCCGAGACTGGCGCGATCAATGCCCCAGTCCTGGGACAGGGCCGGCGCGATGAAGCCCATGGCCGCGGTATCGAGGCCATCAAGGAAGACAATCAGGAAACACAGGATCACCACTCGCCACTGGTAGCGCGAGATGGGTTGAGCATTGATGAAGGACTGCACGTCGAGGCAGTTTCCTACAGCAGACTGAGGCTGGTTCATTATTTTTATTCCACGCAAGAACGCAGTCGGACAGGTGCCAGCTCAGGGCTGGCGCTGCCGCGACAGTAATGATCCCGGGGAAACAGCGTCAATTCGATAAACGCGAGTCTGTGCGTTTATCGAACAGCTTAGGCAAACAACTGGGCGCTGAGGTCACGGCTGGCACTTAACAAACCGGGCAAGAAACGCTGCTCCAGCTCGTTGCGGCTGACTCGTCCGGCGTGGGTACTGACGTTGAGCGCGGCCACCACCTGGCCCGAAGCGTCGTACACCGGAACGGCAATCGAACGCAGGCCCTGCTCCAGTTCCTGATCGACGATGCACCAGCCTTGTTGCCGCACTTCCTGCAGACATTCGAGCAACGCCTCGGGTGTGTGCAAGGTTCGGCTGGTCTTGGCCTGGAACTCCGCATGGTCGAGGTATTCGCGCAGCGAGGTGTCGTCCAGTGCCGCAAGAAGGATCCGGCCCATCGACGTGCAATAGGCTGGCAACCGCCCGCCCACCGACAGGTCGACGGAAATCAGGCGCTGGGTGGTCGCCGAGCGGGCGATGTACAAAATGTCGTCGCCCTCCAGCGTGGCCATGTTGCAGGCCTCGTGAAGTTGCTCACTCATACGGTCCAGATACGGCTGGGCGGACACCGCCAAAGGCGTTGAGGACAAATAGGCATGGCCCAGCGTCAGCACTTTGGGCAGCAGCGAATAGGTGCGACCGTCGGTGGTGGCGTAGCCGAGTTTGATCAGGGTGTGCAGGCAACGTCGCACAGCGGCGCGGGGAATTTCCGTGCGGTGGCTGATCTGGGCAATGGTCAGGTGCCGTTTGCGCTCCTGGAACGCTTGAACCACCGCCAATCCCCGGGCCAGAGACGTCATGAAATCCGGATCGCCGGTCAGGGCCTGGATTCGCTTGGCGGGCGAGGCCACGATCGGCGGCGCCACTGAAGCGAAGGAGTTGCGCATTTGATCGTTCATATCAGGTCCTTTTCCCACACGGATCAGCGGCTATTACAAGCGGCTTCGGGTCCGGCACACAAGCCACAGGCTGCAAGATTGGGCGATTATCGAACCATCGACCGATAATCGCAATCGACCTCACAGGCGATGGCTACCTGCGCGCGCTGATTTGCGCAGCGCCCGCAACATGCTTTTATTCTTTACTGATTAAGGGCTGATGTAGTGGGATTAACTTGTTCGACTTTATGGCGTCAGAAAGACATCGTTGCACTGTGACATCACCCACACCCTAGTTACCTCTGAAAGTTGTGAGTAACAAAACAATCACACAGGTAGAACTACTTTTAACTCTCAAGCGATAGTGTTCTTCGGATCGACCGCTATAATGCACCTCAGTGGCGAAGCGGTTTTTACGTGCCGATCCCGCTATCCGGCAGCCCGGTATTCTATCGTCGCTGCCTGCAGCAAGCGCTTGACGCTCATTTCATATGCTCCGCCAACGCGCTCGCTGAAACAGGTAACTGATGCTACGTCAGCTGTTTTTCTCTGGTGCCGTGGCCGCCTGCAACATGGAAGTATTTTTCGCACGCCGTAGAAACGATGCCTTTATCGGGTATTGGCCTTTCGACGGGTGTGGTCAATAGGTTCCATGCAGCGCGTTTCACCAGAATTTATCTCAACTCATACAGGTAGCACTGTGACGAAAGACGAACTGCGCGCGGAACTTGAGCGCCAGGAACAACGTTACAAGGAAGTTTACGGCGGGGAAGTCACCACCTACGCCGCTCAGCCCGAACCCGAACGCAAACCCTGGCGTAAACGCGCCACCGTTCAGGATCAGGCATTCACCCAGGAATTGCAGAAGATGGAAAAGGAACTCAAAGCCGAAGAACCCTGAATACCTCGGCCTGAATCCTTCAAGGGTCTGCATCGGCACCCGTTAAAAGCGGGGTGTTCTGATGATGCCTTTCGCGCCCGCTACAAGCGGGCAGCGGTCACCTCACCCTACGGATGAGGCAAATGGCACTTGCCTGACCCTCTTCTCAGATATTTCACACAAGTGTTCAAGCCTCTCGGTCTCACGAGAGAAACCCTTGTGGCTGCGGCCTTTTCATCTGAATTCAATGACTTGCAAAACCCGGTAAAAACCTCGGCGATAGGCCATCGTCACAAATTAATTCGTTGAAGAATGTTACCGATGAGCACCTAGTGCATCGATTTGCAGTCTTTTCTGGCATAATCGCGCCCCCTTATGACCGGGTCAGAAAACCTTCATGATCGATTTATTCAGCGGACTTGATGCTTGGGTGCTTGTGAGCCTCTTGCTCGCCCTGGCCTTTGTCCTCGCCTTCGAGTTCATCAACGGCTTTCATGACACCGCTAACGCGGTGGCCACCGTTATCTACACCAAAGCCATGCCGCCTCATCTGGCGGTGTTCTTTTCCGGTGTGTTCAACTTTCTCGGCGTACTGCTGGGCGGTGTCGGCGTGGCGTATGCCATCGTCCACCTGCTGCCGGTAGAGCTGCTGATCAATGTGAACACCGGTCACGGGCTGGCCATGGTGTTCTCACTGCTCGCCGCCGCCATCACCTGGAACCTGGGCACCTGGTACTTCGGTATCCCGGCCTCCAGCTCCCACACGCTGATCGGTTCGATCCTCGGTGTCGGCCTGGCCAACGCGTTGATCAACGACATCCCGTTGGCCGATGGCGTGAACTGGCAGAAAGCGATCGACATCGGGGCGTCCCTGGTGTTCTCGCCGATGGCGGGTTTCCTGGTCGCAGCGCTGATATTGATCGGTCTTAAATGGTGGCGTCCTCTGTCGAAGATGCACAAGACACCGGAACAGCGCCGCAAGATCGACGACAAGAAACACCCGCCGTTCTGGAATCGCCTGGTGCTGGTGATCTCGGCCATGGCCGTGAGCTTCGTGCACGGTTCCAACGATGGCCAGAAAGGTATCGGCCTGATCATGCTGGTGCTGATCGGTATCGTGCCGGCGCAGTTCGTTCTCGACCTGGGCAGCACGACCTACCAGATCGAACGGACCCGCGATGCGACGTTGCACCTGAGCCAGTTCTACAAGCGTAACGCCGACACCTTGGGCGAGTACCTGGCCCTGGGCAAAAGCGTGGAAGGCGATCTGCCGGAGAAATTCCGTTGCAACCCGCAACAGACCGAACCGACCATCACCGCCCTCCTCGACACCCTTAAAGGTGTAGCGGATTACCACTCGCTGTCGCCGGAAAGCCGCATCGAAGTGCGTCGCTATCTGCTCTGCCTGGATGACACGGCGAAGAAAGTCGGCAAGCTGCCTGGCCTCGCTGCCCGTGAAAAGGCTGACCTGGACAAACTGCGCAAAGACCTGACCACCACCACCGAATACGCCCCGTTCTGGGTGATTCTGGCGGTCGCCCTGGCCCTGGGCCTGGGGACCATGGTCGGCTGGAAACGCGTGGTGCTGACCATCGGCGAGAAGATCGGCAAGCAGGGCATGACTTACTCCCAAGGCATGTCGGCACAGATCACCACCGCGAGCCTGATCGGCATGGCCAACATCTTCAGCCTGCCGGTCTCCACCACCCACGTCCTGTCCTCGGGTGTGGCGGGCACCATGGTCGCCAATAAAAGCGGCCTGCAAGGCGGCACCGTGAGAACCATCCTGCTGGCCTGGGTCCTGACCCTGCCCGCGACAGTGGCCTTGTCGGCCGGCCTGTTCTGGCTGGCATCGAAGGCACTGGGCAGCTGATACATGGCTGCGACAAAGAGGCGCGTTCCGTAAGGTTCGCGCCTTTTTTATGGCCTGCAGTCCGGCATTGCCGGGTCTGTTGAAAGAGATGGTTGGCCGTGAGGACGCCTTCGCGGGCAAGCCTCGCTCCTACAGTGGGACGGTGCCCACCGAACGCTTCTCACCACTCATTAGGCCGAGCGTTAGCTCGCCTGCTCTTGATCTGCCCGCCCCTTCGGGAGGCTGAGTGGAGGCGTTCATCTGGGGGGGGACGCGTAGCGCCGTGCGGCGAAGCCGCACACATCGAGAGGAGGTCGAAGCGAAGCCGACCGGAGGCGATGCCCCCAGATGAATGCCGGAGCGAAGGAACGCCGAGCCTAGGCGAGGGGCCGGACGTTCGGGGCGAGCCTCTTTTTGCTTACTTTTTTTTGGCGTTTGAAAAAAAAGTGAGTCGCCGTAAGGGCGAAACCATAAGCGGCCATTACCGCAGGAATGGATATGTACACCACGCAGAGACAGGTCGGCTATCAGGCCGCCTTCGCAAACAGGCTCCACAGCCCCCCCATTACCAAATCGCAGGCGAAAAAAAGGGCAACCGAAGTTGCCCAAAATGCCTTGCGTGCTCATTACATCCAGAAAGAACTACGGCTTACGCTTATGCGAATCCTTCCAGATAAAAAATCCGAACCCTGCGAAAAACAGAACCATGAGGCCGACTGTCAGCACCCCGGCGATCACCACGTTGTCGAAAAACATGACGGCTCTCCTGCACTTGCCCTGTTGCGATAGGGCTAAGTTAACCAATCAGGCAGAAGAGAAAATTGACCAGGATCAATGTCGCCCAAGACAGGGCGTAAAGGAGGGGAAATAACTGACCTGCATCAACAGATGCAGGGTGTTTCAGCGCTTTTTCGGCTTGTTCTTCGGTTTCTTCTTGGCTTTACCCAACGGCATCGCCTGCTCAAACGCCTGACGCACTTCATTCAGACGCTTTTCATTAAGGTCATGAACCCGCTTGGCGCGTTCGGAATTGAGATCAATCAGCTTGTCGTCTTGGCTCATGGTGCTCAGTACATCGTATGGCAGGGTTGTCACAATAATGCGGTCTCACGGCAGCGCTGACCAGCCACAACCTCAAATCTGGATATCGACCCACAGCCCCTGGCGCGGCTGATCTTCCATCAACGGCGCCACCGGCACGGTATTATCGGCATTGAGCTCGTTACCGGGAATCGCCAGATGCTCTTCCGGATCTTCATCAGCCTCACGACGACGCCGTTCCCGCTCCTGCTTGCGCCGCTGTTCCTCGCGCAGCTGAAAAGCCGCCTCTTCGGGATCTCGCTGTTGCAGGTCGATGGTGTTTTCGTTGGAGCTTTCCTGCACCGGCACGACAGGCGGAATATCCGGGCGCTGGCGGATCGGGTCCTGCTGTGACGTGATCGGCACGGCACTCAAAGGGAGCATCGGTGGCAGCATAATTAATAGTCTCCTGTCAGCAGGCTGTCGGCTGCGGGGATGGCGACTTGAGCCATCGGTCGCAAACTGTGACCGGTTTGGCACCAATTGGTGCCCCGACCTGCAAGCATCGCGTCGCTGGGCTAACGTAAGAGTGCGAGTTTTTATGAGAGTCCTTTGGCCCTGAAGCCCTCATTCCGTTAAGATAGCCCGCTTTTTCAAGGTGGGAGTCAGGCAGCATGGCGCAGCAGTATCAACCGGGGCAACGCTGGATCAGTGACAGCGAAGCCGAGCTGGGTTTAGGCACCGTTCTGGCACAGGACGGCCGCTTGTTGACCGTGCTCTATCCGGCCACTGGCGAGACTCGCCAGTACGCGCTACGGAATGCGCCCCTCACCCGCGTGCGGTTTTCGCCGGGCGACTCCATCACTCACTTCGAAGGCTGGAAGCTGACCGTCCAGGAAGTCGACGACGTCGATGGCCTGCTGGTTTACCACGGCCTCAACGCGCAGAACGAAGTGGTTACCCTGCCGGAAACCCAACTGTCGAACTTCATTCAGTTCCGCCTGGCCAGCGACCGTTTATTCGCCGGGCAGATCGACCCGCTGGCCTGGTTCTCCCTGCGCTACAACACCCTGGAACACACCAGCCGCCAATTGCAGTCCGCGCTTTGGGGCCTCGGTGGCGTACGCGCGCAACCGATCGCGCACCAGTTGCACATCGCCCGTGAAGTCGCCGACCGCATTGCGCCACGGGTTCTGCTGGCCGATGAAGTGGGCCTGGGCAAAACCATCGAAGCCGGCCTGGTGATCCATCGCCAACTGCTCTCGGGCCGCGCCAACCGCGTGCTGATCCTGGTGCCGGAGAACCTGCAGCACCAGTGGCTGGTCGAGATGCGCCGCCGCTTTAACCTGCAAGTCGCGCTGTTCGACGAAGAACGCTTCATCGAAAGCGATGCCGCCAACCCATTTGAAGACACCCAGCTCGCGCTGGTTGCACTCGAGTGGCTGGTGGACGACGAAAAGGCCCAGGACGCGCTGTTCGCCGCCGGTTGGGACCTGCTGGTGGTCGACGAAGCGCACCACCTGGTGTGGCACGAAGACAAGGCCAGCCCTGAATACACCTTGGTCGAGCAACTGGCCGAAGTCATTCCCGGCGTCCTGTTGCTGACCGCGACCCCGGAACAACTGGGTCAGGACAGCCACTTTGCGCGCCTGCGCCTGCTTGACCCGAACCGTTTCCATGACCTGCACGCCTTCCGCGCCGAGAGCGAAAACTATCGCCCGGTGGCCGAAGCCGTTCAGGAGCTGCTGGACAAGGGGCGCCTGTCGCCGGAAGCGCACAAGACCATTCACGGTTTCCTTGGCAACGAAGGCGAAGCGCTGCTGACCGCCGTCAATGATGGCGACATCGAAGCCAGCGCCCGCCTGGTCCGCGAACTGCTGGACCGCCACGGCACCGGCCGCGTGCTGTTTCGCAACACCCGCGCCGCCGTGCAGGGTTTCCCGGAGCGCAAACTGCATCCGTACCCGCTGCCGTGCCCGGACGAATACCTCGAACTGCCGCTGGGCGATCACGCCGAGCTGTACCCGGAAGTCAGCTTCCAGGCCCAGCCGGACGCCAACGAAGAAGAACGCTGGTGGAAATTCGACCCGCGCGTCGAGTGGCTGATCGATCAGCTGAAGATGCTCAAGCGCACCAAAGTGCTGGTGATCTGCGCCCACGCTGAAACCGCCATGGACCTGGAAGACGCCCTGCGTGTGCGCTCCGGTATTCCGGCCACGGTCTTCCACGAAGGCATGAACATCCTTGAGCGTGACCGCGCCGCGGCCTACTTCGCCGACGAAGAATTTGGCGCACAGGTGCTGATCTGCTCGGAAATCGGCAGTGAAGGTCGTAACTTCCAGTTCTCGCACCACCTGGTGCTGTTCGATCTGCCATCCCACCCGGACTTGCTCGAGCAGCGTATCGGTCGTCTGGACCGGATCGGCCAGAAGCACATCATCGAACTGCACGTGCCGTATCTGGAAACCAGCCCTCAAGAACGGCTGTTCCAGTGGTACCACGAGGCGCTGAACGCGTTCCTCAACACCTGCCCGACCGGCAACGCCTTGCAGCATCAGTTCGGCCCGCGCCTGCTGCCGCTGCTGGAAAATGCCGACGATGGCGAGTGGCAAGCGCTGATCGACGAAGCCCGCGCCGAGCGTGAGCGCCTGGAAGCCGAGCTGCACACCGGCCGTGACCGCTTGCTGGAACTCAACTCCGGCGGCGCTGGCGAAGGTGATGCGCTGGTCGAGGACATTCTCGAACAAGACGATCAGTTCGCCCTGCCGATCTACATGGAAACCCTGTTCGACGCATTCGGCATCGACAGCGAAGACCATTCGGAAAACGCCCTGATCCTCAAGCCGAGCGAAAAAATGCTCGACGCCAGTTTCCCGCTGGGCGACGACGAAGGCGTGACCATCACTTACGACCGTAACCAGGCGCTGTCTCGCGAAGACATGCAGTTCATCACCTGGGAACACCCGATGGTGCAAGGCGGCATGGACCTGGTCTTGTCCGGTTCAATGGGCAACACCGCCGTGGCGCTGATCAAGAACAAGGCGCTGAAACCGGGCACCGTGTTGCTGGAACTGCTCTACGTCAGCGAAGTGGTTGCGCCGCGCTCGCTGCAACTGGGCCGTTACCTGCCGCCGGCCGCCCTGCGCTGCCTGCTCGATGCCAATGGCAACGACCTGTCGGCACGGGTGTCGTTCGAAACCTTGAACGATCAACTGGAAAGCGTGCCCCGCGCCAGCGCCAACAAGTTCATCCAGGCTCAGCGCGATCAACTGACGCCACGGATCAACGCCGGCGAAGAGAAGATCTTCCCGCGTCACGCCGAACGGGTTGCCGAAGCGCAACGTCGTCTGGCGGCCGATACCGACGAAGAGCTGGCACGTTTGACCGCACTGCAAGCGGTCAACCCGACCGTTCGCGACAGCGAACTGGTTGCCCTGCGCAAACAACGCGAGCAGGGTCTGGCGATGCTGGATAAAGCCGCGTTGCGGCTGGAAGCGATTCGGGTGTTGGTGGCGGGTTAACCCCCCCTGCTCCACCGCTGAAAACAAGAAGGCCCGCAGTGATGCGGGCCTTTTTTATTGCCTGAAATTTGATGCAGAGATGCTGATGGCCGCATCGCTGGCAGGAGCAGACTAGCGCCCACAGGGGATTTGTTAACGCTGTAGATCCAATGTGGGGGCCAGTCTGCTGGCGATAGCGATTATGCAGTCGCCACTGCAACATCAGATTCACCCACAGCGACCAACCCTTCCTTCATCCGCTTCGAATCCCGAACAAAACACCGCGAAGCCAAAAACAGAAACACCATGGTGAAAAACAGCGCCACCGGGATCAAGTACATCGCGTCATGCAAGCCGACCGCCTTGAACGCCTCGGTCATTTGCTCGGTGCCTGCCGCGGCCATCGCCGTGTGCGCGAAGTGGTCGGACAAACCACCCACCACCACCGGCCCCAAACCACCGCCCAGCAAGTACAACCCGGCGAAGAACAGCGCCATCGCCGTGGCCCGCAAGCGCGGTTCGACCACGTCCTGAATCGCCGTGTAAACGCAGGTATAGAAGTTGTAAGCAAACAGCCAACCCACGCTGAACACCGCCACGAACACCCCGATCTCGATCCGCCCGGCATGCAGCGCCCACGCGGTACACACCGTCGAGATGATCAGGCTGAATGCCGCAAACAGCAGGCGCCCATTGGCCACTCGCTGGTGAATCTTGTCGGCGACCCAGCCACCGAGCGTCAATCCGAACAAACCGGTCACGCCGACGATCACGCCGGTCGCCACCGCCGCTTCCTGCAACGGCATCAGGAAGTAACGCTGCAACATCGGCACCAGAAACGAGTTGCAGGCATAAGTAGCGAAGTTGAAGCACAACCCGGCCATGACCAGCCAAAGAAAGGTCGGCACTGCCAGAATTCGCCGGATCGGCTTGTCGACTTTCTCTTGCGAGACCTGCACGGTTTCTGCCGCGCCACGCTTCGGCTCTTTGATGAAGAACATGAAGATAGCGAGGATCAGCCCCGGCACCGCCGCGATGAAGAACGGTGCACGCCAGCTGTCGAACGCTTTGACCATTGCGCCAATGGTGAAGAACGCCAGCAGCAGGCCCAGTGGCAGACCGAGCATGAAAATGCCCATGGCCCGCGCGCGACGATGCGCCGGGAACAGGTCGCCGATCAGCGAGTTGGCGGCCGGCGCGTAACTGGCTTCGCCGACGCCGACGCCCATGCGCACGATCAGGAACGCCCAGAAATTGCCCACCAGCCCATTGACCGCCGTCAGACCGCTCCACGCCGCCAGGCCCCAGCCCATCAGCTTGCTGCGCGAACCGGTATCGGCCATGCGCCCCAGGGGCAAGCCGGCAATGGCGTAGACGATGGTGAATGCAGTACCGATGATCCCCAGCTGAAAGTCGCTGAGGTGCCATTCCATGCGGATGGGTTCGATGATGATGGCCGGGATGGTGCGATCGAAGAAGTTGAACAGATTGGCCAGGAACAGCAGGAACAGAATGCGCCAGGCATTCGCCGCTTGGGTCGAGTTCTGCATGGGGGTCCGTCTCTTTTATTGTTATTGGGGCTTCGCTGTCCCCGGAACCTCCAATCTAGACAGGCCCGCCGGAGCTGTCTGTAATTATTCGTAATGCTGATATCAACCCATGGAGCCAAATCCAAACCTGTGGGAGCGAGCTGATAGCGAAGAGGCCGGCACATTCAATACAGAGGGTGACTGATCCGCCGCTTTCGCGAGCAGGCTCGCTCCCACAAGGGATTCTGCAAGGCAAGTATTTCTCGCCATTGGTCACATGAAAAAATACTTTTTCGCCCCCTTCCCAAGTTCAAAGCGAAGCCTAGAATAGCGGCCTTGCCTGCCCCACCAATCCCCTATCCCTCTTTGATTATCGCCCATGTCCGAAGCCAGTCCGTGTCTGAATTGCGGTGCCTGCTGTTCTCATTTTCGCGTGTCTTTTTTCTGGGGTGAATGCACCTCGGCCGGGGGAACGGTGCCTGACGAGCTAGTCGCACCCATCAGCCCCAGCCGGGTGGCCATGCTGGGCACGGACTGCAAACCCACTCGCTGCGTCGGGCTGGTCGGCGAAGTCGGCAGCACCGTGCAATGCTCGATTTACGACCAACGTTCCAGCACCTGTCGGGAGTTCGACGCCTCCTGGGCCAACGGCGAGGCAAATGTGGATTGCGATGCGGCACGGGCAGCGTTCGGATTGCCGGCCCTGCAACCGGAATTCGAGTTCCCTTATGAGCAGATCGCCTGAATACCGGCGCCAGTAATTACAAAATGTTCGAATGCAATGTGCCACTACCGTTTGCACTCTTTGTGTGACCTCTATACTCCAAGACATTCGCCAGGGTTCATGGTGTCGGCTGGATAAATACGAGGCGTCCGATGGAGTGGCCAGCTTTATATTTCACGACTCAACTGCCTGAGACTGGCCAGGTCATCCTCAATTGCACCCATAACCCCTTTCTGGTGTTGCTGGCCTATGTGGTCGCCTGTGCGACCGGCTTCGCCACACTGGACATCACCGAACGGATCGGCCACGCCGAGAAAGCGGCGTCCCAACGTCTGTGGCGCTGGGTTGGTGCCGGGTGTCTGGCGGGCGGTATCTGGGCCATGCACTTTGTCAGCATGCTGGCCTTCCAGGCCCCGATCGAAATCCATTATCAGTTACCCGTCACCCTGATCTCGTTGCTGTTTGCACTGACAGCTTCGTGGCTGGCGATGCATACCCTCAGCCATCCTCATCTGACTTTCTGGAAAACACTGCGGGCCGCGGTATGGATCGGCCTGGGTATCGCGACCATGCATTACGTGGGTATGGCCGCGATGCGCTCCTACGCGACGGCCTATTACAACCCTGCCCTGTTCGCTCTCTCAATCGTGATCGCAATTGGCGCCAGCTTGGCGGCCCTGTTGATTTCCCGTCACCTGTGCGAGGGCAGCGGCGTGGTTCATCAACTGCTCAAATACACCGCCAGCCTGGTGCTCGGAGCCGGCATCGTCAGCATGCATTTCACTGGCATGGCGGCGCTCAACCTGGTACTTCCCATCGATAGCCCCCAGCCACTGCCCGACGACAACACCCACCTGCAACTGGGGCTGACAGTGGCGGTAATGACCTTGCTGATCATCGGCAGCAGCATCAGCGCGGCATTGGCCGACAAGAAGCTGCAACACAAGGAATCCGACCTGAAGCGGGTCAACATCCTGCTCAGCCAACTGGATCAGGCGCGCTTGTCGCTGCAACAGGTGGCGCACTACGACGCGCTGACCAACCTGATCAACCGCCGTGGCTTCAATCAGATTTTCGCCGAAAAACTGCTCGAAAAGACCAACGAAGGCGGGATGCTTGCCGTGATGTTCCTCGACATCGACCACTTCAAGCGGATCAACGACAGCCTGGGCCATGACGCCGGCGATGAATTGCTCAAGGTCCTGGCCAGCCATATCAAGGATTCGGTACGCAGCCATGACGATGTGGTGGCGCGCTTTGGCGGGGACGAGTTCTGCATCCTCATCGGGCTGCATGACCTTGAAGAAGCCCGGAGCATGGCCCAACGCATCATGCTGAAGATGAAAGAGCCCATCGAGCTGTCCGGCCGCAGCATGGTCATGACCACCAGCATCGGCATCAGCGTTTTTCCGCAAGATGGTACGACCTGCGAGGAGCTGCTGAAAAACGCCGACCTGGCGCTTTACCAGTCCAAGGGCAGCGGGCGCAACGGGCTGCATTTTTTCAGTCCACACATGAAAAACCGTGCCACGCTGGAGCTGCAACTCGAAGAAGAACTGCGGTACGCCCTGCGCAACGACGCCGGTCTGATCCTTTATTACCAACCGATCTACGACCTGAAAAGCGGCCAGGTCACCAAACTCGAAGCGCTGATTCGCTGGCAACACCCGGTCCACGGGTTGCTGGCACCGGATCGGTTCATTGCCATTGCCGAGGCCAACGGCCTGATCAACGAACTGGATAACTGGGTATTGCACAAGGCCTGTGAGGATCTTGGAGTGCTGTCTCGCCAGGGGCGCGAAGAACTCAAGATCGCCGTGAACTGCTCGCCGCTGAACCTCGCCCGCGAAGAGTTGGCCGATGAAATCGAAAACGCCCTGCGCATCGCCGGAGTGTCACCACAACGGCTGGAACTCGAAGTCACCGAAAACGCGCTGATGGGCAATCTCGCCAACACCCTGGCGTTGTTGAAGCAGATCCGTTCTCTCGGCGTCTCGCTCTCGATCGACGACTTCGGCACGGGCTATTCATCCCTGGCCTACCTCAAGCGCCTGCCGCTGAACACACTGAAAATCGACCGCTCGTTCATTCAGGACATCCCCAAGGCCATCCAGGACATGGAAATCGTCCACGCCATTATCATCATGGCCCACACCCTGCATTTACAGGTCGTCAGCGAGGGCGTCGAAACGCCCGAGCAACATGACTTTCTCGAACGCCAGGGCTGCGACCTGGTTCAAGGCCACCTGCTCAGCCGCCCGGTACCGCTGGCCGAGCTGCCTGCGGTGCTGGCCGAAATCAATCAGCGCAAACATTCACGCAGTGTCAGTTCTCTGAGCCTGGCTACGGTACAACTGCACTAACGTCGACGGATCCTTTTCCAAAAAGCCCTGCCCCCCATGCAGGCGCATCAGTTGTGCGGCCAAGCCGCTGATCGGCGTGGCCGAGCCCTGTTCGCGGGAGAATTTCACCGCGGTGTCGAGGTCTTTGAGCAGCGTACGCACGTGCCACTTCACCGGCTCGAAACGACTCTCGGCCATCTGCGGGGCGAGGATCTGCAGCGGTTTTGAATCAGCGAACCCTCCCGCCAGCGCCTCGGCGATCAGGCTGGCGTCAACCCCGGAGCGCTCGGCCAGTGCCACCACTTCAGCAATCACCAGTGCATTGCAGGCAACAATCATCTGATTACAGGCCTTGGTCACCTGCCCGGCGCCGACACCGCCCATGTGAGTCACCCGCTGACCGAGGTTCAACAGCACCGGCCTGACTCGCTCAAGGTCTGCCGCTTCGCCGCCGACCATAATGGCCAGGCTACCGGCCTCGGCACCGACGACCCCGCCGGACACCGGCGCATCCAGCCAACGCATGCCGCATTGGTCGACAAGCGCCGATGCCATGTCCCGCGTCGCCGTCGGTTCCAGACTGGAAAAGTCCACCAGCAACTGACCGCTTTTAGCGCCCTCGGCAATGCCAGCCGGACCGAAAACCACCTCGCGCACCACCGCCGTGTCCGCCAGGCACAGCATCACCACATCAGCGTGCTGACCCAATTCAGCCGCCGTTGCCACTTGCCGGGCGCCGGCCTCGACCAGCGCTGCGCACTTGGCCGGGTTGCGATTCCACACCGTCAGCGGATACCCCGCCGCCAACAGGCGGCGGCACATGGGCAAGCCCATCAGGCCGATTCCGGCAAAACTCAACGAAGGTAGCGTTGACATCATTTAGCCTTCTTTTTGATTAAAGATCGCAGAATATTGGCCGATTCATCATGACTAAGGAAAGGATTCCCCCGAGCGACGCTCAGGCTTAGTCCCTGACGCTTGGGTAAAATACGCGCTAAAAAAGTCGCGAGTTCCTATTCCGTGAAGGTTCGACGACACCGTGTCGCCGAGCCAACCAGCCCAGGTACATGGCGCCCAATGACCTCTAAAAATAATCCGGCCACTACGGTTTCCGACCTGACACTGAGCCCCGCGGCGAACAGCCCCTCATCGTCGAAGCCATTGATCCCGTCACGTCCTCTGGCCAGTCAGCAATACCTGTATTTCACCGAAACCAACACCGACCGCATCCTCGATAACCTCGATGGCCTGCGCGACATGGTGTTCCCGCGCCCACCGCACCTGGAAGGCGACAACGAACAGCACAGCGATCAGGAATTCCCGTCGGTGTGCCTGATCGGCCTGGGACGTTGCGGATCGAACATTGCGCTGGACGTCGCGGAGCTGGTGTACAACGCCCGCAAGTTTTACCTCAACGAATTCAACAACGAAGACCGTCTGTCGCCGGACAAACGCTACGCCGAAAAGGGCTACAGCCCGGCGCAGTGGATCCGCAACAACCTGCGCCTGGGGCCGAACAAGGCCACCAAACCGGTGTTCCTGGTCGAGCCGCTGGTGATGCTCGGCGACCTGGACAAAGACATCGCCGGTCGCATCCGTTTCTCGCGCAAGGGCGAAAAGAGTGGCTTCCTGCGCGACTACAGCAAAATGAAGATCATGGACTTGTCGGAAGTCCACGCCGGTGGCGCCGGTAACGCGCCGATCCTCGGTCAGTACCTGGCCAAGATCATCCTGAACAAGGACACCCAGCGTTTCTCCAGCCCGGACTGGAAAATGATTCACTCGTACCTGATCGACAGCTGCGGGATCAAGGCCAACCAGTCGCGCCTGTATTTCTCGATCTTCAGTGCCGGCGGCGGTACCGGTTCGGGCATGGCCTCGGAATTCGGCCTGGCCCAGCAACACTCGTACATGAACAAGACGTTCGACACCAAGCCGATGGATGAGCACGACGGCAAGAGCGGTCACTCCTTCGTCTTCGAGCCGATCTTCACCAGCGGCATCTGCGTGCTGCCGAACATTTCCGATCACCGCAGCGAAATGTCCGAGGCGCTGCACATCAACGCCGGTCGCCTGCTGTGCAAATACCTGTCGGAAGAGTGGGACTTCTCCTATAACTTCGCCAACGAAGACAGCAGCGAGGCCAGCGTCATGGGCCGGATCCGCCCATGGAACGCCATGATGCTGATCTCCAACGACATCATGCGGTATGCCGAAGAAAGCGATGACGGCAACATTCAGAACATCGACGTCAACGCGATGGAAAAGCACGCCAACCAATACATCTCGCAGCAGATTTTCAACATTCTGACGGCGCAGGCGGTCACGACTGACTACGACCAGAACTATTTCCGTCGCGCCGGCATCGACATCGGCGAAACCATTCGCCTCGACGCCAACGACCTGTTCATGAGCCTGGCCGGCCCGGTGGCGATTGCCTACGCCGAGTCCGTGGTGCCGGAAACCCCGCCGCCGAGCAGCGACAAGTTCAAGGTGTTCGAGAAAGAGCCACAGCGTCTGAACATCGACGACCTGTTCTTCCGTTCCATCGACCTGCCGCACTTCAACAAAGTGACCCAGGCGATCGAAGGCATCAGCCTGTTGCCGATCGAGTCCAAGCGCTATCGGGCCTCGCTGGAGCAGTACAAGAATTCCGGTTATGACGCGGCCGCGTTGCACGACCTGCACTTCTTCAAGAACTGCTCGTCGGTGGTGTCGATTGTCTCGCTGCCGAAAGACTACAAGCTGTCCTACATGGACTTGAACCGGTTGAAGACCCACCTCAACAGCCTGTTCCCCAACACTACGCTCAAGCGTTATGCCCTGGTGATCGGCGCTTCGGCCAACTTGTCGCTGACCACCCTGATCGCCAAGAGCCCGTGCCTGTCGGACGATTTCCTGACGCTGATCGTGGCCTTCATCAAGCGCTGCTTCGCGAAGAACCCGTACCGCTTCGACGACACCCTGGATAACTCGATCCTCGACTTCATCATCAATGAAGACTTCGACGAAGACCTGATCGACGATCTGCTGAACGAGTTCGAGAACCCGGCGAAGATCCTCGACACCAACTGGTACGCGATCAAACCGATGTACGAGAAGAAGTACCGCGAGCTGATCAACGACAAGGACAAATTCGTCTCGATCAACGACATTCGCCTGTCGCGCGACTGCGTGAAGAAGGCGATCAAGTACCTGCGTGAGATCTACCGTCACCGGATTGGCAAGACCAAGGTTATTTCGCTGAATAACCATACCGGTAAAACCTTCTAAAACCGCGTCGCGCCCAATCGCGAGCAGGCTCGCTCCCACAGGGATCGCATTTCTTCTGAAGAAACGCGGTTAAATGTGGGAGCGAGCCTGCTCGCGATGGCGGCATCGGATTCACCGAAAAACCCAACATCCAGAAACAATTAAGCAGCCCGAAGGCTGCTCAATAAACTGTTCCCGTTACGTTTACGTCACCCTCGCCAAGACCCTTCTGTGGCCTTTCTCTACGGCAACATGCCATCACGCTACTCACCTACACACTTTTGGTCGCCCGCCAGGCGCACCAATAAAGTGCGGACAGTCAGCTCGTCGCCCTTTCCTGGATCAGAATCCACGGTGAAACCACCACAGCCCACAGCTGCGGGTCGCGTTCAAAAAGATCCAGCGCCCGCGTTTCAGACAGCTTGGCGACCTTGTCGGCAGCCAGCCAGGCAGCCACTTTCTCACCTTCATCCGTCGCAACAGCTTGGGCAGCAGCGATCAAATCCAGGCCGGGATCGACCCACAATAGGGCACCCTTGGCAAAGAAGGGCTCCAACTCTTTCCACGTAATAGATGCGGTTTCACCAAGCAGCTTGGCATAGAGGGTGCTAGGTTCTTCATTCATGGGCACTGTCCGGAAAAGAAATCGACGCGAATGATAACGTCGGTGGTCTGGCAGAAAAACCCGGATGCAATTGAGTCACCGAAAGAAAAGAGCAGGAAAGCCAGGGAATGCTGCTGAATCAAGCAATTAGCCAGCTAACATCCCGCCGCTATTCTGTCTTTTTCTTTCAATTAAGCGACACCCTCAGGTTTTGCCCCCCGGCGCCAGCTTCCCAGGCTAACAATTGGCGCTCTACACTGTACCGGTACAGTTGTCGGGGGCATTTTCCGGAGGATATCGAAGATATCTGACCCGGTTCTGCTGCTACGGCGCCAGGACTATAAAAACTACAACAGTAAGAGTGGAGCACTATGACTAAGGCTACTAAGCAGATTTCCAAACTGTTTGCCGCTATGGTTCTGGCCGGGGTTGCCAGCCATTCGTTCGCAGCTGACACCATCAAGATCGGCATCGCCGGCCCTAAAACCGGCCCTGTAGCCCAATACGGCGACATGCAGTTCAGTGGCGCCAAAATGGCCATCGAACAGATCAACGCCAAAGGCGGCGTAGACGGCAAGAAACTCGAAGCCGTTGAATACGATGACGCCTGTGATCCAAAACAAGCGGTAGCTGTCGCGAACAAAGTCGTCAACGACGGCGTCAAGTTCGTGGTCGGTCACCTGTGCTCCAGCTCCACCCAACCGGCTTCGGACATTTACGAAGACGAAGGCGTGATCATGATCACCCCGGCTGCCACCAGCCCGGACATCACCGCCCGTGGTTACAAAATGGTGTTCCGCACCATCGGTCTGGACAGCGCCCAAGGCCCTGCCGCCGGTAACTACATCGCCGACTTCGTAAAACCGAAGATCGTTGCTGTCCTGCACGACAAACAGCAATACGGTGAAGGCATCGCCACCGCCGTTAAACAAACCCTCGAGAAAAAAGGCACCAAGGTTGCCGTGTTCGAAGGCATCAACGCCGGCGACAAGGACTTCTCGTCGATCATCCAGAAACTCAAGCAAGCCAACGTCGACTTCGTTTACTACGGTGGCTACCACCCTGAGCTGGGTCTGATCCTGCGCCAGGCGGATGAAAAAGGCCTGAAAGCCAAGTTCATGGGTCCGGAAGGCGTGGGTAACGACTCGATCTCGCAGATCGCTCAGAAAGCTTCGGAAGGTCTGCTGGTGACGCTGCCGAAATCCTTCGACCAGGATCCGGCCAACATCGCCCTGGCTGATGCGTTCAAAGCGAAGAAAGAAGATCCGAGCGGTCCGTTCGTGTTCCCGGCCTACTCGGCTGTGGAAGTGATTGCCGAAGGCATCAAGGCCGCCAAGTCCGAAGACACTGCCAAAGTGGCTGCTGCCATCCACGCAGGCACCTTCAAGACGCCTACCGGCGACCTGAGCTTCGACGACAAGGGCGACCTGAAAGACTTCAAATTTGTGGTTTACGAGTGGCACTTCGGCAAACCAAAAACTGAAGCCAAGCCTCAGTAAGGCGTTGCCTGACTGACTGCCAATAAAGCCCACGGCGTGCCGTGGGCTTTGTTTTACGAATGTATTGGGCCGCGCTGGCGTGATCCGCCAGTCTCCCCACCTGAAAATCTCAAAACCGTCATCAGCGGTTCGCTGGCAAACCTCGCGTTCGAAGTGGATGCAGATCCACGGGGCTCGAGCGGGAAAATGACTCCACCAGTGAAATGCGTATCAGGTTTTTAGGAGCGCTGTAATGCCTGACATCTATCACTTCCTCCAACAGCTGGTTAATGGCCTGACCATTGGCAGTACGTATGCCCTGATCGCCATCGGCTATACGATGGTTTACGGCATCATTGGAATGATCAACTTCGCCCACGGCGAGGTGTACATGATCGGCTCCTACGTGGCGTTCATCGCCATCGCCGGGTTGGCCATGCTGGGACTCGACAGCGTTCCGCTGTTGATTACCGCTGCTTTCATCGCGACCATCGTCGTGACCAGTGCCTACGGTTACAGCATCGAACGCGTCGCCTACCGCCCTTTGCGCGGCAGCAACCGTCTGATCCCGCTGATTTCCGCCATCGGCATGTCGATCTTCCTGCAGAACACGGTTCTGTTGGCGCAAGACTCCAAGGACAAATCCATAGCCAACCTGATCCCCGGCAGCTTCACCTTCGGGCCAGGTGGCGCACATGAAGTGCTGATTTCCTACATGCAAATCGTGGTATTCGTGGTGACCTTCGTCGCCATGCTCGGCTTGACAATGTTCATCTCCCGCTCTCGTCTCGGACGTGCCTGCCGCGCCTGTGCCGAAGACATCAAGATGGCCAACTTGCTGGGCATCAATACCAACAACATCATCGCCCTGACCTTCGTCATCGGTGCCGCATTGGCGGCCATCGCGGCCGTCTTGTTGAGCATGCAATACGGTGTGATCAACCCGAACGCCGGGTTCCTCGTTGGACTCAAGGCGTTCACCGCAGCGGTACTGGGCGGTATCGGCAGCATCCCGGGAGCCATGCTCGGCGGGCTGGTATTAGGGGTGGCGGAAGCCTTTGGTGCCGATATCTTCGGCGACCAGTACAAGGACGTCGTGGCTTTCGGCTTGTTGGTTCTGGTTCTGTTGTTCCGGCCGACCGGCATCCTTGGCCGTCCGGAGGTTGAAAAAGTATGACTAGGAATCTTAAACAGGCACTGTTCAGTGCTTTGCTGGTGTGGGCCGTGGCCTACCCGGTACTGGGTCTGAAACTGACCATCGTCGGCATCCACCTCGAAGTGCACGGCACCAGCAGCGCCACACTGATCACTATCGCGGTGTGCTCGGTGCTGATGTTCCTGCGGGTGCTGTTCGATCAACAGATCAGCTCGGCCTGGCGCTCGTCGCCAAACATGCCGCTGATTCCGGCCAAGGCCAGTAACTTCCTGACCCTGCCGACCACCCAACGCTGGATCATCATTGCGCTGATCTCCGGTGCCCTGGTCTGGCCGTTCTTCGGCTCTCGTGGTGCGGTGGATATCGCCACGCTGGTGCTGATCTACGTGATGCTCGGCCTCGGCCTGAACATCGTGGTCGGCCTGGCCGGCCTGCTCGACCTGGGTTACGTCGGCTTCTATGCCGTCGGGGCGTACAGCTATGCATTGCTGTCGCACTATCTGGGTCTGGGCTTCTGGATCTGTCTGCCGATCGCCGGCCTGATGGCGGCCACTTTCGGTTTCCTGCTCGGCTTCCCGGTACTGCGTCTGCGCGGCGACTACCTGGCGATCGTGACCCTGGGCTTTGGTGAAATCATCCGTCTGTTCCTGCGTAACCTCACCGATATCACTGGTGGCCCGAACGGCATCAGCAACATCGAGAAGCCGACGTTCTTCGGGCTCACCTTCGAGCGCAAAGCGGCAGAAGGCATGCAGACGTTCCACGAGTACTTCGGCCTGGCCTATAACTCGATCAACAAGGTGATTTTCCTGTACCTGGTTGCACTGCTGCTGGCCCTGGCTGCGCTGTTCGTGATCAACCGTTTGCTGCGCATGCCGATCGGCCGTGCGTGGGAAGCGTTGCGTGAAGACGAGATCGCCTGCCGTGCGCTGGGTCTGAATCCTACGGTCATCAAGCTTTCCGCCTTCACCCTGGGCGCCGCCTTCGCAGGTTTCGCCGGCAGTTTCTTCGCTGCCCGTCAGGGCCTGGTGACACCGGAGTCGTTCACCTTCATCGAGTCGGCGATCATCCTCGCCATCGTCGTATTGGGTGGCATGGGCTCGCAGTTGGGTGTGATCCTCGCGGCCGTGGTGATGATCCTGCTGCCGGAAATGATGCGTGAGTTCAGTGAGTACCGCATGTTGATGTTCGGCGCCTTGATGGTGCTGATGATGATCTGGCGTCCTCAAGGCCTGCTGCCCATGCAACGTCCTCACATGGAGCTGCGCAAATGAGCCGCGAGATCCTTAAAGTCGAAAATCTGAGCATGCGCTTCGGCGGCTTGCTGGCGGTCAACGGCGTGGCCCTGACCGTGAAAGAAAAACAGGTGGTTGCATTGATCGGCCCTAACGGCGCCGGCAAAACCACGGTGTTCAACTGCCTGACCGGTTTTTACAAGCCGAGTGGTGGCAGCATCCTGCTGGACGGCGAGCCGATCGAAGGCCTGCCGGGCCACAAGATCGCCCTCAAAGGCGTGGTGCGCACCTTCCAGAACGTGCGGTTGTTCAAGGACATGACCGCGGTCGAGAACCTCTTGATCGCGCAACACCGTCACCTGAACACCAACTTCCTGTCTGGTCTGTTCAAGACCCCGGCATTCCGCAAAAGCGAACGCGAGGCCATGGAGTTTGCCGAGTTCTGGCTGGATAAGGTCAACCTCACGCAGTTCGCCAACCGCCCGGCCGGCACCCTGGCCTACGGTCAGCAACGCCGTCTGGAAATCGCTCGCTGCATGATGACCCGTCCGCGGATCCTCATGCTCGACGAACCGGCCGCCGGCCTGAACCCGAAGGAAACCGAGGACCTCAAAGCGCTGATCAGCATGCTGCGTGAAGAGCACAACGTCACCGTGCTGCTGATCGAACACGACATGAAACTGGTCATGAGCATTTCCGACCACATCGTCGTGATCAACCAGGGCACGCCTCTGGCCGACGGCACGCCGGAACAGATCCGCGACAATCCTGAAGTGATCAAAGCCTACCTGGGGGAAGCGTAAATGCTGCAATTTGAAAACGTTTCCACCTTCTACGGCAAGATCCAGGCGCTGCACAGCGTCAACGTCGAAGTCCGCCAGGGCGAGATCGTGACCCTGATCGGCGCCAACGGTGCCGGCAAGTCGACCTTGCTGATGACCCTCTGCGGTTCGCCGCAAGCCCACAGCGGCAGCATCCGCTACATGGGTGAAGAGCTCGTCGGCCAGGACTCGTCGCAGATCATGCGTAAAAGCATTGCGGTCGTGCCGGAAGGTCGTCGAGTGTTCGCCCGCCTGACCGTGGAAGAGAACCTGTCCATGGGCGGATTCTTTACCAGCAAGGGCGATTATCAGGAACAGATGGACAAGGTTCTCGGACTTTTCCCACGCCTGAAAGAACGCTTTGCCCAACGCGGCGGCACCATGTCCGGCGGCGAACAGCAAATGCTCGCCATCGGCCGTGCGCTGATGAGCAAACCCAAACTGCTGCTGCTCGACGAGCCATCGTTGGGCCTGGCACCGATCATCATCCAGCAGATCTTCGACATCATCGAACAGCTGCGCAAGGATGGCGTGACGGTGTTTCTGGTAGAGCAGAACGCCAACCAGGCGCTGAAAATTGCCGACCGTGCCTACGTTCTGGAGAACGGCCGGGTGGTGATGACCGGCACGGGGGAAGCACTGCTGACTGATCCGAAAGTGCGCGAAGCGTATCTCGGCGGCTAAGCAATTGCGGTAAACAAAAAACGGCCTTCGGGCCGTTTTTTTGTGCCCGCCATAAACCTTCACGGCAATAAAGCCCCCCTGTGGGAGCGAACCTGCTCGCGATAGCGGAGTGTCAGTCAACAAAACCGTTGAAGGCGAAACAGCTATCGCGAGCAGGCTCACTCCCACAAGGGGTCGGTGGTGTTTTGAGGTTTTTAAAAAAGTTTTGCACTGGGCTGTAACGCATCGCGATGACCTCTCTCTAGAGGGGTAAGCCAGCACACACGCGGCTTACCAAAACTCAAACAACGGAGAAACATCATGACTGCTACCACCCGCACCCTGTCCGCCACCGCCCTCGTTCTGGCCCTTGGTTCTGCGCTGAGCATGGCCGCTGTCTCCACCGTCCAGGCCGCCGACAACAGCAACATGGAAAAATGCTTCGGCGTGGCCATGAAAGGTCATAACGATTGCGCCGCAGGTGCAGGCACCACCTGCGCCGGTACTGCCAAGATGGACCACCAGGCAAACGCCTGGAAACTCGTTCCGAAAGGCACGTGCGCCACCACCGAAAGCAAAACCTCGCCGACCGGTTTCGGTCAGATGGAAGCCTTCAAAGCCAAAGCCTGATCCGCCTCCCAGCCTGAGTGTCGACCATGAACAATTCACTGTTCGGGCTCCCGCCCCGCGCCGGGCTGGGGCTCAAGACCGGGCACTTGCGTGAAGTGCTCGGTTCAAAGCCGGACATCGGCTTCTTCGAAGTCCACGCCGAAAACTACATGGTGGCCGGCGGCCCTTTTCATCATTACCTGGGGTTGATCCGCGAGCAGTATCCGCTGTCGCTGCATGGCGTTGGCCTGTCCATCGGTGCCGAAGGTCCGCTGGATGTGCAACACCTGCAACGCCTTGCCGAACTGATCGAGCGCTACCAACCCCACTTCTTTTCCGAACACCTGGCCTGGTCCAGCCATGGCCCGGTGTTCCTCAACGACTTGCTGCCACTGGCCTACGACAACGCGACGTTGAACCGCGTCTGCGAACACATCGACCAGGTGCAAACCACCCTCAAACGCCCAATGCTGCTGGAGAACCCGGCGACGTACCTGGCGTTCAAACGCTCGACGATCGATGAGGCCGACTTCATCAGCGAAGTCATTCGCCGCACAGGCTGCGGGCTGTTGCTGGACGTGAACAACGTTTACGTGTCGAGCATCAATCATCAACGCGATCCTGTGGCCTACATCGATGCCCTGCCCCTTCATGCCGTCGGCGAGATTCATCTGGCCGGATTTGCCGAAGACACCGACAGCCTCGGTGACCGTCTGTTGATCGACGATCACGGCGCGCCCATCGACAACGCCGTGTGGGCGCTGTACGTGCAAGTGCTGGAGCGTGTCGGGCCAGTAGCAACGCTGATCGAACGCGACAATCAGGTGCCAGCCTTCGGCGTATTACACGCCGAAGCGCGTCAGGCCGATGAGTTGTTGCGATGCGCCGAGGTCCGGTCATGAGCAATCACGCCGATTTCGCCGCCGCCCTGCTTGATCCGGAGCGGCCCTGCCCTGACGGATTACTCAGCGTCAATGGCGCCGATCCGGCCAGCCGTTTCGCGGTGTATCGCAACAATGTGCAGGCCTCGCTGATCAACGCGTTGGCGGACAGTTACCCCGTGGTTGTGCAATTGGTCGGCGATGAATTCTTCCGGGCCATGGCCGGTGTTCATGTGCACGGCTCCCCGCCCCGCAGCCCGTTGATGAATGACTACGGGCACGATTTCGCAGCCTTCATCGAAGGCTTTGCGCCCGCCGCCAGCGTGCCTTATCTGGCCGATGTCGCCCGATTGGAGCGCCTGCGCGTCATCGCGTATCACGCGGCCGATGCGCAGCCCCTGGAGCATGAGCAGATCGCCGCAGCACTGGCCGACCCGCAAGCCCTGAGCGAGCTCACCGTCGAACTTCATCCCTCCCTCAACCTGTTGAGTTCTGCCTTCGCGGTGGTGGCGATCTGGGCGGCGCATCAACAGGAAACAACGCTGGCGGGGATTGACCTGAGCCAGGGACAACACGCGCTGGTGTTGCGCAATGGCCTGGACGTTGAAGTATTCGCCCTTGATCAAGGTGCCAGCGCGTTCATCCAGTATCTGCAAAACGGCCAGTCACTGATGCAGGCGCTGGAAGCCGCCCCCGCCTTCGACCTCAGCCAAACCCTGGCGCTGCTGATCAGCCGGAACGCCATCACTCACTTGCATAACAACAAGGTATCGCCATGAACATCCGGACCGAATCACAGAACCCCATCGTTCGCGCCATCGCGTTACTGGAGATGATTCCCCGCAGTCTGATCGCCTTTATCGCGCGCTTCTCGATTGCGGCAGTGTTCTGGAAGTCCGGGCAAACCAAGGTCGAAGGCCTGGCCATCGACCTGTTTGACGGCTCCTTCCAGCTTGGCGTGCCGCATCTGGCGGACTCGACCATCCCGCTGTTCCAGAGCGAGTACCACGTGCCATTGCTGTCCCCGGAACTGGCGGCGCACCTGGCCGCCTTCGCCGAGCATGTCTTCCCGATGTTGATCCTGATCGGCTTCGCCACGCGATTTTCGGCGCTGGCCTTGCTGGGCATGACCCTGACCATTCAACTGTTCGTTTACCCCGACGCCTACCCGACCCATGGCACTTGGGCGGCGGTGTTGCTGTACCTGATGGCGACCGGGCCGGGGAAATTGTCGATCGATCATCTGATCGCCCGACATTTCGCCCGGTAAACACCTTCCCCTGTGGGAGTGAGCCTGCTCGCGATAGCGCTGTGTCAGTCAACATCAATGCTGAATGTCACACCGCTATCGCGAGCAGGCTCACCCCTACAAGGGGTTGGATGTGGGCGGCTATTGCTGAAGACGCGCTAATGCCTCGCCGCTGCGTTTAAACCAATCAATCAAGTAGTCCGCCAACACCTGCGTGCGTTTGGGCAGTCCGCCCTGATACGGATGCACCAGGTACATCGGCATGCTCCGCGTCTGATAATCACGCAGGAGCCAGCGCAATCGCCCGTCAGCCAATTCCGTTTGCAGCAGGTAGGAAGGCAACCGCGCAATGCCGGCCCCTGCCAGCGCTGCTTTTTTCAACAGGCTGTAGTGATTGCTGGCAAACGGACCCGACACCCGCACCCGCAGCAACTCGTGCTGCTGGTGATACAGCCATTCTTCGCGACCGCTGTAATGGCTGTTGAGCAGACAGCGATGGTCCGCCAACGCCTGGGGCGTCTGCGGCTCACCGTACTGTTCGAGATAGGCCGGGCTGGCGCAGGTCATTTCGTGCCAGGCCAGCAGAGGACGCGCGACCAAGCGTTGGTCATTGGCCACTTCGGAGCGGATGGCCAGGTCAAAACCGTCTCGGGACAAATCGTGAAAGCTGTTGTTGAGGTCCAACTCGATCTGCACCTCGGGATATTGGCGGGAAAATTCCAGCAACAAGCCATCGAAGAAGGTTTCCCCCAGCGAGACCGGAACCGTCATGCGCACCGGTCCGGCCATGTCGTCCTTCAACCGCGCCAACGCCTGACGCGCCTTTTCGACTTGAACCACCAGCGCCTGGGCTTGAGGCAACAGCGCCGCGCCCGCCGCCGTCAAACTCAAACGGCGGGTGGTGCGTTGCAACAAGACAACGGAGAACCGTGTTTCCAGCAAGCTGATGCGCTTGGACAACTGCCCCTTGCTGCAGCCCAATTGCTGCGCCGCCAGGGTGAAACTGCCCGCTTCGATCAACACCGCAAAGGCTGCCAGATCATCCATCTCGCTCATGGATTGTTTCCATTTGAAAACCAAAGGTTGCCTATTAGCGCGCTTATCAATGGAAAAAACCACTCTAGACTGCAACCTCGTTCAACCACTTCGAGGAACAGCACGATGAAAATTCTTTTGATAGGCGCAGGTGGCACCATCGGTTCAGCGGTCGACAAGGAACTGTCCCAGCGCCATGACATCATTCGCATCGGCCGTAACAGCGGCGACTTCAATGTGGATATCAGCGACAGCGCCTCGATCCGCAAGCTGTTCGAGCAAACCGGTAAATTCGATGCGCTGGTCTGCGCTGCCGGCAACGTGACCTTTGCACCGCTGGATGAAATGAGCGAAGAAAGCTTTGCGCTGGGCTTGAAAGACAAGCTGATGGGCCAGGTCAACCTGCTGCTGATCGGCCGTGAATTCGCCAATGACGGCGCCTCGTTCACCTTGACCACTGGCGTGCTCAGCCACGACCCGATTCGCAGCGGCGCCTCGGCGGCATTGGTCAACGGCGCGCTGGACAGCTTTGTGCGTGCGGCGGCCATCGAACTGCCCCGCGGCTTGCGGGTGAACTCGATCAGCCCGACCGTTCTGCTCGAAGCCATGGGCAGTTACGCGCCGTACTTCCGGGGCTACAAGCCGGTTCCCGCAGCGGATGTGGCATTGGCCTACGCCAAAAGCGTAGAGGGCCTACAGACCGGCCAGACCTTTCACGTCGGCTGACACACCACCCTCACTGTAGGAGCGAAGCTTGCTCGCGAAAGCGTTCTGTCATTCATGACGATGCTGGATGCACTGGCCCCTTCGCGAGCAAGCTTCGCTCCTACAGGAGATCGAACATCGCTGGGGTTGTGATGAACGGTCAGGCTGCGTAACGTGGCGGCACTTGTCTGGAGAGCCAAAGATGCGTGTTGCCCGTTCCTTAGTCCTTGTCGCCCTGCTTCCGCTGTTTGCCGCCTGCCAATTGTTTGATGGCCCGCGTGAAAGCGCCTCCCACGTGGACCAGACCCGCCTTCAGGGCCAGTTGACGGCAGCGGACGGCAAGTTGCTGTTCCAGCCGTGCAATGAACAGCGCAGTTATGTGGTCAATGACAGCGGTGGCACCAGCGTCTTGCAAGAGGCCGCGGCCCTCGCCGATGCCCAGGGCAAGCTGTTCGCCGACGTGCGTGGGCAAATCGTCGACAGTCGCCTTGATCTTGAACAGCTGTACCGCGTCGAACGCTCCGGCGCCGCCTGCGACGATCCCAATTTCAAATTGCTGATCCTGCGCGCCGCCGGCCACTCGCCAGAGTGGAACGTCAAGGTCAGCGGCAAAGGCATGGTTATCGACCGTGCCGGCCAGCCGCCCCTGGCCGTGCCCTATGTTGAAGAACAGCTGGGCGATGGCCGTTTCAATCTCAGCACCGAAGCCAATAACCAGCACATCGAACTGTGGGTCGCGCCGCAACGTTGCGTCGACAGCACCACCGGCAGCGTCCAGCACATGAGCGCCGAGCTGCGCATCGATGGTCAGGTGCAACGCGGTTGCGGGTATTTCGGCGGCTCGCGTAACGACTGATCGTTTTTGCCTCACGGGACCGGCGTTTGGGGCTTATAATCGCCGCCTTCAAACGCCTTGGCGCAGTTGTGCGCCCCGCGAACCGGATCCCGTCATGTTACGAATCACCGAACTCAAGTTGCCGATCGACCATCCCGATGAAGACCTGCGCCCTGCCATCGTGCAGCGCCTGGGCATCGCCAGCGATGACCTGCTCGATTTCACCTTGTTCAAGCGCAGCTACGATGCGCGCAAAAAGTCCTCTGAACTGTGCTTCATCTACACCATCGACCTCACCGCCAGGGATGAGGCCGCGTTGCTGCACAAGTTCGCCGATGACCGTAACGTCAACGTGGCACCGGATGTCAGCTACAAAGTGGTCGGCCAGGCGCCGGCGGATCTTGAGCAACGCCCTGTCGTCGTGGGTTTTGGTCCATGCGGGATTTTCGCCGGGCTGCTGCTGGCGCAAATGGGCTTCAAGCCGATCATCCTCGAACGCGGCACCGAAGTGCGTCAGCGCACCAAAGACACCTGGGGCCTGTGGCGCAAAAGCGTACTCAACCCTGAATCCAACGTGCAGTTTGGCGAGGGCGGCGCGGGGACGTTCTCCGACGGCAAGCTCTATAGCCAGATCAAGGACCCGAAATTCATCGGTCGCAAAGTCCTGCACGAGTTCGTCAAGGCCGGCGCCCCGGAAGAAATCCTCTACGTCAGCAAACCGCACATCGGTACGTTCCGACTGACCGGCGTCGTGGAGAACATGCGCGAGCAGATTCGCGCGCTGGGCGGCGAAGTGCGCTTCCAGCAGCGGGTCACCGACGTGTTGATCGAGGACGGCCAACTGGTCGGCGTCGAGCTCAATGGTGGCGAACAGATTCATTCGAAACACGTGATTCTTGCCTTGGGCCACAGCGCCCGGGACACCTTCCGCATGCTTCACAGCCGTGGCGTGTTCATGGAAGCCAAGCCGTTCTCGGTGGGCTTCCGCATCGAGCACCCGCAATCGCTGATCGACCGCGCACGCCTGGGCAAGTACGCCGGCCACCCGAAACTCGGGGCGGCCGACTACAAACTGGTGCACCACGCCAAGAACGGTCGCTCGGTGTACAGCTTCTGCATGTGTCCGGGCGGCACCGTGGTAGCGGCGACATCCGAGCCGGGCCGCGTGGTCACTAACGGCATGAGCCAATACTCGCGTAACGAGCGTAACGCCAACTCCGGGATCGTCGTCGGGATCACCCCGGAAGTCGATTACCCGGGCGGCCCGCTGGCGGGTATCGAGTTGCAGGAACGCTTGGAATCCCACGCTTACGTGTTGGGCGGCAGCAACTACGAAGCCCCGGCGCAGTTGGTCGGTGACTTCATCGCCGGCAAGCCGTCCACCGAGTTGGGCAGCGTAGAACCGTCCTATAAACCAGGTGTTGCCTTGGGTGATCTGGCGCTGGCTCTGCCTGCGTTTGCCATTGAAGCCATTCGTGAAGCTCTGCCGGCGTTCGAAAAGCAGATTCGCGGTTACTCGCTGCATGACGCGGTGTTGACCGGGATCGAGACGCGCACCTCGTCGCCGCTGCGCATTACCCGCAACGAGTCGATGCAGAGCCTGAACGTGAAAGGTCTGTTCCCGGCGGGTGAAGGCGCGGGTTATGCGGGCGGGATTCTGTCGGCGGGTGTCGACGGGATTCGGATCGCCGAAGCCGTGGCCCGCGACATCCTCGGCCTGGAAGCCTGAAGCAACACCCCACTTGTCGGAGCGAGGCTTGCCCGCGAAGAAATTGACGCGGTCTTTTAGGAAGACCGCGTTAACCTCTTCGCGGGCAAGCCTCGCTCCTACAGGGGGGGGTGGTATCAGATATTCGCGCGTAAAACGTTGGCGGGAAGCGGTTCACCGCGCTCGACACTCCCCGCCACAACCTCCATCAACCCACTCAACTCATACCCTTGGGCCTTGAGCCAATCCTGGTCGTAATAGCTGGTCTCATACCGCTCGCCGCCGTCGCACAGAATCGCCACGATCGACCCCGACTCCCCCGCCGCTGCCATCTGCCCGGCCGCCATCAAGGCACCGATCAGGTTGGTCCCGCTCGACCCGCCGACACGCCGTCCCAAATGTTGCGCCAGGTAATGCATGGCCGCCAGCGACAACGCGTCCGGCACCTTGACCATCGCATCGATCACCTTGGGCAGAAACGACGCCTCGACCCGTGGCCGGCCAATGCCTTCAATCCGAGAACCGTGGTCCAGTCGCAGGCTGGCATCCCCCGTCTTGTAGAAATCGAAGAACACCGAACGCTCGGCATCGGCGCACAACACGCGGGTGCAATGCTGGCGATAACGCACGTATCGACCCAGCGTCGCGGTGGTACCGCCGGTGCCGGGGCTGGAAATCAGCCAGCTCGGCTCCGGGTGCCGTTCAAAACGCATTTGCTGGAAGATCGACTCGGCGATGTTGTTGTTCGCCCGCCAGTCAGTGGCGCGTTCGGCATAGGTGAACTGGTCGATGAAATGCCCGTCATGTTCGCGGGCCAGGCGCTCGGACTCGGCGTAGATCTGCGTCGGATCGTCGACCAGATGACTCTTGCCGCCGTAGAACGCGATCTGCGCGATCTTCTCTTTGGACGTGGTCGCCGGCATCACCGCAATGAACGGCAAGCCCAGCAACCTGGCGAAGTAAGCCTCGGAAATCGCCGTCGAACCGCTGGACGCTTCAATCACCGGCGCGCCGGGTTTGAGCCAGCCGTTGCACAAGGCATAGAGGAACAACGAGCGCGCCAGCCGGTGCTTGAGGCTGCCGGTGGGATGGCTGGACTCGTCCTTGAAGTACAGCTCGATGCCCGAAAACCCCGGGAGCGGCAAAGGGATCAGGTGGGTGTCGGCGCTGCGCTGGAAGTCGGCTTCGATGATCCGGATGGCTTCGCGGGCCCACTGTCGGTTGTCGCTCATGATGGTTTTTCTCGTTGAGTCGGCCTTCGTGCAAGGCTCAGCCCATAAGCTTAGGAAAAATCCCACGCCACGCACAGATACAGCTGAGGCCCAATACGTTTGGCAACTGCTAGGCTCATCTCCGTGCCAGCCCCTCGCGTTGTAACGGTATATAACAAAAAAGAATATAACTTTTGTTTTAACAACCAACGGTACGGGTTAGGGTGTGCCACCTTTTTGATTTTTCGATGGAGAGCGACCTTGCCTCTGCGTAGCACTTTCACGCGTTTCTTTCAGTTGGAAGCTGCCAGCGGTCTGTTATTGATCGCCGCGGCAGCCCTGGCTTTGATCATCAACAACTCCCCGTTGTCGTGGCTGTACAGCAGTTTCCTCGACACGCCGGTGGTGGCGCAGATCGGTGCGCTGCAAATCGCCAAACCGGCGCTGCTGTGGATCAACGACGGCCTGATGGCCCTGTTTTTCCTGCTGATCGGCCTGGAAGTGAAGCGCGAAGTCCTCGACGGCCAGCTGTCGAAACCTTCGCAGATCGTCCTGCCCGGCGCGGCAGCGATTGGCGGCATGGTCGTTCCGGCACTCCTCTACTGGTTTCTCAATCGTGACAACCCGGCAGCCCTGAGTGGCTGGGCCATCCCGATGGCCACTGACATCGCCTTCGCCCTCGGCGTTCTCGCCCTGCTAGGCAAGCGCGTGCCGGTGTCGCTGAAACTGTTCCTGATGACCCTCGCGATCATTGACGACCTCGGCGCCATTATTGTCATTGCGATCTTCTACTCCGGCACGCTGTCGACACTTTCGCTGGCATTGGCTGCGTCGTGCATCGTCGCCTTGATTGCGATGAACCGGCTCGGCGTGGTCAAGCTCGGGCCGTACATGATCATCGGTTTGATCCTCTGGGTCTGCGTGCTCAAGAGCGGCGTCCACGCGACGCTGGCCGGTGTGACCCTGGCGTTCTGCATTCCCTTGCGCACAAAAAATGCCGAACCGTCACCGCTGCTGACCCTCGAACACGCCCTGCATCCCTGGGTGGCCTACGGCATTCTGCCGCTGTTCGCCTTCGCCAACGCCGGCCTGTCGCTCAGCGGCGTGACCATGGAAAGCTTCACTCACCACGTGCCGATGGGCATTGCGGTGGGCCTGCTGCTGGGCAAAACCGTCGGTGTGTTCGGCCTGACCTGGCTGGCCGTGAAAATCGGCATCGCCGCCCTGCCCCAAGGCGCCAACTGGGGCCAGGTGCTGGGTGTCGCGATCCTCTGTGGTATCGGCTTCACCATGAGCCTGTTTGTCGGCTCCCTGGCCTTCGAGCCGGGTGTCAGTGAATACGCCGGAATGGACCGGATGGGTATTTTGACCGGTTCGATTCTGGCGGCATTGATCGGTTACGCGGTGACAGCGGCAGCGAGCCGCAAGCGCACCGCGCTGCCATCCTGAGCGAAAGAGAACCCTCTTAACGACAATCAGGATTCGTCCTACAGCCACGTTTGACCTCGTTCGTTAACGTCGCACAGCCCCTTATCCGGGGCTGTCGATGTGCGAGCGCAAGGAAGATCAATGGCTGGAAACAAGGATATCCCCCGGGTTAAAAACCCACCGTCCGGCGACGGACACCACGTCACTCACCGTTTCATGACGGCCTCCGAACTGGCCGAGCGGAACGCCCGACAAAACGCTTACGACGCCATGCTCGCCAGGCAAGAGGCCTTCGAGCTCAGTCGTGAGATCGCCCCCAAAAGAGACGAATCGGTTCGTGCCGGTTGCGTCTTCGCCAAGTCCTGCAAACTGCCGGACGCCATCATCGACTACTCGAATCCTTCGGGCATGGTACCCACCGACAGCCTCAAGGATTACGGGGAAATCGCCTGGCTGGGTGCCCGCGAAGCGGACGATGCCGGGCAGCTGAATCTCGAAACCATCAGCGGCAGTACCCTCTCGCTCGGCATTGGCCGACTCACCCTGAGTGCTCCGACGCTCGCGGCTCCGGTGGCCGCAATCGGCGCCGCCGGGGCCACCGCGCTGGCTACGGTGGTCGCGCTGTTCTGGACGCCAAGCCTGGGCGATAGCGCGCTTTATACCGAAGATCAGTTGCGCGCTCTGAAACAGGCCAGGACCCGCGTTCGCTTGCAGGTCGAGCAACTGGCGGATGGCCGTCTCAAGGGTTATGGCTTCTACACCGGCAAGAACCGCGATTGGGAAATGGTCAATGTCGTGCAGTTCACCTTGCGCGACAGTCAGCAGGTCGCGGATCTAGGGGATGGGGTTGAGCTGATCTGGACACCGGCAGTGGAGGGTTCGGACATTCTCGGGATTCCGGCGCTGGAGGCTGCTCCGCGAGCGCCGCATATTTGGGTGTATCCGCCGACGAAAGCGGCTGACGGGATTATTGTGAATCCGGTGTATCCGCCTGATTACAAGGATTTCATTCTTGTGTTTCCGGTGGGGTCGGGGGTAAATCCGGTTTATGTAGTGATGAGCATGCCAGGGGATCATAAGTACTACGATGATCCGGAAACCCTCCCAGGCTTCCCTGATGCATTTCCCGTAAAACCGAAGGTTTCAGTTCGAGGTGGAGGGAAAAAACGAGCCCGATGGCTAGACCGCAAAGGCCGTATATATGAGTGGGACTCCAAAAGCGGTGCTGTAGAGCTTTACGATAAATCCGGAGTGCATTTGGGCGAATTCAATCACGTAACCGGCGAGCGAACCAAAAAGGCAAAGCCTGGTAGAAGAACCTCAAGAAACTGAAGAGAAAAATTATGCGCTATTTATCCATCACCGGTTTTTACCCTGATGAAAAACAAGATGATTCATTGCAGTTCCAACTGACCATCAAAGACTATGAAATGAACCAGGCATTGGCTCAATTGACCGAGTCAAAAAAACTGGAAGAAATAGAGCCTGGGGAGCTGGAACTGACAGGCACTCAAGTCCTACAGGTTGCAGAACTATTAGAAATCGACTTACCCGAGGGGTTGGAATATTTCATAGGCCCCCGCGCCGCGCCGTGAGAATCCTTAACAAACAAAACCCCAACCAGTCACCCGGCCGGGGTTTTCTTTTACCGCTCGTTCCCGCTTAGTGCGTAACGCGGCTCGTACCGTCAACAGTCGCAATCCGCACCCGCTCGCCCACGCGGAACACTTCATTCTCCTGAACCTGCTGCACATAGGCGCGCATGCTGCCGTCGTCTTCACGGACGGTGATTTCCACGCCTTGGGTGCGGGTCAGGCCTTCTTCAGTGGCTGAACCGAGCAGGCCGCCCGCCACGGCGCCGATGACCGCAGCGACGATGCTGCCTTTACCGCCGCCGATGGCGCTACCGCCGACACCACCGACCACTGCGCCCGCTGCGCCGCCGATCGGGGTTTTGGTGCCTTCGATTTTCACCGGACGCAAGGATTCGATGGTGCCCATGCGAACGGTCTGCACACGACGCGCTTCGTCACGGGAATAGGAGTCACCGGTCAGGCTCGATTGGCAGCCGGTGAGCAACATCGCCATCGTGGAAAAGGAAGCAACCAGCAGAACAGACTTACGCATAGCATCAACTCCAAAGGACAAGTATTCATTAAACTCCGCAGCTTGACGTCTGTCACGGCATCGCCCGGATAAAATTGGTTTCATTCAGGCTCGGTACAGGCGCCTCGGAACTCACCACACAGTAGCGGCAAACCGAAAAACCTGCCCCACTGACCCAAGGATTTTCATGGATTACTTCATCATTGTTGTCACCACGGTCGCCGGTTTGTACTTCCACTGGTGGCTGTACGTGCGGATCAAGCGCTGGATGGACCGCGATCTGGCGTTGGCGCTGGCGGGTAAAGACGAGCAGAAAAAAGCGTTCATGCTCGAGCAACTGGCAAGCGCTCAGGCGCAGAAGATCAAGCGCCGGGACCTGCCCCAGTGGCTTGAAGCCGCTGCGGCAGGCTATCCCGATCGGTAGACTGCTTAAGGTGCCAGACGTTCAAGAATCCAGTCGGCGCCTTGCAAACGGTAGTTGAGGCGATCGTGCAGGCGGCTCGGACGGCCTTGCCAGAACTCGATGCGCTCGGGTAGCAAGCGGTAACCGCCCCAATGTTCCGGGCAGTGCGGTTGAGTGTCGCTGAAACGTTGCTCGGTATTCTTGAGCAGCGCTTCCAGTTCAGCACGATCGGCGATCACCCGGCTCTGGGGCGAAGCCCAGGCACCGAGACGACTGCCCAGCGGGCGGACCTGGAAATAGGCGTCGGACTCTTCAGCCGTAACCTTCACCACCCGCCCTTCGATGCGCACCTGGCGCTCCAGGGTCGGCCAGAAAAACGTCATGGCGGCGAACGGGTTTGCCGCCAGATGCTGGCCTTTGGCGCTGTCGTAGTTGGTGAAGAAGGTGAAACCCTCTTCGTCCAGGCCCTTGAGCAGCAGAATGCGGCAATGCGGCCGACCATCCTGATCGACGGTGGCCAGGGTCATGGCATTGGCCTCCACCGGCGGTTGCTCGGTTTTCACCGCGTCCGCAAACCACTGATGGAACAGTCCGAACGGCTCGGCCGGGGCTTGCGCCTCGGTCAGACCGTCACGGGTGTAGTCGCGACGCATATCAGCCAGGCCCTGGGTCATGGCGCATTCCTTTTGGTTAACGAATCACTTCTTTGCAGCATCGGCAGCGGCGACTTTCTTGTCAGCCGCTGCGGCTTTTGCTGGGGTAGTCTTTTTCGCCGGGGTCGCGGTTTTAGCCGGTGTCTTCTTGGCTGGAGCCTTGGCGGCTTTCTTGGCCGGGGCTTTTTTCGCAGCAGGCACAGCCGCTTTTTTCGCCGCAGGTGCAGGCGTGACAGGCTTGACCACTGGCTTGACGTCCTGGGCAGCGACCAGGCGAACGGGCGCCGGAGCCGGCATGTTGTACTTGCTCAGCAACGCGACCATGGTGTTTTGCGGAGTCACCAGCAATTCCACACGACGGTTCAAGGCGCGACCTTCGTTGCTGTCGTTGGCTGCACGAGGGGCTTCACCGCCCATGCCGCGCAGCATCAGGCGATCACGCTGCAAACCGCTGAGACGGAAGATCGCAGCGACGGCTTGCGCACGCTCCTGGCTCAGTTTGACGTTGGCCGGTGCGGCGCCCGAGGTATCACTGTGACCCAGTACCAGGACGGCGGTCTTAGGATCGACTTCCAGGATTTTCGCGACGCGAGTGAACGGGCCTAGGGTCACGGGCAGCAACATGGCCGGACGGTCCGGGTTGAACGAGCCTTCTACCGGCGCGGTCACGACCAATACGTTTTCACGACGCTCAAGTTGCAGATTGCTGTCCTTGATCGCTTCACGCAGGCGCGGCTCGTAGTCGTCGAGCCAGGCTTGAGTGACTTTAGGATCCGGCATCGGCACGGCTTTGGCGGTGGGTTGATCTTTACCCCCGAACGGCCACCACCACTTTCCACCGGCTTCAGCTTCAGCCTTGGCCACTTCGACAGGCTTGGCTTCGGGTTTTACTTCGGGCTTTTTGTCGAGCGCTTCATCGGAGCCGAACGGCCAGTACCAAGGGTTGGAACTTTCAGCTTTGGTCACTGGAGCCGCGGCGGCCGTTTTCAAAGGGGCTGGGGTCGGGGCCGGAGCCGGCTCTTTCGCCGCGATTTTGTCGGAGGAGCCGAACGGCCACCAGCTGCTGCCATCCGAATCATTTTGTGGGGTCTGTGCACAACCGGTGATCGCGACACACAGGGCCAAGGCAAGGGTGGTTTTATTGAATGACATTGGATATCCACAAAAATGAAATCATAAAAAATCAGGCCGGCGTGACCGGATAAACAGACGGTTGGAAACCATAATGGCCTTCGGGTTCCGGCCCTGGAGCCCGAGAGTGCGTATTACAGACAAGTGGCCAGTACCCGCGCAAGCTTCTGCGCGCGCGGATCCATCAAGACGTAAGGCCCCAGTGTATTTGTCACAAATCCGAAGGCCACATCATGTTCCGGGTCAGCAAAACCGATGGTGCCGCCAGCGCCAGGATGGCCGAATGCACGCGGGCCGAGGCCGTAGGTCGCATTGGGAACGTCCGGTTGATCGAGCATGCAACCCAGGCCAAAGCGGGTCCGGGTCAATAAAGTCTTGTCTTCGCCAAGGCTGTGTTCGCGGGTCAGCTCCTCGAGCATTTCGCTTTCCAGCAGGCTGCCATCAAGCAGGCCGGCGTAGAAACCAGCAAGGCTACGGGCGTTACCGTGGCCATTGGCGGCGGGTTGTTGCATCCGGCGCCATTCGGGTTTGTTGGTGCTGGTCATGATCGACGGCGGGTTTGTGAAGGCCCGGGTGGTCATGGCGGTCGGCTCGCGCATAGTCACTTGCAGCAAGCGCTGGGCCGCCGCATCGCCAACGTTGCCCTTGCCGCGGGCGATGTGCGCCACGCGATGGAACTCTTCGTCCGCCAGGCCCACATGGAAATCCAGCCCTAACGGCTTGGCGACCCGCGCCACAATCGATGAGCCCGGCCCACGACCGTCGGCACGGCGCAGCAACTCGCCCACCAGCCAGCCATAGGTGATTGCCGCGTAACCGTGGCCTTCGCCCGGTGTCCACCACGGCGTTTCGGCAGCAAGGGCATCGACCATGGTGTACCAGTCGTAGAGCGCTTCGGGTGCCAGCAACTCGCGCAGTGCCGGCAGACCGGCCTGATGGCAGAGCAACTGGCGCAAGGTGACGGAGTCTTTGCCGGCGGCGGCGAATTCGGGCCAGTAGCGCGCCACCGGGGCATCCAGTTGCAGCTTGCCTTCGGCCACCAATTGCAGGGCGGTGACGGCAGTGAAGGTCTTGGTGCAGGAGAACAGGTTGGCGATAGTGTCGCTGTGCCAGGCTTCAAGGCCATCCTTGTCGGCGGTACCGGCCCAGAGGTCGAGGACGGTTTCGCCACCGACCCGGATGCACAACGCCGCACCACGTTCCTGAGGATCGTCGAACAGCGCCGCGAACGCTTCGCGTACTGCTTCGAACTTAAGCTCGTAATGACCCTGAATCTGCACCCGCAACTCCCCGAAATCTACAAAGTGGCCCGCATTGTTCCAGCCATTGAAGGTTTTGGGAACAGGCGTGAGCCGGGCGGTCGGTTGCCCATGGATTGGATCAGAAATTTATCGTCAGGCTCGCTCCCCAGGGATCACGCAGCACCATGGTGGGAGCGAGCCTGCTCGCGAAGAACGATAACGCGGTCGAGCAGGACTCAGTGACCGTTGGCCGAATGGCCGCCGGCATGGCCCGCACCTTGCCCCACGCCTTTGCCCGCATCACCTTTTTTACCGCCCTCGCCTTCATGGCTGGCTTTATCCGCTTCAGCCTTGGCCTTCTCAGCCTCCTTGCCCAACTGGTCAACGGTCGCCAGGTTGCTCTTGCGCACGCTGTCGACAAAGCCCTGGAACGGCAGATCGGTAATGCCCACCAGGCCAAAGTGACCGTTCTCGCCATCCAGCAGACGTCCGGTTACCGGTTGATCGAGGTACTGGAACCAGTGCACGCCGACAATCGACGGTTCGCTCAACGCCTGTTTGAGGAAGTTGGCATAAGCCGGGCCACGGTCTTCTTCCTTGGCCAACTGCGTCACGCCGCCCCAGAAAGGACCGCGATCAGCGGAGCCGAAGTTGAACTCGGTGATCAGCACCGGTTTGTCCAGGCTGCGCAATTTGGCGAAGTCATAGCCGTCTTGCGGTTGCAGGGTGTACATGTTGAAGCTCAGTACGTCGCAATACTGGGCGCAGGACTCAACGGCTTCCGGGGTGCTGGTGGCGAAGCGACCGCCCAGCAGCAACTGGTTCGGAGCGTGCCACTTGAGCGAATCGGAGAGTGTCTTGAAGTAGGTATCGGCGAAGACCTTCTGGAAGTATTTGAAATCAGCTTCGATTTCCGGGTGTTCGGCGCTCGGCAGCGGCGGCACGAAACCCGGGTCTTCCATCAATTCCCAGGCCGGCAAGTCGATGCCCCACGCCTTGGAAAGGCCGGCCTGATTGCGGTACTTGTCGCGCAATTGCTTGAGAAACGCCCGTTTGGCCGGCACGTCGGTGGTCATTTTCAAGGTGCCGTAGGCCAGTGCGTAACGGGCTTTCGGATCGTCGCCGGGGCCGGCCCAGGCCAGTTCGTTGTCGGCGAAGTAACCGATCAGCCAGGGATCGTCGCGATGGTCACGGGCGGCGATGGCCACGGCGCGTTCGGTGGCCATGGCGAAGCGTGGGTCGAACGGGTCGGGCATGCCGCCCCACCAATCGGTGCCGGTGCTGATGCTGGCGTAATCGCCGACGATCGACAGCGGCAAGGTGTACGGCACACGGTCAGCATTGGCCAGCGCCGGAGCGCTCCAGTTGCCGACCGTGTTGAAACCCCAGGCTTGCAGGCGATCCAGGGTATGGCTGGCCCAGCGTTGTTCATCAACCACGGCTTTGCAGGGTTCAGCAGGTTTTTGCTCGACGGCTTTGGCGACGGTCGCTTCCTCCGCGCCGGTCTTGGCGGCTTCGGCGACGCCGGATTCGGCAGTCGTAGGTGCGACAGGTTGCTCGGCGGCCTTGTCGGCCTTGTCGGCCGTGGCCTCGACGGCATCAGCCTTGGCCGCTTCGGCGACACCGGCCTTGGTGTCGCTGCCCAGCGCGCACGGTTCGCCGTACAGGCGCTGCAAGTTAGCGCCATAGAAATCGTACCAGCGACCGGCGTTATAACCACGGCCCTGATCGGCGCCGTTGCCGCCACGGTTGTCGCCTTCGCCATAATGACTGGCCAAGGATTCTTCCGGTTTTGGCAGGGATTCAAACATCCACTCGCGGCCGGCGATGTAGGTCTGGCTGACGTTCGGGGTAACGGTATTGACCCCCAGCGAATAGAACGGATGCCCTTCCGGGGTCACCAGGTACCAGCGACCGTCACGTTTTTCCGTGCGGAAAAAACCGCTGGCCTTGAACGTCGGGCCTTTGTTCCAGCCGCCGAACTTGTCCAGGGACAACTTCTGGCGCTCGGCGAGCCAGGTTCTGGTTTGTTGCCGTTCTTTGGCGGCGGCGCTTTTCAGTTGCTCATCGCTACCGACCTTCTCCGGCCATTTGGCCCGGGTCGATTGACCGTAGGCGTCCACCAGGCCGCCGTATGCCGCCTTGGTCACCGCTTCACCGTCCTGCACGCCGAAGCGCTCAAGCAGGATACTTTGGGCTACTTTCGGCTGATCCATCGACAACGTCACCGACACCACCTGGCTGCGATCCAGCTCACCGGCGCTGCTGGCCAGCAATACCCGTTGGCCGTCAAACGTCATCGGCATCGGCGGCCCGGCCTTCATGCCCTGGCTCAGCGGCGAACTCGGTTGCAGCGGCACCAACAGGGTCTGCGCCGGTCCGGCGGGCAAGTCGACACGACTGATCAGGGTCTTGCCATCGTTGCTCTGGATTTTCACGTACAGGGTCACGGCCCAGTCCATCGCGCTCTGAATGCGCAAGCTCATGACACCTGACTGGGACCAGTCCCAGGCGCCGGTTTGCGGGGTCAGACGCAAGGTCGGTTGCGCCACCGGGTTGAACGTCACCCGACGCAGCACTTCACCTTCGGCCGTTTGCTCCGCATTGGATTGCGGCAGGCTGGCATCCTGAGTTGCCACCTGGACCACATCGGCGGGGCGCACAAAGTTGAACAGCGTCTGTTGGCCGGCAGGGGCTGCCAGCAAAGGGGCTGCGAACATCAGGGCGAAAACAGCAGGCAACGAACAGCGAATCATAGGAACGTGTTTCTCCCGAACGACCCTCAATGGGCCAATGGAAAGGTGGTGGCTGAACGATAGACAACGCGGTGGGCAAAAAAGCCCACCGGTGTTTCAGGAAATTTCGCGACGGAATGGCGGCAATGCGTTGAGGATTGCTTTGCCATAGCGCTGGGTGACCAGGCGCCGATCCAGCAGGGTGATGGTGCCGCGGTCTTCCTCGGTACGCAGCAAGCGACCGCAGGCCTGGACCAGTTTCAGCGAGGCGTCCGGCACGGAGATTTCCATGAACGGATTGCCGCCACGGGCTTCAATCCATTCGGCCAGGGCCGCTTCGACCGGGTCGTCGGGCACCGAGAACGGAATCTTCGCGATCACCACGTGTTCGCAATACGCACCGGGCAAGTCGACCCCTTCGGCAAAACTCGCCAGGCCGAACAGCACGCTGGAGTCTCCGCCATCAACACGCGCCTTGTGCTTGTTCAGGGTTTCCTGTTTCGACAGGTTGCCTTGAATGAACACTTGCTTGCGCCAGTCGCGGTCCAGGCCGTCGAACACGTCCTGCATCTGTTTGCGCGAGGAGAACAGCACCAGGGTGCCGCGCGAACCTTCCACCAAGGCTGGCAAGTCACGGATGATCGCGGCGGTGTGGGCCGGTGCGTCACGCGGGTCGGCTTTCAGGTCCGGCACCCGCAACACACCGGCGTCGGCGTGATGGAACGGGCTCGGGACCACGGCAGTCACGGCTTTTTTTGGCAGGCCGGCACGCATGCGGAAACGGTCGAAGGTGCCGAGAGCGGTCAGGGTCGCCGAAGTCACCAGTGCGCCATAAGCGACATTCCACAGGTTGCGCCGGAGCATTTCCGCGGCGAGGATCGGGCTGGCGTTGACCTCGATGTCGAACAGCGAACCGCTTTCGGCCAGGGTCAGCCAGCGGGCCATGGGCGGGTTGTCTTCCGGGTCTTCAGCGGTGAACGCGACCCACAATTCCCAGTTGCCCGAAGAACGGGACAACAGGCTGCCGAACAGCGGATACCACTCTTCGGCCTGGTTGCTGGCGATGCCGATATTGACCTCGCCGTCCATGCCTTCCTTGAGCAGTTCGGTGAGCCGGGTGAACAGGTCGGTCAGACGGGCATAGCCCTTCTTCAGCTCGACGCCCATTTCACGCATGTGCTCGGGAATCACCCCGCCGACGAAACGGTGACGCGGCCGTTCGCGGCCTTCGACGTCTTCGCCGGGTTTGAAATCGGCCACTTGCTCGCACGCGGTGAACATGAACTGCTGCTGGGTCTTGATCTCGCGAGCCAGCTCCGGCACCTGCTCGATCAACTTGCCCAGGTCACCCGGCAGCGGATGCTGGGCCAGTAGTTTGGTGAGGTTCTTGGCGGTGGTTTCCAGCCAGTCGGCGGTGGAACGCAGGCGCGTGTAGTGGGCGAAATGGCCGATGGCCTTGTCCGGCAGGTGGTGGCCTTCGTCGAATACGTAAATGGTATCGCGCGGGTCCGGCAGCACGGCGCCGCCGCCCAACGCCAGGTCTGCCAGGACCATGTCGTGGTTGGTGACAATCACGTCAACCTTGCCCATGCCTTCGCGGGCCTTGTAGAAGGCGCACTGGCCGAAGTTGGGGCAATGACGGTTAGTACACTGGCTGTGATCGGTGGTCAGGCGCGCCCAGTCGGCGTCTTCCAGGGCGGTGGACCAACTGTCGCGGTCGCCGTCCCATTTATTGCCGGCGAGCTTCTCGATCATGCTGGTGAAGAGCTTCTGGCTGGCCTCATCGACCTCGATCTTGAAACCTTCTTCCTCGAACAGCTGAGCCGTGGCGGTTTGCGCGTGACCTTCCTGGAGCAACATGTCGAGCTTGGACAGGCACATGTAGCGCCCGCGCCCCTTGGCCAGGGCGAAGCTGAAATTCAGCCCGCTGTTGCGCATCAGGTCGGGCAAATCCTTGTAGACGATCTGCTCTTGCAGGGCCACGGTGGCCGTGGCGATGACCAGGCGTTTGCCGGCGGCCTTGGCGGTGGGTATCGCCGCCAGGCTGTAGGCCACGGTTTTACCGGTACCGGTGCCGGCTTCCACCGCGACAATCGCGGGGTCGCCACTGCGCCGGCCTTCGTCGTCGGTGTCGATGTCACCGAGGACTTTGGCAATTTCGGCGATCATCAGGCGTTGGCCGTAGCGCGGTTTGAGGCTCTTGGCTTCAAGAAAACGCGAGTAGGCGCCCTGGATCGTGGTTTTGAGTTCGGTGCTGATCATGGATTGTCGGGCGCAAAAAACGCTGGATAAATTTTCAGTGGTTCGTATGGGCCGCTATCATACCCCGCTAATTAATCCCGCGCAGAACGGAGTACCTCAATGACACCTTTTGGCATCGTTTACACCCTGCACGTCCTGTCCGCCCTGGTGTGGGTCGGCGGTATGTTTTTCGCCTGGATGGTCTTGCGGCCTGCAGCGATGAAGGCGCTGGAGGGGCCTGCCCGCTTGAAGCTGTGGGTGGAAGTGTTTCAAGGTTTTTTCCGCTGGGTCTGGGTCGCGGTGGTGCTATTGCCGATCAGTGGCGTGGGCATGATTCATCTGCAATACGCCGGGTTTGAGGCGGCGCCGCGGTATGTGCAGGTGATGATGGGCTTGTATGTGGTGATGACCGCGCTGTTTATCCGGATTCAAGCGTTGCTGCTGCCAGAGTTGCGCACGGCGGTGGCGGCGCAGGATTGGCCGACCGGGGCTGCGACGCTGGGGAAGATTCGCAAACTGGTGGGGATCAATTTGATTGTCGGGTTGGTGCTGGTGGCGATTGCTGCGGCCAGACCGATGTTCTAAAGCAAACAGTACAACTGTGGCGAGGGAGCTTGCTCCCGCTGGGTTGCGAAGCGGCCCCAAAATAGGACTGCTGCGCAGTCCAGCGGGAGCAAGCCCCCTCTCCACAGGATCTCGGTCGTTCTTACAACCTTTGAACGGTCACCGAACCCGCCGCACCCGCAGGCCCCGGCTGTCCATCAATCCCAGGACGACCGCTTTTGCCGCCATCGGCCTCGTAAACGAGGCAGCCCTTGGCCTTGCCGCCCGCGCCCGGCTTGCCGCCAGGCCCCGCGATGCCACCGGCACCACCCGCCACCTGAACCTTGATCTGTTCAACCGGATAATCCCGTGGCACTTCCAGCCTGACCAGCGCCCCCGGCGCCCCCGGCTGACCATCACTGCCATTGCTGCCATCGGCACCGCGGCCGGCCTGGCCCCATGTGCAACCCGGCGCCTGACCGTTGGCCCCATCGAGGCCGACAAAACCTGGCGCGCCCGCGCCACCGCGAGCGTCTACCGACAACAGCGGTGCATTCAGTGCCTTGATCTGCAAATTCAGGTTGCGTCCGGAGCGAGCGGCCTTGAGGTAAGTCCCCGGCGCCCCACGAGCCGTGATCTGGCTGCCTTCAGACAATTCGGCACGACTGACTTTCAACTCCAGTACCTGCTCACTTGGCACGATGGCGATCCGCGCCTCACGCCCCAGATGCAATTCGCCGACGGTGACTTCGGTCACGTTCGAAGGAATCAACAAAGTGCCGTAATCGGCGACTTCCAGGCGTTCAAGCTGCAAGGTGCTGGCGGTGTTGGGCAGGCGCATCAATGAATTGGTTTCGACACTGACCACCTGGGCGCAGGCCAATGGGCTGATGAGTGCGGCGAGCAGACAGAGTTTACGCATGGGAAGCCTTCGATACGGTCGGAGCCGGGAGGGTTTGCAGGTGGAATACGCCGAAAAACAGGATCTTCAAGCGATCACGCCAAGGGTGGGCGCGACCTCTGAGGCTGCGGAAACAGAACACCGCCTCAAGCAGATGAAGAGACGCCAACACGCCGCCAGCCAGATTGACCAGCAGGTGCAACGGATTGACAAACGGCATCAGCAGATTGACCAGCACCACCAGCCAAAACAGCAGGGTCAACAACTTCCCCAGCCCCCAAAACACCTTCATACGCCCCCCGTTGAGAATTATTCTTTGCGCGCACAGTAACGGCTTCCGCGAGGGATAAGCCAGAGGGCAACAGAAAATTCTTCATGAAGGCCGCCGAATGGCCGTCGAATCAACAGCCACTGTTGTCCGACGGCTCTATTACGGGGCTTAGCGATTAATGTGTAACTCCACCCTACGGTTTTTCGCGCGTCCTTCATCCGTTTCGTTGTCGGCCAACGGCTGGCTTTCGCCTTTGCCTTCGCTGGTGAGTTTGCTCGGCGCAATGCCCTGGCTCAACAGATAAGCTGCCACACTGCTGGCGCGACGCTCCGAAAGTGCCTGGTTGTATTCATCCGAACCGACGCTGTCGGTATGACCGATCACCTTGATGCTCACCACATCGGCGAATTGCAGTTTGGACATCAGCGAATCCAATTGACTCTGCGCGGCGGGACTCAGGTCAGACTTGTTGAAGGCAAACAGCACGTCGCTGGGCAGCGTGATGACTTCGGGCTCAACAACTTCGACAGGTTTCACGCTGGCCGGGTACTGCGGCAGCGGACAACCATGGTGTTCGACAGGCGTATTGGCCGGGGTATCGGGGCAACGATCACGCCGATCGAAAACACCGTCTTCGTCCTCATCGCCATCCTGGGCGTAACAGATCAAGCCACCGGTCAAGATACCGAGTGCTGCGCCACCGCCTGCCCAGCCGGCACTTTCAATCGCGCCCAGACCGCCGCCGACCAGTCCGCCGATGAGGCTGCAGATCGGCCAGGTACGTTGATTGAGAGGGGCGGTGCCATCGCTGTGAGTGGCGCAACCGGTCAACAGGCTGCCTAGCAGCAGAACCGGCAAGACGGTCCTTGTGAGAACGCTCATTGTGAAAGCTCCTGTGTTACCGGCCCATACCGGTTACACAGGAGTAAAGACCCGCATCCGCGACTGCACAAGCCGCGGAGCGGATGGGACTTAGCGGTTGATTTTGATTTCCGTGCGACGGTTCTGCGCACGGCCGTCAGCGGTTTTGTTATCAGCCACCGGCTGGCTTTCACCGGCACCGGTCACAGACACGAAGCTGCTGCGTGGGACGCCTTGCTGGATGAGGTATTCAACCACCGAGTGAGCACGCTTATCCGACAGTTTCTGGTTGTAGGTATCACTGCCCACGCTGTCGGTATGGCCGGTCACGGTCAATTGAGCGGTGGAGGCTTCCTGTTTCAGGCGCGTGGCGATTGTGTTGAGTACATCTTTATCGGCAGGCGTGAGTGTGGCTTTGTCGAACTGGAAGTGGACATCGCGGATGACAATGACTTCTTCCTTGACCACCACGACTTCTTCGACCACTGGCGCAGGTACCGGTGGAGGGCAGCCGTCGGCATCGACCTTCACGCCTCGAGGCGTACCCGGACACTTGTCGCGACTGTCCGGCACACCATCGCCGTCTTCGTCGCCATCGCCATGCACCCAGCAATAAGCCGCGGCGAAACTGCCGACGGCCAGCGCGCCATACCCCGCCCATGCCGTACTCTCGGTCGCACCGAGACCCGCACCGATGACACCACCGACCCCTGCACAGGTCGGCCAGTCGGTTTTCTGCAAACCTGCGCAACCAGTCAACACACTGGTTAGCAGAACCAAGGGTAATGCTGTCCGAACTATGCTCATCTAGTTTTCTCCTGAGGGATCGGCTTGAAACCGATTCAGGGAGTAAAGACCGGAGTTTTAATCTCCGCCAGCAATAGGCCACCGCTGTTTAGTCACGTATTCACGGCCGTTCGCCGATTTTGGTGCAAACCCGCTCTAGGCCCGCACGTTTGGGCAGGCTAGTCTTGGTGCTCTTTTTGAGGAACTCTGATGATTGCAGGTATTTCTTCGCGCACGCCCCAGCAGGCGTTGGCCGCTTTGCTTGATCGATACGCCCCCGCGCGCCTGTTGTTGATCGGCGCCAGCGAATTCCCCGCACTTGAGGCGTTCAAGCTCGCGCACCCGGACAGCTGCGTGGCGCATGCGGCACCGGGTGCACTGCCGGCCGAACTGGCGGCGCGCCGCTTTGATCTGGCGCTGGTGGTCGATTGCCTTGAACACCTGCCAAAGCGTGACGGTCTGAATCTTTTAGGCGGGATCCGTAATCTGAACGCCAGCCGCATTGCGGTGCTGGCGGATTTGCCGGCCAGCGGCTGGCAGGAGACGGATTTCTTTTCCCTGGCCTTGCAAGCCAGTGAACGCTTCCAGCGCGATGAACAAGTGCTGACGCTGTTCACCTACGATCTGCTTGACTATAAACAGGTGCCCGACTGGCTCAACTCGCGGTTCTGGGCCAATCCGGAAAACTTCGGGAAATATTGGTGGTAACGCAATGAGTACATCCATTTGCCCTTGCGGCAGCGGCACCCTGCTCGATGCCTGCTGCGGCCATTACCATGCCGGGCATCCGGCGCCGTGCGCCGAAGCCTTGATGCGCTCGCGCTACAGCGCCTATGTGCTGGGTTTGATCGACTATCTGGTGGCAACCACCCTGCCCGCGCAACAGGCCGGCCTGGATCGTCAGTCCATCAGCGACTGGAGCGCGCAAAGCACCTGGCTGGGTCTGGAGGTGGAAAGCTCCGAGGTATTGGGCGGTCAACCGGAACACGCATTCGTCACGTTCACCGCACGCTGGCATGACGGTGGCGGAGAACACAGCCACCGCGAGCGCTCCTCGTTCGTGCAGAACGCCGGGCACTGGTACTTCATCGACCCCACCGTGCCACTCAAGGCCGGACGCAACGATGCCTGCCCGTGCGTCAGCGGGCAGAAATTCAAGAAGTGTTGCGCGGGGTATTTCGGCGCGTGAGGTGATTCCAAAGGGCTAGACTGGCGTTCTAGGGAGAAACACGACCATGATCACCCGGCGCCTTGCACTTTTTCTCTTCACCTCGCTCCTCTTTCTGGGGCTCGGCGGCTGCGCGTCCTGGTTCGGAGACGATCTGCCGGACCCGCAGGTACACCTGGTGAAGGTTGAAGTGGTCCGCGCCAAACTGCTGGAGCAGAAATTTATCCTGCACTTTCGCGTCGACAATCCCAATGACAGCGACCTGACGGTGCGCGGCCTCGAGTACCGTATTCACTTGGGCGACATGCTGCTGGCCGAAGGCGAGCATGAACACTGGTTCACCGTCGGCCCCAAACGCAGCGCCTATTTCAAGGTGCCGATCCGCACCAACCTGTGGCCCAAGGTGCGGGACCTGGTGAAAATGCTGAAAAAACCCGATCAGCCCATCCCCTATCGTCTGGAAGGTGAAATGGAAACCGGTTTATTCATCGCGCACTACGTGCACCTGGCGCGCAATGGCGTGATAATCCCCGCCGATTTAATTCCGGAGCAAAACCGATGACCCAGCAACCCCATGTCCATGGCCCTGACTGCAACCACGATCATGACCATCACGACCACCATGATCACGACCACGGCCATGTCCACGGCCCGAACTGCGGCCACGCCCACCAGGAACCGGTGCGCAACGCCCTGAAAGATGTCGGCCGCAACGACCCTTGCCCATGCGGCAACGGCAAGAAATTCAAGAAGTGCCACGGCGCTTGATGCTTCGGGCGAAGAACTTCTTCGCCGCTTGAATCGACTTCGCGAGCAAGCCCGCTCCCACATTGGTTCTGTGCACGCATCCCCCTGCGGGAGCGACGGTGCGTCGCTCCCGCAGGGAACTCAGCCAGCCTTCAATATCTGTGCAGTACTCACGACCGTCGCATATTCCCCGTGCAAATTCCCCAGCGACATCGCATGCACTTCCTCGGCTGAGTGCGCATGGCCAAAATAATCGGCCTTGTCGAACGTAAAGCACGCATCCTCCGCCACCCACGCGTCAAATCCCAGATTCCCGGCCGTTCGCGCCGTGGACTCCACCGAGTTATGGGTCGCAACGCCAACGATGATCAACTGCTCGATCCCCGCCTCGCGCAAACTCGCCTCCAGCCCGATCGCACAAAATGCATCCGGTACCTGTTTCTGAATCAGTTGTTCGCGGGCCTGGGGCATGAAGCGTTCCTGAAACTCAACGCCTGCTTGCTGCGGCCAGAACACCGATTCCGGTGAACGGGACAGGTGCTGCACATGAATCACCGGCCGTCCGGTTCGCCGCCAATACGCCAGCAAATCGACAATTCGTTCCTCGGCCTGAGGATTATTTCGGCGACCGAGCCGGGGCTGCAAGATGCCTTTTTGTTGGTCGATGATGATCAGTGCTGCGTTGGTCTTAAGCTCCATGCCGACTTTTCTCACAACAGGTCATTGAATTTCAGGCACTTCAGCATCACTTCCGCTTACAGGCAAGATTGTGTTTATCGGACAAATCCTGAAATAACCTGACACCCTGCTTGCGCGCCCTCCTCCTGCTCACTAACGTAGCGCCTTTAATGACGCTACCCCCCCCCGCAGGAGCTTTGCCATGGCCTCGCCAGCCCTTACACATTTTCTTCCCCGGTTCGGCGTTGCCGCAGCAGTGGCCGGTGTTTTGAGCCTGACCGGTTGTCAGACCTGGAACACCCAGGACACCCTCCCGCCGACCACCGGCGTACAGCCGCTCAAGGGCCTGGCGCAAAACGTTTCGGTGCGCCGCAATGCCATGGGCATGCCGCTGATCGAGAGCAACAGCTTCCACGATGCCCTGTTCGCCCTCGGCTACGTCCACGCCAGCGACCGCATCACGCAAATGGTCACCTTGCGCCTGTTGGCCCAGGGCCGTTTGTCAGAGATGTCCGGTTCGGACCTGCTGGACGCCGACCGCTACATGCGCGCCGTCAATCTGAAGAAAAGCGCGGGCGAGTTGTACAAGGCATCGTCGCCGCGCCTCAAACGCTTCTTCGAAGTCTATGCGCGCGGCGTCAACGCCTACCTGTTCCGTTTCCGCGACAAGCTGCCGGCCGACCTCGCCGCCAGCGGTTACAAGCCTGAATACTGGCAACCGGAAGACTCGGCGCTGATTTTCTGCCTGATGAACTTCAGTCAGTCGGCCAACCTGCCGGAAGAAATCAACGCGCTGATGCTGGCCCAGACCGTCACCACGGACAAACTCGGGTGGCTGACGCCGTCCGCCCCCGACGAAAAACTGCCGCTGGGCGAAGCTGAAAAACTGCAGGGCATCAAACTCAATGGCGCCATCCCGGGCCTGACGCAAATCAGCAAAGCCACCGGGCAACTGTCCGATCTGAATCTGCTGGGCGCCACCTCGTCGAACAACTGGGCCATCGGCCCGCAACGCAGCCGCAGTGGCAAAAGCCTGCTGGCCAGCGACAGCCATGGGCCTTTGGGTGTGCCGTCGTTGTTCAGCTACGTGCAGATTCGCGCACCGAAGTACCAGGCCTCTGGCGTGACGATTGCCGGTTTGCCCATGGTGCTCGGCGGTTTCAACGGCAAAGTGGCGTGGAGCATGACCTCGGTCATGGGCGACAACCAGGACCTGTTCCTGGAAAAAATCAAACGCCAGGGCAATGGACTGACCTATGAAGTCGGTGGCAAATGGCAGCCGGCGATCGTGCGCAACGAAACCTACTTCGTCAAAGGCCAGCGGCCGATTCGCGAAGTGGTGTACGAAACCCGCCACGGTCCTTTGCTCAACAGCGCCCAGGGCATGACGCTGGCCAATGGTTTCGGCCTGGCTTTGCAGACGCCGAATTTCACCGACGATAAAACCCTGGACGCGTTTTTCGACCTGTCCCGGGCACAGACCGTCGAGAAAGCCTCGGACGCCAGCCGTGAAATCCGCGCCATCGCCTTGAACCTGGTGTTCGCCGACGCCAGCAACATCGGCTGGCAAGTCACCGGGCGTTACCCGAACCGTCGCGAAGGCGAAGGCCTGCTGCCGTCGCCGGGCTGGGAAGGTCGCTACGATTGGGACGGCTACGCCGACCCGATGCTCCACCCGTATGACCAGGACCCGGCCCAAGGTTGGCTCGGCACTGCCAACCAGCGGGTCATTCCCCATGGCTACGGCATGCAGCTGTCCAATTCCTGGTCGGCTCCGGAACGTGGCGAACGCCTGGCCGAACTGGCGGGTGTGGGCAAACACGACACGCGCAGCGTGATCGCGATGCAATACGACCAGACCACGACGTTCGCCGCCAAACTGAATAAAATGTTTGAAGCGCCGGGCATGGCCCAGCCGCTCAAACAAGCCATCGAAGCCCTGCCGGTTGCCGATCGCGGCAAGGCTCGCGAGGCGTACACCCGCTTGATGGCCTTCGACGGCAAACTCAGCCCGACCTCTGCGGATGCGGCGATCTACGAGCTGTTCCTGCAGGAAAGCACCAAACAGATCTTCCTCGACGAACTGGGCCCGGAAAGCAGCCCGGCGTGGAAAGCCTTTATCGCCAACGGCAAGTTGTCCTACGCGGCTCAGGCCGATCACTTGCTGGGCCGTGAAGACAGTCCGTTCTGGGATGACGCACGCACGCCGCAGAAAGAAGACAAGCCGGCAATCCTCGCTCGCAGTCTGGCGGCGGCGATCAGCGCCGGTGACAGTCAATTGGGCGGCGATCACAAAGCCTGGCAGTGGGGCAAGTTGCACCGCTATGAGTGGAAGAATGCCAGCGGCCAGACCGTGCGCGGTCCGCTCGCGGCCGGCGGCGATCACACGACGCTGAACACGGCGGCCTTCACCTGGGGTCAGGACTTCAACACGACGCTGGCGCCAGCCATGCGCTTTATCGTGGACTTCAGCCAGGCAGAACCGCTGATGGGGCAGAACAGCACCGGTCAGTCCGGCAACCCGGCGAGCCCGCACTACCTCGACAGCATTGATCCGTGGCTGAAGGGGCAATACATGAGCCTGCCGATGCAACCGCAGAACTTTGACAAGGTGTACGGCAAGACACGGTTGACCCTGACACCCGGCAAGTAACCCCTTTCGCCACTGATCGTTCCCACGCTCTGCGTGGGAATGCCTCTAGGGACGCTCCGCGTCCAGTGACGCGGAGCGTCACGGGCTGCATTCCCACGGGTCGCATGGGAACGATCAGCGCGCGAAACTCGATAGAACTTCTCGCTTCGCGCCAACCTCATAGCTAACAAGCCCCCCCATTTTGGTAACAACATGGATCTTGTTATCGCGCGCCCTGAAGGTTTGTACTGCCCCGCCGGCGATTTCTATATTGACCCGTGGCGGCCGGTCGAGCGTTCGGTCATCACGCACGCCCATGGCGACCATGCCCGCACCGGCAACCAGCATTACCTGGCGGCCGCGCCCGGTGAAGGGATTTTGCGTGCGCGACTGGGCCAGGACATCAGCCTGCAAACCCTGCCCTATGGCGAGCGCTTGCGGCACCACGGCGTCACCCTGAGTTTTCACCCTGCCGGCCACGTCCTCGGCTCAGCCCAGGTGCGCCTGGAATATGGCGGCGAAGTCTGGGTCGCCTCGGGGGATTACAAGATCGAGCCCGACGGCACCTGCGCACCCTTCGAGCCGGTGCGCTGCCACACCTTCATCACCGAGTCGACCTTCGGCCTGCCAATCTATCGCTGGCAACCCCAGGCGCAGATCTTTGGCGAGATCAATCAGTGGTGGCAGGCCAATGCCGCCGCCGACAAAACCAGCGTGCTGTTCTGCTATTCCTTCGGCAAGGCCCAGCGCATTCTCCATGGCATTGACGCCAGCCTCGGCCCCATTCTGGTGCATGGCGCGGTGGACCCGCTGAACCGGGTGTACCGCGAGAGCGGCGTTTATATACCGCCGACGATCTACGCCGGCGACGTGCAAAAGAGCGATCCGATGATGCGCAAGGCGCTGGTCATCGCCCCGCCATCGGCTGGCGCCAGCAACTGGATGCGCCGGTTTGGCGACTACAGCGACGGCTTCGCCAGCGGCTGGATGCGATTACGCGGCACGCGGCGCAGACGCGGCGTGGACCGTGGCTTTGTATTGTCCGACCACGCCGACTGGCCCGGCCTGCTCTGGGCCATCGAACAAACCGGCGCCGAACGGGTCATGGTCACCCACGGTTCGGTGGCGGTGCTGGTGCGGCATCTGCGCGAACAGGGCCTTGATGCCATGGGTTTCAGCACCGAATACGGCGACGATGAGGAAGACAACGCGGCCGTCGAAACCGAGCACGCCGAGGTGGCGACATGAAGGCCTTCGCCGAGCTGTATGCCGAACTCGACGCCACCACGTCAAGCAATGCCAAACTGGCCGCGATGCAGGCTTACTTCGCCAAGGCTGCCCCCGAAGATGCGGCGTGGGCGGTGTACTTTTTGTCCGGAGGGCGACCTCGGCAGCTGGTGCCGGTGCGCGTGCTGCGTGAGCTGGCCGTCGAGTTTTCCGGCCTTGAGCCCTGGCTGTTCGAAGAAAGTTATCAGGCGGTTGGCGATCTGGCGGAAACCATTTCGCTGGTCCTGCCTGAAACCCTGCACAGCTCCACCGACGGGCTGGCGGTGTGGATTGAAGACAAGCTGCTGCCCCTGCGTGGCGAATCCCCGGAAGTCCTCGCCGCACGGTTGCCCGCACTCTGGGCACAACTGGACCGTCACAGCCTGATGCTTTGCATCAAACTCATTACCGGCAGTTTCCGCGTCGGCGTCTCCAAACTGCTGGTGACGCGAGCCCTGGCAGCCATGGCCGGACTCGACAGCAAACGCGTGGCCCAGCGGCTGGTCGGGTACACCGACCTGTCCAATCGCCCGAACGCCGTCAGTTACCTGAAATTGATTGCGGCCGAATCACCCGACGAACATGCCCAGCGAGGTGGTCAGCCTTACCCGTTTTTCCTGGCCCATGCCCTGTCACAACCGGTCGAGCAGTTCGACGCCGTGCTCGGCCCGGCCAGCCAGTGGCAGGTGGAATGGAAGTGGGACGGCATCCGCGCCCAAGTGATCAAGCGTGACGGGCGCCTGTGGGTCTGGTCACGCGGCGAAGAACTGGTAACCGAGCGTTTCCCCGAACTCGACAGCCTGTTGCACGGACTGCCTGACGGTACAGTGATCGACGGTGAAATCGTCGCCTGGAAAGCCCCTCGCCCCAACACTGACGATGCCTTCAATCCACAATCGCCGTCCGCTCCGGCGGTGCTGCCCTTCGCCCTGTTGCAACAGCGGATCGGCCGCAAAACCCTGGACAGGAAAATTCTCGAAGAAGTGCCGGTGGTGGTCCTCGCCTACGATTTGCTGGAATGGCAAGGCGAGGACTGGCGCAGCCAGCCTCAGGCCAGGCGCCGCGATCAGCTGGATCAACTGATCGCCACCTGCAACAACCCGGTATTACTCGCCTCACCAGTGCTGGCCGGCGAAGACTGGTTCGACCTCGCCAGACAACGCGAGGCCTCCCGCAGCCTCGGTGTCGAGGGCATGATGCTCAAGGCCCGGGATGCGCTGTATGGCGTCGGCCGGACCAAGGACATGGGCGTCTGGTGGAAATGGAAAGTCGACCCCTTCAGCGTCGATGCGGTGCTTATTTATGCGCAGCGCGGCCATGGTCGCCGGGCGAATCTCTATAGTGATTACACCTTCGCGGTCTGGGATGGCCCGCCGGACGCCAGCGAACGCACCCTGGTGCCTTTCGCCAAAGCCTATTCAGGGCTGACCGACGAGGAAATGCGCCAGGTCGACAGCATCGTGCGCAAAACCACGGTGGAGAAGTTCGGGCCGGTGAGCAGTTTGAAACCGAGCCTGGTGTTTGAGCTGGGGTTCGAGGGCATTGCCCTGTCGAAACGCCACAAGAGCGGGATTGCCGTGCGGTTTCCGCGGATGTTGAGGTGGCGGCAGGACAAGTCAGTGGAAGAAGCCGACAACCTCGCAACGCTGCAAGATTTGTTGGGCTGAAAGAAACTTTGTGGCGAGGGAACTTGCTCCCGTTCGGCTGCGAAGCCGTCGCAAATTTTCTACAGCGGGACCGCTTCGCGCTCCAGCGGGAGCAAGCTCCCTCGTCACAGGACTTGCGCCTCCATGACCTGATTTGGTGCGGCTATTTTCCGATGCCCGATTCCGTGCACAAATCCCCTGTTGCCATTTCTTGTATCACCTTTTAAAACGCTTGTTCGGGACTCTGGTTCGGAAATTGCTACTTTCAATGGGTCTTACGCTTTCCAGTAACAATAATTCTGCGCCACAAGCGCTCATATTGGTTCTTAGGGATTGAATAATGAAAAAAGCATTGCTGACCCTTTCTGCACTGGCGTTGTGCATGGCTGCTGGCTCCGCCATGGCAAAGGAATACAAAGAACTGCGTTTTGGCGTTGACCCTTCCTATGCTCCGTTCGAATCGAAAGCGGCCGACGGCAGCCTGGTGGGCTTTGACATCGATCTGGGGAACGCGATCTGCGCCGAGCTGAAGGTCAAGTGCAAATGGGTCGAAAGCGATTTCGACGGCATGATTCCGGGCCTCAAGGCCAATAAATTCGACGGTGTGATCTCTTCGATGACCGTCACCCCGGCCCGCGAAAAAGTCATCGACTTCTCCAACGAACTCTTCTCCGGCCCAACCGCCTATGTATTCAAGAAGGGTTCCGGCCTGAGCGAAGACGTCGCTTCTCTGAAAGGCAAGACTGTCGGTTACGAGCAAGGCACCATCCAGGAAGCGTACGCCAAGGCCGTGCTGGACAAGGCCGGCGTGAAGACCCAGGCCTATCAGAACCAGGATCAGGTGTATTCCGACCTGATGTCGGGTCGTCTCGACGCTGCGATCCAGGACATGCTGCAAGCCGAACTGGGCTTCTTGAAGTCGCCAAAGGGCGAAGGCTACGAAGTCAGCAAGCCGGTTGACAGCGAATTGCTGCCGGCCAAAACAGCTATCGGTATCTCTAAAGGTAACAAAGACCTCAAAGAGCTTTTGAATAAAGGTATCAAAGCGTTACACGACGATGGCACCTACGCCACCATTCAGAAGAAACACTTTGGCGATCTGAATCTGTACAGCGGCAAATAATGCCCGGCGCCCATCTCGCGATGGGCGCTTTTTTCACCCGATCAGGTTGCTGATTTATGTTCGAAAACCTATTACAAAACCTGGGGCTCTCAGCCTTCAGCCTCAAGGGCTTCGGTCCGTTGCTGATGGAAGGCACCTGGATGACCATCAAATTATCGGCATTGTCGCTGCTGGTGGCCGTATTGCTCGGCCTGCTCGGCGCCACCGCCAAACTGTCAAAAGTCAAACTGGTGCGGGTTCCAGCCCAGATCTACACCACGCTGATTCGCGGCGTGCCGGACCTGGTGCTGATGCTGCTGATTTTCTACAGCCTGCAAACCTGGCTGACGTCGTTTACCGATTTCATGGAATGGGAATACATCGAGATCAACCCGTTCAGCGCCGGGGTCATCACCCTGGGCTTCATCTATGGCGCGTATTTCACCGAAACCTTCCGCGGGGCGATTCTCGCCGTGCCTCGGGGCCAGGTCGAAGCGGCTACCGCGTATGGCCTCAAACGTGGCCAGCGCTTTCGAATCGTGGTGTTCCCGCAGATGATGCGCTTTGCCCTGCCGGGTATCGGCAACAACTGGATGGTGATGCTCAAGGCCACCGCGCTGGTGTCGATCATCGGCCTCGCCGATTTGGTCAAAGCAGCGCAAGACGCCGGTAAGAGCACCTATCAACTGTTTTACTTCCTGGTGCTTGCCGCGCTGATTTACCTGCTCATCACAAGCGCTTCCAACTTCGTCCTGCGCTGGCTCGAACGCCGCTACGCCGCCGGTTCCCGGGAGGCCGTACGATGATCGAACTCTTGCAGGAATACTGGAAACCCTTCCTTTATACCGACGGCTACAACATCACGGGCCTGGCCATGACCCTGTGGCTGCTGACCGCCTCGATCGTCATCGGTTTCCTGGTGTCGATCCCGCTGTCCATCGCCCGGGTCTCGCCGCACTTCTACATTCGCTGGCCGGTGCAGTTCTACACCTACCTGTTCCGCGGCACACCGCTGTATATCCAGTTGCTGATTTGCTACACCGGCATCTACAGCCTGGCCGCCGTGCGCGCCCAACCGGTACTGGATGCGTTCTTTCGCGATGCGATGAACTGCACGATCCTGGCGTTTGCCATGAACACCTGCGCCTACACCACGGAGATTTTCGCCGGGGCGATCCGCAGCATGGCCCACGGTGAAGTCGAAGCGGCCAAGGCCTACGGCCTGACAGGCTGGAAGCTGTATGCCTACGTGATCATGCCGTCGGCCCTGCGTCGCTCGTTGCCTTATTACAGCAACGAAGTGATTCTGATGCTGCACTCGACCACCGTGGCGTTCACCGCGACCATCCCGGACATCCTGAAAGTCGCGCGGGACGCCAACTCGGCGACCTTCCTCACCTTCCAGTCGTTCGGCATCGCTGCGCTGATCTACCTGACCGTTACCTTCGCGCTGGTCGGCCTGTTCCGCCTCGCCGAACGCCGATGGCTGGCGTTCCTCGGGCCGACCCACTAGGACCCGCTTTCAGGAATAAAGAGACAAACATGCGCCACCAGATACATGACTTGCTGGCCCCGCTGCCGGGGACCGCTCGACAGATTCACAGTTTCCACTTCGGCCCAACGTCGGCCAAAGGCAAGATCTACATCCAGTCGTCCCTGCATGCCGATGAAATGCCCGGCATGCTGGTGGCCTGGCACCTCAAGCAGCGCCTGGCGGAACTTGAAGCCGCCGGCCGCCTGCGCAGCGAAATCGTGCTGGTGCCGGTGGCGAACCCGGTCGGCCTGGAACAGGTGCTGATGGATGTGCCGCTGGGCCGCTACGAGCTGGAAAGCGGGCAGAACTTCAATCGCTGGTTCGTCGACTTGAGCGAAGCGGTGGGCAACGAAATCGAAGGCCAGCTTGGCGATGAGCCGCAGCGCAACCTCGAGTTGATCCGCGAAAGCCTGCGCAACGCCCTCGCTCGGCAAATCGCCAGTACTCAGCTGCAATCCCAACGCCTGACCCTGCAACGGCTGGCCTGCGATGCGGACATGGTGCTGGACCTGCATTGCGATTTCGAAGCAGTCGCCCACCTTTACACCACACCCGAAGCCTGGCCGCAGGTCGAGCCGCTGGCCCGTTACATCGGCGCCGAAGCGAGCCTGCTGGCCACCGATTCCGGCGGTCAGTCGTTCGATGAATGTTTCACCCTGCTCTGGTGGCAGTTGAAAGAACGCTTCGGCGAACAGTTCAACATCCCGCTGGGGAGTTTCTCGGTCACCGTCGAATTGCGCGGCCAGGGCGACGTCAATCATCCTCTGGCCAGTCTCGACTGCCAGGCGCTGATCGACTACCTGATTCACTTCGGCGCCATTGCCGGCGAAGCGGCGCCATTGCCCGAGCTGCCCTACCCCGCCACCCCGTTGGCCGGCGTCGAGCCGGTGTCGACACCGGTAGGCGGTCTGCTGGTGTTCACCGCACTGCCGGGGGAATACCTCGAAGCCGGGCAACTGATCGCCGAAATCATCGACCCGATCAACGATCGCGTCACACCCGTTCATTGCACCGCCGCCGGCCTGATGTACGCCCGCTCGCTGCGGCGCATGGCCACTGCCGGCATGGTGATCGCGCACGTCGCGGGCACCGAGGCCTATCGCAGCGGCTACCTACTTTCGCCTTGAGGATGCATGCCCCATGTACAAACTGACCATCGAAGGCCTGCATAAAAGCTATGGCGATCATCATGTGCTCAAAGGCGTTTCACTCAAGGCCAACACCGGCGACGTCATCAGTCTGATCGGCGCCAGCGGCTCGGGCAAAAGCACCTTTCTGCGCTGCATCAACTTTCTCGAACAGCCCAATGACGGCGCCATGACCCTGGACGGCCAGAACATCCGCATGATCAAGGACCGCCACGGCATGCACGTGGCTGACCCCGATGAACTGCAAAAAATCCGCACCCGCCTGGCCATGGTGTTCCAGCACTTCAACTTGTGGAGCCACATGACGGTGCTGGAAAACATCACCATGGCCCCGCGCCGGGTGCTGGGTTGCAGCAAGGAGGAAGCCGAAGACCGCGCGCGGCGTTACCTCGACAAGGTCGGGCTGGCGGCGCGCGTGGCGGATCAATACCCGGCGTTTCTTTCCGGTGGCCAGCAACAACGCGTGGCGATTGCGCGGGCATTGGCCATGGAACCGGAAGTCATGCTGTTCGACGAACCGACCTCGGCACTCGACCCGGAACTGGTGGGAGAGGTGCTGCGAGTGATTCAAGGCCTGGCCGAAGAAGGCCGGACCATGATCATGGTGACTCACGAAATGAGCTTCGCCCGCAAGGTGTCGAGCCAGGTGCTGTTTCTGCATCAGGGCCTGGTCGAGGAAGAAGGCGCTCCGGAAGACGTGCTGGGCAACCCGAAGAGCGAGCGGTTGCAGCAGTTCCTGAGCGGCAACCTCAAGTAACACTGCAAAGCCTGTAGGAGCGAAGCTGGCTCGCGAAGGCGTCGTATCAGCCGACATCATCGTTGCCTGACACTCGGCCTTCGCGAGCCAGCTTCGCTCCTACAGGGTTCAGATTCCGATCAGCAGTACTGCGATTAAACTTGTTCACCCACGCCGCGGTCACTGAAAGAAGACTTTCAGAGCGCACACCGCCGGCATGGGATCGTCCACCGACTACGCATCACAATGGTTCAGCGCCCGCGACTGGAAGCCATTCGCCTTTCAGAAGCAAGTGTGGACGGCCGTCAAGCGCGGTGAGTCCGGATTACTGCATGCTAGCACGGGTGCCGGTAAAACCTATGCAGTCTGGTTTGCCGCGCTCAATCGCTACGCCACGTCCATTGCCCCTGTGGAAAAACCTCGCAAACGAAAACCGCTGGCCGAACCGCTGACGGTGCTGTGGATAACCCCCATGCGCGCCTTGGCCGCCGACACCGCTCGCGCCCTTGAAGCACCGCTGCACGACCTGCAGATCCCCTGGAGCGTCGGCCTGCGCACCGGCGACACGAGCAGCAGCGAACGTGCGCGTCAGAGCCGACGCCTGCCCACCACGCTGATCACCACCCCTGAAAGCCTGACGCTGATGCTCGCCCGTGCCGATGCGCTAGCAGCGCTATCGACCTTGCGCATGGTGGTGGTCGACGAATGGCACGAACTGCTCGGCAACAAACGCGGCGTGCAGCTGCAACTGGCCCTCGCCCGTTTGCGTCGATGGAATACGGACCTGATCGTGTGGGGCGTTTCCGCGACGCTGGGTAATCAGGCCCACGCCGAACAGGTGTTGATCCCACAAGGTGGCGGCATCAGCGTTCAAGGCCAGACGTCCAAGGAACTGCGGGTCGACACGTTGCTACCGCCGGCCATCGAGCGATTTCCCTGGGCCGGCCACATTGGCTTGAAGATGTTGCCGCAAGTCGTCGCCGAAATAGACTCCAGCCCCAGCAGCCTGGTGTTCACCAACACTCGCGCGCAATCCGAGATCTGGTATCAGGCGTTGCTGGAGGCGCGCCCCGATTGGGCCGGGCTGATCGCCTTGCACCACAGCTCACTGTCGCGAGACACCCGCGACTGGGTCGAGCGAGCGCTGAAGGAAGGCCAGCTCAAAGCAGTGGTCTGTACCTCAAGCCTGGACCTGGGGGTGGATTTCCTGCCGGTGGAACGGGTGCTGCAAATCGGCTCGGCCAAAGGTGTGGCGCGCCTGATGCAGCGGGCCGGGCGTTCCGGTCATGCGCCGGGGCGTGTGTCACGGGTGACGTTGGTGCCGACCCACAGCCTGGAACTGATCGAAGCGGCGGCGGCTCAAGATGCCGTCGCGCAACGCAGCATCGAGCCCCGAGAGTCGCCGCACAAACCGCTGGATGTGCTGGTTCAACACCTGGTCAGCATGGCGCTGGGCGGTGGGTTTGTTCCCGACGAATTGTATGAAGAAGTCCGTAGAACCTGGGCTTATCAAGACCTGACGGCGGCGGATTGGACTTGGGCGCTGGCGTTTGTACGCCATGGCGGGCTTTCCCTGACAGCCTATCCGGATTATCGCCGGGTCGAGCCTGACGAGTTTGGCGTCTGGCGTGTACCGGATGCGCGGCTGGCGCGGCGACATCGCATGAGCATCGGCACCATCGTCAGCGATGCGAGCATTCAGCTGAAGTTCTGGAGCAAGGGCGGCGGCGGCAAGCAGTTGGGCAGTGTCGAGGAAGGTTTTATTGCGCGACTCAAGCCGGGCGACGGTTTCCTGTTCGCGGGGCGCTTGCTGGAGTTGGTGCGGGTGGAAAACATGACCGCTTATGTCAAACGCAGCACCGCGAAAAAAGCCGCGGTGCCGCGCTGGAATGGCGGGCGGATGCCCCTTTCCAACGAACTGGCGCAGGCGGTGGTCGCGCGTTTCAGTGCAGCGGAGCAAGGCGAGTTCATCGGCCCGGAGATGCGGGCTCTGCGGCCGCTGCTGGAGGTGCAGCGACGCTGGTCCGGGTTGCCGACCTCGAACTCGTTGCTGGCCGAAGCACTGAAATCCCGCGAAGGCTGGCACCTGTTCCTGTACCCCTTTGCCGGGCGTCAGGTGCATCTGGGCCTGGCGAGTTTGCTGGCGTGGCGGGTCAGCCAGCAGCAGGCGGTGACGTTTTCCATCGCGGTCAATGATTACGGGCTGGAGTTACTCAGCGCCACCTCTGTGGATTGGTCGCAGGTGTTGAACCCAGGCCTGTTGAGCGCCGAGCACTTGCTGAACGATGTCCTCGCGAGCTTGAATGCCGGCGAACTCGCGCTTCGCCGCTTTCGGGAAATCGCCCGAATTGCCGGACTGGTGTTTGCCGGCTACCCCGGCGCACCGAAAAGCACACGGCAGGTTCAAGCCTCCAGCGGACTGTTCTTCGAGGTGTTCAAGCAGTACGACGCGGGGAATCTATTGCTGGCGCAGGCCGGGGAAGAAGTCCTACGGGAAGAACTGGATATTCATCGTCTGGAACAGACGTTGGCGCGTATCAATCGCCTGAAACTGGACCTGCATCAGATCAAACGTCCTACGCCGCTGGGGTTTCCCCTGTTGGTTGAACGCATGCGGGAAAGCATGAGCTCGGAAAAACTCGCGGACCGTATCCGTCGCATGGTCACCGACCTTGAGAAAACCGCCGAAACCGGGAAAACCTGATGAGTACGCCCTATCCCGTGCGTCTGGCCGGTGAAGAACTGTGGCTGCTGCCGGAAAAAGCCATTTACTGGCCGGCGCAACAAGCCCTGCTGATCGCCGATGTGCATTTTGGCAAAGCGGCGGCGTATCGCAGCCTTGGCCAGCCGGTGCCCCATGGCACCACCGCCAGCAATGTCGCGGTGCTGGACGGGATGTTGGCCGCCCTACCCTGCCGTCAGCTGATTTTCCTCGGGGATTTTCTGCACGGGCCCGGCTCCCATGCTTGCGGCACGTTAAGCGCCCTGGCTGAGTGGCGAGCGCGGCACCCGGATCTGCCAATGACGCTGATCCGCGGCAACCACGACAAACGCGCCGGGGACCCGCCGGCTTCGTTAAACATACGCGTAGTGCCCGAACCGTTGTTGCTCGGACCGTTCGCCTTGCAGCATGAGCCCGATCCGCATCCGCACCGGCATGTACTCGCCGGGCATGTGCATCCGGTTTATCGGCTGAACGGCAAAGGTCGGCAACGTTTGCGCCTGGCGTGTTTCAGATTGGGCGAGGACATCAGCCTGCTCCCGGCCTTCGGCGCGTTTACCGGCGGCTATCAGATCGAACGGGACGACAGCTGCAGGATCTTTGTCATCGGCGACAACGAAATATGGCCAGTCAGCGTGTAGGAGCGAAGCTTGCTCGCGAAGGCGGTGTGTCAGGTAAGGATGATGTTGTCTGACACACCGCCTTCGTCGGAACTCCGTCCAAAGCAAGCTTCGCCCCTGCAGGTAATAGCAATCAGGCTACGGGCGCGGGAGGTGGCTCATCCGGCAGGGTAGGCTCACCGGGCTCGGTAGGCTGCTCGTTCGGGGTATCAGGATCAGGCTGGCCGGGGATGCCCCCTGCCATGCTGATGGCTGGATGTGCCAACAAGGACCAGGCCAGGACGCCAATCTGATTGGGCTCAAGCCTTGCCAGTTCGGCACTTATTCGCGGATCGATCTTCATAAAGCACTCCTGAGCGATGGCCCCGTCCGCTGTACGCGAACCGGGCAGTACACCCAATAGAGTGTCTACCCGCTCAAGAATTCCCGCGACCTGCCAGATGAATGGATCAGGTGCGTGGCAAGGTGACGCCGCGTTGGCCCTGATACTTGCCGCCACGGTCCTTATAGGACACTTCGCACTCTTCGTCGGATTCAAGGAACAGCATCTGCGCCACGCCTTCGTTGGCATAGATTTTCGCAGGCAGGTTGGTTGTGTTCGAGAATTCCAGGGTCACGTGCCCCTCCCACTCAGGCTCAAGCGGGGTGACGTTGACGATGATGCCGCAGCGGGCGTAGGTGCTTTTGCCCAGGCAGATGGTCAATACGTTGCGCGGAATACGGAAGTATTCGACGGTGCTGGCCAAGGCAAAAGAGTTCGGCGGGATGATGCAGACGTCGCTATGGATGTCGACGAAGCTGCCGGCATCGAAATTTTTCGGGTCGACAATGGCCGAATTAATGTTGGTGAACACCTTGAAATGACTAGTGCAACGAACGTCGTAGCCGTAACTCGACACGCCGTAGGAGATCACACGGTTATCGTCGCTGCCGCGCACCTGGCGTTCGACGAACGGCTCGATCATGCCGTGTTCCTGCGCCATGCGGCGAATCCACTTGTCCGATTTGATGCTCATGGCGGGTGTCCTGAATAGCGAGGTGGAAAAATTCTGTCCGGCATCTTACCGGGCGCGCGCTCCGGGTTCAAAGTCCGGGGCATAATTCTCGCCGATCCCCTGTGATATCTGGGCCTTCGCCGTAAATTGGCGGACCGTCAGTCATGAAATCAGAGAAACCTTCACCGGAAGCATTGGCACGTTCCGGAAAAAGGGTTAAGGTGGCGCCACTGTGCTGCTTGTGTCACTGAGAATCTCTACACGATATGTTGAATTTCGATCCAACCATCTACAAGAATTTTTCCTGCTCTTTGCACTCAGTCTCGGCCAGGGTTCTTCCTGCGTCGCAGTTATCTTTGTTCAAGGAGTTACACCATGTCTAATCGCCAAACTGGTACCGTTAAGTGGTTCAACGATGAAAAAGGCTTCGGCTTCATCACTCCACAATCCGGTGACGACCTGTTCGTTCACTTCAAAGCTATCCAATCCGACGGCTTCAAAAGCCTGAAAGAAGGCCAACAGGTTTCTTTCATCGCTACCCGCGGTCAGAAAGGCATGCAAGCTGAAGAAGTTCAAGTTATCTAACTTGTACTTGCTTTAGTAAAAGGCCCCGCCCTCAAAAGCGGGGCTTTTTTGTGCCTGTGTGTTTTGCAGGCAAAAAAAATCGCAGCCCACGGCTGCGATTTTTTGCGTCTTACCAGGCCACACCAAACCCTGCGGTGTAACGCGTCTTGTCCAGATCAGCATCGTCGGTACCGCTGATGATGTCTCGCTCGGCCTTGAGGTTAAGCGAAGCCCACTCGGTGACCTTATAGCGCAAGCCCATTTCGGCATCGAGCGCGTAATCCGCTACCCCCGACAACGGCTTGCCCACTTCGCCATTGGTGAAGAACTCCACCTTCTTGCCGATCAGGTAACGGTTGTAGTCCCACTTCATCGCCAGGGAATAGAAGTTTTCCTTGCTGCCGTCGGAGAACTCATAGTCCGTGCGGTTGACCAGCGAGCCCAGGGAGAATGCCCCGAGTTCGTTATCCCAGAACTGGTAACCCGGACCGGTACCGACAGTGCGCTGACGGGAGAGGTCTTCTACCTTGTCGCGCTTATAGACCGCGCGGCCTTGCCAGAACCACTTCTCGGTCAGGAAACGGTCGAGCGAGTATTCGCCCCGCCAGTTGTCGGTAGTGACCACGTCATCCTGAAATTCGCGGTTGTACTCGCCTTCCGCCGTGTGCCGCCATTTGCCATGGCGCGCCGTGGTCTTGAAGTCGATGTCGTAGTCATCGGTGTCTTTTTCCGCCCGCTGGTAATCCAGCGCCGCGTCGACATTGCCTTTCCACACCAGATCTTCAACCACTGGCTTGGGCTTGAGAATCTGCTGGATACTCGCCAGCTCGACCGTCTTCGGCGCTTCGCCGTTTTCCAGCGTCACCTTGCCGTCGTCTGCTGCATGCAGCGACTTGGCCTTCTCGCCGGTGTAAGCATCTTGCTTGACCAGCAACTCCTGATCACTTTCCAGGGTCTTGACCTGCTTCCAGTCGATCGGAACCGCACCGGCATATTCGGTCTGTATCAGCAATTTACCGCCATCGAACAGCGTGATCTTGCCGCTCAGTTTGTCACCGTTCTTCAACCAGACGGTATCAGCGAGCAACGGCGTGGAGGCACTCATGACAGCAAGGCACAGCAGGGTTCTGGATACCATAAGCAAATACAGGCTCAAGTTTGCGAAAAAAAGTCGGCATTATCCCTGGGAATAAGACCCTAGCAAGGACTGACCCGACTATTTCTATTGAGTTCATTTCTCAATTGCGCATCCAGGACTTACTCTACGGACGGTAAGGCGAATTTTTTCAGGAACCACGGACGTGACCGACCCAACCACTGAAACCGAAAGTGCAGCGCAAATCCGACGCACGGCGCTCTACTTGACCCTCGCGCAGGTGCCCGAAGGCAAAGTGGTCAGCTATGGTCAACTCGCCGAACTGGCCGGACTGGGCCGAGCCGCGCGCTGGGTGGGACGCACATTGAGCCAGCTGCCCGGCGACACCAAGCTGCCATGGCACCGCGTACTGGGTGCCGGCGGTCGGATCAGCCTGCCCGTGGGCAGCCCTTCAGGGGATGAGCAGCGCGCGCGATTGCGCTCCGAAGGCGTCAGTATCCTGAACAATCGTGTTGATATTCAGCGCCATGGCTGGCGCCCGGTAGAGCACAGCGGTTAGAGTGCGCGCTTTGTTTCCGTAACTCTTGAGGCAGACTCCAGCCCATGCCCCGTAAAACCTGGCGCGCCGCGCTCGCCGCCTATGCCAGCCCCTCGACGCTTGTGTTGTTGTTGCTTGGTTTCGCCGCCGGCCTGCCCTACATGCTGGTGTTTTCGACGCTCTCCGTTTGGCTGCGTGAGGCCGGTGTGGCCCGCGAAACCATCGGTTATGCAAGTCTGATCGGCTTGGCCTATGCCTTTAAATGGGTCTGGTCCCCGCTGCTCGACCAATGGCGCCTGCCCTTTCTCGGCAAACTCGGTCGACGACGTTCCTGGCTGGTGCTCTCCCAGGCACTGGTGATCCTCGGTCTGATCGGGATGGGTTTCTGCGACCCGCAAAAGCACTTGTCCTGGCTGATCGCCATCGCCGTGGTCGTCGCCTTCGCCTCGGCGACGCAAGACATTGCGGTTGACGCCTATCGCCTGGAAATCGCCGACGACACTCGCCAGGCAGCGCTCGCTGCCAGCTACATGTCCGGCTATCGGATCGCCGCGCTGCTGGCGACGGCCGGCGCGCTGTTTTTCGCTGAAGGCTTTGGCTCCACGGGTTTCAATTACCAGCATTCGGCCTGGGCCGGCACCTACGTGTTGTTTGGCGCCCTGATGGTCCCGGCACTGCTGACGACGCTGTTCATGCGCGAACCGCCTGTGCCCCTGCGTACCCAACTTCAAGCCGGCCGCTACAGTTTCATGCATCAACTGATGTCGGTGTTCGTGCTGATCGTGCTGCTGGTGTCCGTGCCGGCCATGTTTACCCAGCTCTACAACACCGACTTCGCCAGCGTGCTGTTCGAAGGCGCGAGTCCGCTCGACCTGCTGCTCGAAGACCGCGCCTTCCTGCGGGCCATCCTCTACACCACGCTCACGTTTATGTGCCTGTCGGCCATGGGCCGTCGCGGCCTGGCACCGGTGCTGACGCCGATCAACGACTTCATTCTGCGTTACCGCTGGCAAGCGTTCCTGCTGCTCGGACTGATCGCCACCTACCGCATGTCCGATACGGTCATGGGCGTGATGGCCAACGTGTTCTACATCGACCAGGGCTTCACCAAGGACCAGATCGCCAGTGTCAGCAAAATCTTCGGCCTGATCATGACCCTGGTCGGCGCCGGCATGGGCGGCCTGCTGATCGTGCGTTTCGGCATCCTGCCGATCCTGCTCATCGGCGGCATTACATCGGCCGGCACCAACCTGCTGTTCCTGATGCTCGCCGACATGGGCGCCAACCTGAACATGCTGATCCTGACCATTTCCCTGGACAACTTCAGCTCGGGCTTGGCGACGTCAGCGTTCGTCGCTTACCTGTCGAGCCTGACAAACCTGAAATTCTCGGCCACCCAGTACGCCCTGCTCAGCTCGATCATGCTCCTGCTGCCACGCTTGATCGGCGGTTATTCAGGGGTCATGGTGGAGAAATTCGGTTACCACAACTTCTTCCTGATCACGGCGCTGTTGGGTGTTCCGACCCTGCTGTTGATCGCCCTGCACTGGTACCAGGAGAGCCGTCGCGCAGGTCCGACGCCGACACCCGAACCGGTGCCGACCCAGGTCGCGGAAGAATCGTAGGACATTTCGCAGAGGGCGCGACGATTCCCGCCCTCGTGCCACACCGCCGACCGCACGCCTGTACGCCAGCGGATCTCGCCCGTACAATGCTCCGTCATTTCTCGTCATCAGCAACCGACAACGGCCAACCATGCGCACCAGTCAATTTTTGCTCGCCACACAGAAAGAAACGCCTTCCGACGCGGTCGTCATCAGCCATCAGCTGATGCTGCGCGCCGGCATGATCCGCAAACTCGCCTCGGGCCTCTACACCTGGCTGCCGATGGGCTTGCGAGTGATGCGCAAGGTCGAAGCCATCGTTCGTGAAGAAATGAACGCCGCAGGCTCTCTCGAAGTGTTGATGCCGAGCACCCAACCGGCTGAGCTGTGGCAGGAATCCGGTCGCTGGGAAGAATACGGCCCTGAATTGCTGCGCTTCAAGGATCGCCACGGTCGCGACTTCTGCGCCGGCCCGACCCACGAAGAAGTGATCACCGACCTGATGCGCAACGAATTGAGCAGCTACAAGCAGCTGCCGATCAACCTGTATCAGATCCAGACCAAATTCCGCGACGAAATCCGCCCACGCTTCGGCTTGATGCGCGGCCGCGAGTTCATCATGAAGGACGCCTATTCGTTCCACGCTGATCAGCCTTCGCTGCAGATCACCTACGACCGCATGCACCAGGCGTACTGCAACGTGTTTACCCGTCTGGGCCTGAAGTTCCGCCCTGTAGAAGCCGACAACGGCTCCATCGGCGGTGCCGGCTCCCACGAGTTCCATGTACTGGCCGAGTCCGGCGAAGACGATATCGTCTTCAGCAACGGTTCCGACTACGCCGCGAACATCGAGAAAGCCGAAGCCGTGCCGCGTGAAACCTCCCGCGCCGCACCGACTGAAGAACTGCGCCTGGTCGACACGCCGAACGCCAAGACCATTGCGCAACTGGTCGAAGGCTTCAACCTGCCGATCGAAAAGACCATCAAGACCCTCGTGGTTCACGCTGAAGAGCAAGGCAAGCTGATTGCCCTGATCATCCGTGGCGACCACGAGCTGAACGAAATCAAGGCCGGCAACCAGCCAGGCGTTGCCAGCCCGCTGGTCATGGCTTCCGAAAGCGAATTGCGCGACGCCATTGGCGCCGGCGCCGGTTCCCTCGGCCCATTGAACCTGCCACTGCCGATCATCATCGACCGTTCCGTAGAGCTGATGAGCGACTTCGGCATCGGTGCCAACATCGACGACAAGCACTACTTCGGCGTGAACTGGGAGCGTGATCTGCCGGTTCCGACCGTTGCCGACCTGCGTAACGTTGTCGCCGGCGACCCAAGCCCGGATGGCAAGGGCACCCTGGAAATCAAGCGCGGCATCGAAGTCGGGCACATCTTCCAGCTGGGCAACAAGTACAGCAAGGCGATGAAGTGCGAAGTGCTGGGCGAGAACGGCAAGCCGGTTACCCTGGAAATGGGTTGCTACGGCATCGGCGTTTCCCGCGTGGTGGCTGCGGCCATCGAGCAGAACAACGACGCCAACGGGATCATCTGGAGCGACACACTGGCTCCATTCCAGGTCGCTTTGGTGCCATTGCGCTACGAAACCGAACAGGTTCGTGAAGCCACCGACAAGCTGTATGCAGAACTGACTGCAGCCGGCTTCGAAGTGCTGCTGGACGATCGCGACAAGAAAACCAGCCCGGGCATCAAGTTCGCGGACATGGAGCTGATCGGCATTCCTCACCGGATCGTGGTCAGTGACCGCGGCCTCGCCGAAGGCAATCTGGAATACAAGAGCCGTACCGAACCTGAAGCGCAAGCGCTGCCGGTTGCTGACGTGCTGTCTTTCCTCCAGGCCCGTATCCGCCGCTGACACCAGATAGAGAAGTCATGTTCAAGCGAAACACCTTAGGCCTCGGTGGTGCCGCCCTGTGCGTCACCCTGCTGGTCAGCGGCTGTGCCAATCACATGTCGCAACGCAGCGAGCACGAGGAGCGTGTCGAGCGCAAATTGCTCGATCACAGCCTGCAGATCGATGTCGGCGAGCCCAAGGTGCTTGAGTTGCCGCAACGTCGGGTGAAAATCCACGAGCAGAAAACGTTCGAAGTCACCGAATTCGAAGTTACGCGTCACTATGATCGCTACACGCCTTACCAACCCTGGCGGGAGGTCTACGAGATCCCGCTGGGCGCGGTCGCGGTGGTGGGCGGTGTCGGGGCGAATGTGGTCAACGTATTCACCCTCGGCAGTCTGCCGGACAGCGTGACCAAGGATTGGCTGAGCTACGGTTTTGCCGGGCTCAACCCGCTCATGAACGTGCAGTCCAACGGTCGGGCGCAACAAAACCTGGCCGGGATCGATGAGATCCAGCTCGACAAGCGCACCGAATACTCGAGCCTGCCCTGGAGCGAGCGCCCGGTGGTGGTGAAAGCCGGCAAGGAAACGTTTGATCTGAGCACCGACAAAAACGGTGTTCTGCGCCTGAACCTGCTGGACAGCCCATTCGCCGAACATGACATCAATCATCTGAGCCGACTGCTGATCAGCGTCGAAGACGGCCAGGACGATGTACACAGCGATTCGTCCCTGGCAGTCAGCAGTTCATTGCGCGGCAAACTGCTCGAAGCCCATGGCCTGATTTATGACGACCTCGAAGACGACGAAGTGAGCCAGTGGGTACACCGGGTCAAGCGCTTGTCGGAACTGGGTCTTGAAGAAGAAGCCAGCGAGCTGGAACAAAGCCTGATCGAACTGACCCGCAACGATCCAGAGTTGCAGACCGAATTCCTCAAGTCATTGACCAAGGATGCCGGGCGACTGGTGGCGGATCCTGGACCGAATTAAAAGCAAAAGCTTCGCCCCTACAAGATGCGATACCTGTAGGAGCGAGGCTTGCCCGCGAAGAGGCCCTCACATTCACCGCAAAACTACCGCTCAAACAACTCCATCTGCTCAAACCCACCCCGCAAATCCTCCAGCCGCACGCCAATCCCCAACAACCGCACCGGTTTCCCGCCGCGATTGAACGCCTGGGTCAGCAACAACTGATAACTGCCCAAATCCCGCCCTGCCCCGGCTTGTTCCAGCGTCGTCTGGGTAAAGTCATGGAACTTCACTTTGACGAACGGCTTGCCCGGCCGATAGCTGCTGTCGATCCGCGCCATTCGGCCCGCCAGGGTTTCCAGCAGCTCGGGCAACTTATCCAGGCAGCTGACCAGATCCGGCAGGTCCACGTCATAGGTGTTTTCAACACTGATCGATTGCCGGCGGCTGTCGTTGTGCACCTGACGGTCATCGATCCCCCGGGCCAGGCTCCAGAGTCGCTCGCCGAAGCTGCCAAATTCACGCACCAGCGCCAACTTGCCCCACTCGCGCAAATGCGAGCAATCGACAATACCGAGCCTGCCCAGCTTGTCGGCGGTCACTTTGCCAACGCCGTGCAGCTTGCTGACGGGCAAACCACTGACAAAGTCTTCAACCTGATCAGGCGTGATCACAAACAAACCGTTGGGCTTCTTCCAGTCACTGGCGATCTTGGCCAGAAACTTGTTCGGCGCCACGCCAGCCGAGACCGTGATGTGCAACTGATTGGAGACTCGGCGGCGAATGTCCTGGGCGATGCGCGTGGCGCTGCCACCGAAATGCGCACAGTCCGACACGTCGAGGTAAGCCTCGTCGAGGGAAAGCGGCTCGATCAGGTCGGTGTAATCGCGAAAGATCGTATGAATTTCCTTCGAAGCTTCTCTATAGGCGTCCATGCGCGGCTTGACGATGGTCAGGTCCGGACACAGCTTCAGGGCTTGCCCGGAAGACATGGCCGAGCGCACGCCATAGGCCCGCGCCTCATAGTTGCAAGTGGCGATCACCCCGCGCCGGTCCGCAGAACCACCCACCGCCAGCGGTTTACCCGCCAGGCGCGGGTCGTCACGCATCTCGATGGCAGCGTAGAAGCAGTCGCAATCGACGTGGATGATTTTTCGCTGGCTCATATAAAAGCGGTGTTCATGGTGAAGAAATGGGGTCATGGCGTGCCGGATCGGCAGTATCTCACTGACACCTGTATATAGCACCAGTAGTCTGAATCTTCTTCCCCACCGGTAGGAAAAGTAACCGATGAATTTATTTTCTCAATCGAAAAGCGTCACTCGATAGAGCTGCAAGCCTTGCCATGCCTGCCTCGCAGACGATCGCCCAGCCCTTCCTTGCCGCTAAGCGATTGAACCAGAACAGGTTTTATCTGGATTGAAGGTTGACAGCCCAGCGATCCTCTGTAGAATGCCGACACACAGACGCGGGATGGAGCAGTCTGGTAGCTCGTCGGGCTCATAACCCGAAGGTCGTCGGTTCAAATCCGGCTCCCGCAACCAAATATCAAAAAAGGCTACTCGAAAGAGTGGCCTTTTTTGTGCGCGCCTGTTTTGTGTCCCTCTTCTATCAGAAGTGAGAAATCGTTCTGATTCCGAAACTTAAGTCTGCTCCGCGACCGTTCGCCGCTTATTTACGCTTATTTGACCCGGTTGCAGATTAACGGTTGACACACAGGCGTATCTCTATAGAATGCCGCCACACAGACGCGGGATGGAGCAGTCTGGTAGCTCGTCGGGCTCATAACCCGAAGGTCGTCGGTTCAAATCCGGCTCCCGCAACCAAACATCAAAAAAGGCTACTCGAAAGAGTGGCCTTTTTTGTATCTGTTGAAAAAGTCCTTTCGCAACAATGACCTGTCACTGTGTAGCGAAGCGTTCGGGATCTCCAATGCGATGAGTTCAGACTATGCTGATTCGCAGACAGATCCCCCCCCGACGCCCAATGACAAGCCATCGCCGTCAACCGGTGAGAGGCGTTAATATTTGTGATTATTTTTTTCTACAGGGATTGGTAACTTGGCTGGATACCCCCATCCTGTCGCGCACAATCCAAGAGGTGATTGATGCGCGCCAACTCGTCTGATCCACAAGACACCGTCACAGCGACCCAACCGATCAAGGCAGAGCGCCTGCGCTTGCTGGATCTGGCCAGCAAATATCGCCAGCCCATCGGCCTGGCGGTGACGCTGCTGTTGTTCGCTATCGCGCTGATTGCCTGTCGTCATCTGCTGAGCGAACTCGATCTGTACGCTTTGCACGACTCGATTCTTGAAGTCCCTAAACCGGCACTGCTGGGCGCATTGGCGGCGACCGTGGTCGGCTTCATCATTCTGCTGGGGTATGAATGGTCCGCCAGTCGCTACGCGGGCGTGACGCTGGCGCCGCGAATTCTTGCGCTGGGGGGCTTCACGGCATTTGCCATCGGCAACGCCATCGGTCTTTCGATGCTCTCGGGGGGCTCGGTCCGCTACCGTTTATATGCACGGCACGGTCTGGGGGCGTCAGATGTCGCTCACATGACGTTATTCGCCAGCCTCTCGCTCGGCTGCGCACTGCCACCACTGGCCGCCCTGGCGACCCTCAGCAATCTGCCTGCTGCTTCGGCGGCCCTGGGATTGTCCGAAGGTTTGCTGGGGGGCGTTGCCGCGGCGGTTTTGCTGCTGTTCGGCGTATTGGCCATCGGCATCTACCGCCGTCGCCTGCCGGAACAACCTTCCCCGGATAACCTGCTGGTCAAGGTCGGACGCCGCACCTTGCGCCTCCCCGGTCGCCGCCTGACTTTCCTGCAACTGATCATCACCGCACTGGACGTGGCCGCCGCCGCGACCGTGCTCTATTTGTTGCTGCCGGAAGCGCCGCCCTTCGGTGCGTTCCTGCTGGTGTACCTGCTAGCCCTGGCCGCCGGTGTGCTCAGCCATGTGCCCGGCGGAGTCGGCGTATTTGAAGCCATTCTGTTGGCCGCCTTCGCCGACACGCTCGGCGCCGCACCACTGGCCGCTGCGTTGCTGCTCTATCGCCTGATCTACGTCGTGCTGCCGCTGCTGGTGGCGTGTGTGCTCCTGTTGATCAACGAAGGCCAGCGTCTGTTTCAGTCGCGCCAATCCCTGAGGGCCGCGTCCGGTCTGGCGGCGCCGATCCTGGCGGTGCTGGTGTTCCTGTCCGGCGTGGTGCTGCTGTTCTCCGGCGTCACCCCGGAAATCGACACCCGGCTGGAACACATCGGCTTTCTGATCCCGCACCGCCTGGTCGACGCCTCGCACTTCGGTGCCAGTCTGGTCGGCGTGCTGTGCCTGCTGCTGGCTCAAGGCCTGCGTCGTCGACTGTCCGCCGCCTGGATGTTGACCACCATTCTATTGCTGGTCGGCGCCCTGCTCTCCCTGCTCAAAGGCTTTGACTGGGAAGAAGCTTGCCTGATGACCCTGACGGCGAGCCTGCTGGGCGTATTTCGCCGCTCGTTCTACCGCCCGAGTCGCCTGACTGAATTGCCGTTCTCGCCGCTCTATCTGGTCTCCAGCCTGTGCGTGCTCGGCGCCTCGATCTGGTTGCTGCTGTTTGCGTACCAGGACGTCCCGTACAGCCATCAACTCTGGTGGCAATTCACCCTCGACGCCGACGCCCCGCGTGGCTTGCGCTCATTGTTGGGGGCCGCCGTCCTGCTGGTGGTCGTGTCGCTGACCTGGTTGCTGCGCACCGCGCGCCCGGTGATTCACTTGCCGACGCCTGACGAGCTGGATCGCGCCATAAAGATCCTGATGGCCTCCTCCCAACCGGACGGCGGCCTCGCCCTGACCGGTGACAAGGCGCTGCTGTTTCATCCCAACGACGAGGCGTTCCTGATGTACGCCCGCCGTGGCCGCAGCCTGGTGGCCTTGTACGACCCGATCGGCCCGACCCAGCAACGGGCGGAAATGATCTGGCAGTTCCGCGACCTCTGCGACATCCACCACGCCCGCCCCGTGTTCTATCAAGTGCGCGCCGAAAACCTGCCGTACTACATGGACATCGGCCTGACCGCGATCAAGCTCGGCGAAGAAGCCCGGGTCGACCTGAAGCGTTTTGATCTCGAAGCCAAGGGCAAAGAGATGAAGGACCTGCGTTACACCTGGAATCGCGGGACCCGTGATGGGTTGTCGCTGGAGATCTTTGAACCGGGCCATGCGCCGATGGATGAGCTCAAGGTGATTTCCGATGCCTGGCTGACCGGCAAGAACGTGCGCGAGAAAGGCTTCTCGCTCGGGCGTTTCAGTGACGATTACATCAAGCATTTCCGCGTCGCGGTGATTCGTTTCGAAGGGCGCCCGGTGGCATTTGCCAACCTGCTCGAGACTTACGGCCATGACCTGGCCAGCCTCGACCTGATGCGCGCGCACCCGGACGCGCCCAAGCTGACCATGGAGTTCATGATGGTCGGCCTGATTCAACATTATAAAAATCATGGATACGCGCGTTTCAGCCTGGGCATGGTGCCGCTGTCGGGGTTGCAACCCCGGCGTGGTGCACCGCTGACCCAGCGCCTGGGCTCGATGGTTTTCCGCCGTGGTGAGCAGCTCTACAACTTCCAAGGCTTGCGCCGCTTCAAAGACAAATTCCAGCCTGACTGGGAACCCCGTTATATGGCCGTGCCCGCCGGACTCGATCCGCTCGTTGCCCTGGCCGATACTGCTGCCCTGATTGCGGGCGGCTTGACTGGATTGGTGAAACGCTGATGATTCAACGCTCCTTGCGGTACGTACTGGGCACACTGGTCGTGTTGGCCCTGATTATCGGTGGCGGTTACTGGTACCTGAAGCGCCCGGCCCCCGAACCGACCCTCGAACAGCTGAAGCCGGCTGATGGCACGGCGATGACGCGCGTCATTCCCGGCAACACGCCACGCGCCCAGGTGCTGGTGGCGGTCAATGAAGACCAGAAACTCAGCGACAAACAGTTGATGACCCTGAGCCGCACCGGCGCGGCGCAGATTGTTCAGGTGATCCTGCCCAAGGACTGCCTGCTGCAAAGTCGTGCCCTGCAATCAGGCCTGCGAGAACTCAAAGGCCCGGCGACCCTGGTCAGCGGTATCGGCCCTGGCGCGGTGCTGGCGTGGCGCTGGTTGTCCGAGCAGAAGGACGACAAGGCCCAGGCGGTCTCCGTCGACCTGGCACTGGAAAAACCCGGCTGCACCCACTTGCTGCCAAAAAGTGCCGCTCACGGTCACTGGCTGGTGGCCTGGAACGACAACCCGGACGACACCAGCGCCGGCTTCGTGCGCGATCAAGCCAACGCCGAAACCAGCATCAGCGACTACGACATCAACCTGCCGCAAGTGCTGAACAACGAACTGCGTAAACTCCTGGTCGGCGGCGACAAAGCCGCTGGCGGCCTGCAAATCCCCGTGGTCGAAGTCCCGGCCGGCCAAGCCAAGGACACCGTGACCCTGTTCCTGTCCGGTGACGGCGGCTGGCGTGACCTGGACCGCGACGTCGCGGGCGAGATGGCCAAGATCGGCTACCCGGTGGTCGGCATCGACACCCTGCGCTACTACTGGCAGCACAAGAGCCCGGAGCAAAGCGCCCTGGACCTGGCCGAGCTGATGCAACACTACCGGCAGAAATGGGGCACCAAGCGCTTCATCCTGACCGGCTACTCGTTCGGCGCCGATGTCCTGCCAGCGATCTACAACCGCCTGGAACCCGCAGAACAGCAACGCGTCGACGCCATCATCCTGCTCGCCTTCGCCCGCACCGGCAGCTTCGAAATCGAAGTCGAAGGCTGGCTCGGCAACGCCGGCAAAGAAGCCGCCACCGGCCCGGAAATGGCCAAGCTGCCACCGGAGAAAGTGGTGTGCATCTACGGCGAAGAAGAAGTCGACGAAAGCGGCTGCACCGACAAGACGGCCGTGGGCGAAGCGATGAAGCTACCGGGCGGCCACCACTTCGACGAGAACTACCCGGCGCTGGCAAAGCGTTTGGTGGACATCATCGAGAAGCGTCAGGTCAAGGGTGAGACGGCTCAGGAGTGATCTGAGGCGCGACCACCCAAAGCCCCCGCAACCGAAAGGTTGCAGGGGCTTTTTTTCATTTCCACAGACACCACAAATCCCTTGGGTAGATCAGATACCTTGTGGGAGTGAGCCTGCTCGCGATAGCGATCTGTCGGATACAACGAGGGTGAATGTCAGTCCGCTATCGCGAGCAGGCTCACTCCTACAAGGGATCTCATCGACGTTCCGCCATCGTAAATTCGTCCAGCCTGTTTAGTTTCGTTTACTTCCGGTGTCGCAATATCGGAAGACGCCCGCACAGCTTGTAGGCAAACTCCGAATCTCGTGTTTGGGCACTTTGCCGCCTTGTTGCGTTTTTCTTCGACGGGATACTCTCCGGACGTCGCTGACCATTCAGCGATCGGGCTTGGAAACCCGTCGGATCACAGCGCAACAGCACCTCCACCTCGATTCCAGACGTTTTAACGACTGCGAACTTGGTGTTATGGCGGCTGTGCGTGGGACGCCTTCGGGCGTGCCGGTTCTATGGTCCCCGGTTTCCAACCTGCGTACAGCCGCCACCCATTCGCTTGGAAACGAACGTGGCGACTCCTCTAATGCTGGAGAATGACCATGACAAAAATTGATTCAACCGCGATCTCAGAATTAAAAACCATAGGCTACACCCCACTCATCTACTGCCCGGATCAGGCGCTATTCAACGTCCGCGCCGGCGTCCCCATCGTTGATGCCTTGTCACAAGCCTCTGACCTGCTGTTCCTCGGCAAATCATTCGCCGAGGATGCTGCCTACGCGAGAGACACCGACCGCCACGCCTGGGCCGCTCACTATCTGACGGCGATGGGCAAAGCCGTGATTGATGATGTTGTGAAGGTGCTGACGCCGCGACCGGCCCGGACGAAGACTGAATCAGAAGAAGGGCTGCCTGAGTGCCAGTAAACGCACAGGCATGAAACACCGCCGCCCCTTGTGGGAGCGAGCCTGCTCGCGAAGGCGTCGTGTCAGCCACTATCAAGGTTGGCTGATACACCGCTTTCGCGAGCAGGCTCGCTCCCACAAGGGACCTTCTTGGCCTTCAGGGCGAGATTCCAGGCACAAAAAAGCCCCCGCTGCCGCACTGGCAACGGGGGCTTTTCAATGGGGGGCTTACATCTCGACCTGAGTACCCAGCTCAATCACCCGGTTCAGCGGCAGATTGAAGAAGCGCAAATTGCCATTGGCATTCCTCAACATGAAGGCGAACAGCGCCTCGCGCCAACGGGCCATGCCTTCGAGTTTGGAGGCGATCACCGTCTCGCGGCTGAGGAAGTAGGTGGTGCGCATCGGGCTGAAGTCGAGGTCATCGAGATGGCACAGCTTCAGTGCTTGCGGCACGTCCGGCTCGTCGACGAAGCCGAAGTGCAGGATCACCCGGAAGAACCCTTCGCCGTAGGAATCGACTTCGAAGCGTCGGCTCGACGGTACTCGCGGGATGTCTTCGTAGACCACGGTCAACAGCACCACTTGCTCGTGCAGTACCTGGTTATGCAGCAGGTTGTGCAACAGCGCGTGGGGCACGGCATCCGGGCGTGCGGTGAGAAACACTGCAGTGCCCTGGACGCGATGCGGCGGTTGCACGGCGATACTGCTGATGAAAATCGGCAGGGGCAGACCGCCTTCGTCCATGCGCTCCACCAGCAGTTGTTTGCCGCGTTTCCAGGTGGTCATCAGCACGAACAGCGCGATACCGGCGATTACCGGGAACGCACCGCCCTGAATGATTTTCGGCACGTTGGCGGCAAAGTACAGACCGTCCACCAACAAGAAGCCGAGCAACAGCGGAACAGCGAGCACCGGCGGCCATTTCCACAGCAGCAATATCACCGCCGACACCAGGATGGTGGTCATCAGCATCGTGCCGGTCACCGCCACGCCGTAGGCCGAGGCCAGGGCGCCTGAGGACTCGAAGCCCAGCACCAACAGGATCACGCCGACCATCAATGCCCAGTTCACCGCACCGATGTAGATCTGGCCCTGCTCGGCGCTGGAGGTGTGGCGGATGTGCATGCGCGGAATGTAGCCGAGCTGGATCGCCTGACGGGTCAGGGAGAACGCGCCGGAGATGACCGCTTGCGAGGCAATCACCGTGGCCATCGTCGACAATCCCACCAATGGAAGCAACGCCCAGCTTGGCGCCAACAGGTAGAACGGGTTGCGAGCGGCTTCCGGATCACCCAGCAACAGCGCTCCCTGGCCGAAGTAGTTCAGCACCAGCGCCGGCAGCACGAGGATGAACCACGCACGGGCAATCGGCTTGCGCCCGAAGTGGCCCATGTCGGCGTACAGCGCTTCGGCACCGGTCAACGCCAGCACCACCGCGCCGAGGATCGCCACGCCCATGCCCGGATGCTGGGTGAAGAAACGCACGCCCCAGACCGGGTTCAGCGCTTGCAACACTTCCGGGTGCTGCAAGATGCCGTGGACACCCAGTGCACCGAGCGCCACAAACCAGGTGACCATGATCGGCCCGAACAGAATGCCGATGCGCGCGGTGCCGTGGCTCTGAATCAGGAACAGCGCCACCAGCACGACCAAGGACAGCGGCACCACCCAATGGTCGATGCCTTCGAACGCCAGCCCCAGCCCTTCAATCGCCGAGAGCACGGAAATCGCCGGGGTGATCATGCTGTCGCCATAGAACAGCGCCGCACCGATCAACCCACACACCACCAGCAAGGCACGTAACTTCGGATGCCCCGCTGCTGCTCGCCGGGCCAGCGCGGTCAAGGCCATGATCCCGCCTTCGCCCTGGTTGTCGGCACGCAGCACGAACATCATGTATTTGATCGAGACGACCCAGATCAGCGACCAGAAGATCAGCGCCAGGATGCCCAACACGCCGTCATGGTTGACCGGTACGCCATAGCCACCGGAAAACACTTCTTTGAGGGTGTACAGCGGGCTCGTGCCGATATCGCCATAAACCACCCCGACCGCCGCGACCAGCATGCCGATCGGCTTTGCCGCCGAATGCTCGGCACCCGCTGCCTGACTACTTGCCTGCCCCATCCAAAACTCCTACTACTCAGACCCGGACTTCTTATAAGAAGCACTATGCTTTGCCGTGCAGCATGCGCTGTTTTACATGACGTTACAGACGTTTCATTGACTGTAAAAAATCGGTAAAGCGTAAAGGCGCGAAGCATAGCGCAGCACTCGTCGTATTTCCCTGCATAAAGCTGGTCAAGTGCGCGTCTCATCGCTAGAATTGCGCACTTTTTGACCAGAGGCGCAACATAGCGCCCGTCTGTCGCCTTGCCGTCTTCGGCTGGAGGCGTCCCAAATACCGAGGTTAGACATGTCCACCACTCCTGCGCCGGCCAATCCAAAAGTTGGCTTCGTATCCCTGGGTTGCCCCAAAGCACTGGTCGACTCCGAGCGCATCCTTACCCAGCTGCGCATGGAAGGCTATGACGTCGTGTCCACTTACGAGGACGCCGATGTCGTGGTGGTCAACACTTGCGGTTTCATCGACTCGGCCAAGGCTGAGTCCCTGGAAGTGATCGGCGAAGCCATCAAGGAAAACGGCAAGGTCATCGTGACCGGCTGCATGGGCGTCGAAGAAGGCAACATCCGCAAGGTGCACCCGAGCGTGCTGGCCGTGACCGGTCCGCAGCAGTACGAGCAAGTGGTCAACGCCGTGCACGACGCCGTGCCACCGCGCCAGGATCACAACCCGCTGATCGACCTGGTGCCGCCGCAAGGCATCAAGCTGACCCCGCGCCACTACGCCTATCTGAAGATTTCCGAAGGCTGCAACCACAGTTGCAGCTTCTGCATCATCCCGTCGATGCGCGGCAAGCTGGTCAGCCGTCCGGTCGGTGACGTGCTCGACGAAGCCCAGCGCCTGGTCAAGGCCGGCGTCAAGGAGCTGCTGGTGATCTCGCAAGACACCAGCGCCTACGGCGTCGACGTGAAATACCGCACCGGTTTCTGGAACGGCGCGCCGGTGAAAACCCGCATGACCGAACTCTGCGAAGCCCTGAGCACCCTCGGCGTCTGGGTTCGCTTGCACTACGTTTACCCGTACCCGCACGTCGACGAGCTGATCCCGCTGATGGCCGCCGGGAAAATCCTGCCGTACCTGGACATCCCGTTCCAGCACGCCAGCCCGAAAGTCCTGAAAGCCATGAAACGCCCGGCCTTCGAAGACAAGACCCTGGCGCGCATCAAGAACTGGCGCGAGATCTGCCCGGACCTGATCATCCGTTCGACCTTCATCGTTGGCTTCCCCGGCGAAACCGAAGAAGACTTCCAGTACCTGCTGAACTGGCTGACCGAAGCGCAACTCGACCGCGTCGGCTGCTTCCAGTACTCGCCAGTCGAAGGCGCACCGGCCAACCTGCTGGACGCGGCCATCGTGCCGGACGACGTCAAGCAAGACCGTTGGGACCGCTTCATGGCGCACCAGCAGGCCATCAGCTCGGCGCGCCTGCAAATGCGCGTCGGCCGTGAAATCGAAGTGCTGGTAGACGAAGTCGACGAGCAAGGCGCCGTTGGCCGCTGCTTCTTCGATGCCCCGGAAATCGACGGCAACGTGTTCATCGACAACGGCAGCAACCTCAAGCCAGGCGACAAGGTCTGGTGCAAAGTGACCGACGCCGACGAGTACGACCTGTGGGCTGAACAGATCTAAACGCAAAAAATACGAAAAGCCCTGCTCTCTTGACGAGATGCGGGGCTTTTTTAGGTCTATCGTTTTGTGGAAGAAAGGACTCGCACACTCCACGGTAAAAGGGGCATCCGGCCATGCGCCAACATTCGGTCATCCACACGCCGAAACAGAGCGACTACGAAGAACTCACACAAGTCTGGGAAGCTTCGGTGCGCGCCACCCATGACTTTCTGCCGGACAGCTACATTGAATTGCTGAAGAACCTGGTGCTGACCCGCTACCTCGACGCGGTGATGCTGATCTGCATCAAGGACTCGCGCCAGCGCATCACCGGGTTTGCCGGGGTGGCGGCGGGCAAGATCGAGATGCTCTTCATCGACCCGGCCCACCGGGGTCAGGGTTTGGGCAAGCAGTTGCTGCGTTATGCCATGGAACACCTGAACGCCAACGAGCTGGACGTCAACGAGCAGAATCCGCAGGCCTTGGGGTTTTACTTCAAGCAGGGGTTCGAGGTGATTGGTCGTTCGGAGGTCGATGGCATGGGTCAGCCTTATCCGTTGCTGCACATGCGTTTGCGACAGGCGCAACAAAAGACCCGCAACGGCTGACACAACATGAAACCCTTGTGGAAGCGAGCCTGCTCGCGAAAGCGGTCTATCAATCGACATTGATGTTGAAGCTGAAGACGCTTTCGCGAGCAGGCTCGCTCCCACATTAAAAGCACCTGCGGCAAATGGAGCCGGGATTAACCAGCGCCCAGCAGGTACAATGCCCACCCCTTTTTTGTTACGGCCCTGTCATGACTGACCCGATTCGTCTCTCCAAACGCCTCATCGAACTCGTCGGCTGTTCCCGTCGGGAGGCTGAGCTGTTCATCGAGGGCGGCTGGGTCACCGTGGACGGTGAAGTCATCGACGAGCCGCAATTCAAGGTCGACACCCAGAAAGTCGAGCTCGACCCCGAGGCCAAGGCCACTGCGCCGGAACCGGTGACCATCCTGCTGAACGTGCCCGTGGGCATGGACGCGGAAACCGCAATGGCGACCATCAGCGCCGAGACCCTGAGCGAAGAACACCGCTTCAGCAAACGTCCGCTCAAGGGCCACTTCCTGCGCCTGACCGCCAGCACCGACTTGCAGGCCAACGCCAGCGGTCTGCTGGTGTTCACCCAGGACTGGAAGATCCTGCGCAAGCTCACCGCCGACTCCGCCAAGATCGAACAAGAATATGTCGTCGAGGTAGAAGGCGACATGGTGGCTCACGGCCTCAACCGCCTGAACCACGGCCTGACTTACAAAGGTAAGGAACTGCCGCCGGTCAAAGCCAGCTGGCAGAACGAAAACCGCCTGCGTTTCGCGATGAAGAACCCGCAACCGGGCGTGATCGCCCTGTTTTGCCAGGCCGTTGGCCTGAAGGTCGTCGCCATCCGCCGCATCCGCATTGGCGGCGTGTCCATCGGCAAAGTGCCGTTGGGGCAATGGCGCTACCTGTCCGGCAAAGAGAAGTTCTGAGACTTTTCACGCCGCCACACATTCCGGCGCCGCTGCTTACGCGGCGCCCACTGCTGAATATCAGGATTGCACACCATGATTCATAACGACGTACTGCGCAGCGTGCGCTACATGCTCGACATCAGCGACAAGAAAGTCATCGAGATCATCAAGATCGGCGGCATGGACGTGTCCCTGGAAGACCTGCTGACCTACCTCGACAAGAAAGAGGAAGACGAGGAAGGCTTCGTGCGCTGCCCGGACGAAGTCATGGCGCACTTCCTCGACGGCCTGGTGATCTTCAAGCGCGGCAAGGACGAAAGCCGTCCGCCGCAGCCGATCGAAGTGCCGGTGACCAACAACATCATCCTGAAGAAACTGCGCGTGGCCTTCGAACTGAAAGAAGACGACATGCACGCGATCCTCAAGGCGTCCGAGTTCCCGGTATCCAAGCCTGAGCTGAGCGCACTGTTCCGCAAGTTCGGCCACACCAACTATCGCCCGTGCGGCGACCAGTTGCTGCGCAACTTCCTCAAGGGCCTCACTCTTCGAGTGAGAGCGTAAAGCAGCTGCAAGCTACAAGGCGCAAGCGGATGGTGTCTAGCTTGTAGCTTGTAGCTTGTAGCTTGTAGCTTGAAACTTGCAGCTGGGCCGTATGGCCCCTCATTCCTCGCAAAAATAGTGGCTCCGCTTCTGGCGGCTGACGACTAGGGTGTATTGACCCTCAGCTCTCAGGATTCGCCATGCACCCGTACTTTTCCCTGCAAGGCCGCACCGCTCTGGTGACCGGTGGCACCCGTGGTATCGGCAAAATGATCGCCAAGGCGTATGTCGAGGCCGGCGCCACCGTGTACGTCTGTGCCCGGGATGCCGAAGCGTGTCAGCAAACGGCTGACGAGTTGAGCGCCTTGGGAACCTGCCATGCCGTGGCCGCCAATCTGGCGACTGAAGAAGGCGTGCAGCACTTGGCCATGCGGCTGGGCGAGCAAATCAGTCATCTGGACATTCTGGTGAACAACGCCGGCACCACATGGGGCGCTCCGCTGGAAAGCTATCCGGTCAAGGGCTGGGAGAAGGTCATGCAGCTTAACGTGACCTCGGTGTTCAACTGCATCCAGCAGTTTTTGCCTTTGCTGCGCAAGGCGGGTTCAGAGGCGAATCCGGCGCGGATCATCAACATCGGTTCGGTGGCGGGGATTTCGTCCTTTGGCGAACAGGCGTATGCCTACGGGCCGAGCAAGGCTGCCCTCCATCAACTGTCGCGGATTCTGGCGCGGGAGCTGGTGAGCCAGCACATCAACGTCAACGTGATTGCGCCGGGGCGCTTCCCGAGCAAGATGACGCAGCACATTGGTAACGATGAGCAAGCGCTGGCGGAGGATACGGCGCTGATTCCGATGAAGCGCTGGGGCCGGGAGGAAGAGATGGCGGCGCTGGCAATCAGTCTGGCAAGTACGGCGGGGGCTTATATGACCGGGAATGTTATTCCGCTGGATGGTGGGTTCAGTCTCTGAGATTGGCGGTGCGGCCTTCGCGGGCAAGCCTCGCTCCTACAGGTTCTTTGGCGTACACAAACGCCGTGTTCGCTCGATAACCCAGTAGGCGCGAGGCTTGCCCGCGAAGAGGCCCGCTCAGTCACCCCCCGCCTTGAGGCCCGCCGGGTTATCATGCCCGCCCTATCCCGCCTCGACCCAAACCATGACCTACAGCGTTTCCCCCATCGGCTTCGTGCGCTCCTGCTTCAAGGAGAAGTTCGCCATCCCGCGCCAGCCTCAGCTGGCCCCGGCCGCTCGTGGCGTGCTGGAACTGGTGGCGCCGTTCGATCAGGGCGATGCGGTGCAAGGTCTCGAGCAGGTCAGCCACGTCTGGCTGCTGTTCCTGTTTCATCAGGCCCTGGAAGAGAAGCCACGCCTGAAAGTCCGCCCTCCTCGCCTGGGCGGCAACAAATCCATGGGCGTGTTCGCCACCCGTGCGACACATCGGCCCAATGGCATCGGCCAATCCGTGGTGAAACTGGACAAGGTCGAAGCCAACCGGTTGTTTATCTCCGGTATCGACCTCTTGGACGGCACGCCGGTTCTCGACATCAAACCCTACGTGCCTTACGCCGACATCATCGACAGCGCCTCCAACAGCATCGCCAGCGCCGCGCCGCAGTTGATTCCTGTGCGGTGGACGGAGACAGCGCTGCAACAAGCTCACGAGCACGCTCAGCGCCTCGGCGAGCCGTTGGTTGCCCTGATTGATCAATGCCTGGCACAAGACCCACGTCCGGCGTACCAGACGCCGACACCTGAGCGGGAATATGGAGCGCAGTTCTGGGATCTGGATGTGCGCTGGCATTATCCCGAGGCGGGCGTCATCCGCGTCCTGGAAGTCATTCCCGCAAAAACCTGAACGCCAGAAACCACTGTGGGAGCGAGCCTGCTCGCGATAGCGGTGTGGCAGTCGGCAATAATGCTGACTGATACACCGCTATCGCGAGCAGGCTCGCTCCCACAGGGAAAGCAAAGCCGTCAGGCGTTGTGCTTACTTCTCGACGAACGCACGCTCGATCAGGTAATCACCCGGCTCGCGCATCCGCGGCGAAACTTTCAGGCCGAAGCTGTTCAACACTTCGCTGGTCTCGTCGAGCATGCTCGGGCTGCCGCACAGCATGGCGCGGTCGTCCTGCGGGTTGATCGGTGGCAGGCCGATGTCGCTGAACAGCTTGCCACTGCGCATCAGATCGGTCAGGCGACCTTCGTTCTCGAACGGCTCGCGTGTCACGGTCGGGTAGTAGATCAACTTGTCACGCAACGCCTCGCCGAAGAACTCGTTCTGCGGCAGATGTTCGGTGATGAACTCGCGGTAAGCGACTTCGTTGACGTAACGTACGCCGTGGCACAGGATCACTTTTTCGAAACGCTCGTAGGTTTCCGGGTCCTGGATGACGCTCATGAACGGCGCCAGGCCAGTACCGGTGCTGAGCAGGTACAAATGTTTGCCAGGCTTCAAGTCATCCAGCACCAGGGTGCCGGTAGGCTTCTTGCTGATGATGATCTCGTCGCCTTCCTTCAGATGCTGCAACTGGGAAGTCAGCGGGCCATCAGGCACCTTGATGCTGAAGAACTCGAGATGCTCTTCCCAGTTCGGGCTGGCAATCGAGTAAGCGCGCATGAGCGGCCGGCCGTTGGGCTGTTGCAGGCCGATCATCACGAACTGACCGTTCTCGAAGCGCAGGCCCGGATCGCGGGTGCACTTGAAGCTGAACAGAGTGTCGTTCCAGTGATGAACACTGAGGACACGCTCGTGGTTCATGTTGCTCATGTACGTGGGACTCCTGGAGATTTTGCCTGCGCCGCTGATGTGCGCAATTGCATCGCATTCTAATGGCAGCGACAATATCTGTTAAATGGATTATTAAGATAAGGGTTATCGGTTATATAGATATGCGATTTACTCTCCGTCAACTTCAAGTATTCGTCGCCGTCGCCCAGCAGGAAAGCGTATCCCGTGCTGCCCTGACGCTCAACCTTTCGCAATCGGCGGCGAGCACCTCGATCACCGAGCTAGAGCGTCAGTGCAGCTGCCAGCTGTTCGACCGCGCCGGCAAACGGCTGAGCCTTAACGCCCTCGGCAAACAGCTATTGCCACAAGCTGTGGCGCTGCTCGACCAGGCCAAGGAAATCGAAGACCTGCTCAACGGCAAGTCCGGTTTCGGCTCCCTGGCCGTCGGCGCGACCCTGACCATCGGCAATTACCTGGCCACCTTGCTGATCGGTAGCTTCATGCAGCGCCATCCGGAAAGTCAGGTGAAGCTGCACGTGCAGAACACTGCCAACATCGTGCAGCAAGTCGCGCACTATGAAATTGATCTGGGTCTAATCGAAGGCGATTGCAGTCATCCGGACATCGAGGTGCAGAGCTGGGTCGAGGATGAGCTGGTGGTGTTCTGCGCGCCGCAGCATCCGCTGGCCCAGCGTGGCAGCGCGAGCATGGAAGAACTGACCCACGAGGCCTGGATTCTGCGGGAACAAGGCTCTGGCACGCGGCTGACCTTTGACCAGGCCATGCGTCATCATCGCAGCGCGCTGAATATCCGACTGGAGCTGGAACACACCGAAGCGATCAAGCGCGCGGTGGAATCAGGCCTGGGGATTGGCTGTATTTCGCGTCTGGCGCTGCGCGATGCATTCCGCCGCGGCAGTCTGGTGCCGGTGGAGACACCGGATCTGGACTTGGCGCGGCAGTTCTATTTCATCTGGCACAAACAGAAATATCAGACCTCGGCGATGCGCGAATTCCTCGACCTGTGCCGCGCGTTCACCGCCGGGGTTCAGCGCAGCGACGAGATCGTGCTGCCCAGCATCGCTTAAAGCAGAATCACCGCCCACACCAGCCCGATCATGCTCAACGCCACGAATTGAGCGGCGCTCCCCATGTCCTTGGCGTTCTTGGACAGCGGGTGCAACTCAAGGGAAATTCGGTCGATGGCCGCTTCCACTGCCGAGTTCAGCAGCTCGACGATCAACGCCAACAGGCAGACCGCGATCAGCAATGCCTGCTCGACACGACTGACGTTCAGAAAGAACGAAAGCGGGATCAGGATGACATTGAGCAACACCAGCTGCCGAAAAGCCGCTTCACCGGTGAAGGCTGCGCGCAGGCCATCCAGCGAGTAACCGGAAGCGTTGAGAATGCGTTTGAGGCCGGTTTGGCCTTTGAAAGGTGACATAGAGTGGGCAACTGACCAAAAAGGAGTGGGAAAGCTAGATCAACCAAAGTCAAAAAAGCGTGAAGATGCCAACGCTTAGTGGCTTGAAATTGACTCAAGTTGTTGCAGAAGCAACGCCGCCTGGGTGCGAGTGCGCACATTCAGCTTGCGGAATATAGCCGTAACATGCGCCTTGATCGTCGCTTCGGAAACGCTCAACTCATAAGCAATCTGCTTGTTCAGCAGCCCTTCACAGACCATGGTCAGCACCCGGAACTGCTGAGGTGTCAGGCTGGCAAGGCCTTCACTGGCGGCCTTGGCTTCAGCGGAAACACTCACGGCTTCGAACGCCTGAGGCGGCCAGAACACATCGCCATCGAGCACCGCTCGCACGGCTTTCTGGATGACGCTCAGGTCACTGGATTTGGGAATGAAGCCGCTGGCGCCGAATTCACGGGACTTCACCATGATCGAGGCCTCTTCCTGAGCCGACACCATCACCACCGGAATCTGCGGGTATTGACCGCGCAGCAGCACCAGCCCGGAAAAACCGTAGGCCCCCGGCATGTTGAGGTCGAGCAGTACCAGGTCCCAGTCAGACTTTTCGTCCAGCCGGGTTTCCAGTTCGGCAATGCTTGCCACTTCCACCAGACGGACATCCGGACCCAGGCCCAGGGTCAATGCTTGATGCAGGGCGCTACGAAAAAGAGGGTGGTCATCGGCAATCAGGATTTCGTATGTGGCCATTTTTCTAATGATCCTGTTTTCAAACAACTCAAGGCACAGCCACGGAGCTGCACCAGCAGGGCACGTTCAACGCCAATTACGTGGCTATCACGCAAAGAATACGGCGTATCAAACTTTGGCCGCGCCCTAATCGGCGCCAAGCATGCCCAGCGAAACCGGGGTGGTCAAGGTGCATGGCCGGTACAGTTCTTTGCAGTATGGGCGACAATCAGCAGGCCACCGGCACCGCGTTCTGCACGAAAGGCATCAGTTCGGTGTGGGCCGGCGTTGCCACGTTCATGTCCAGCTGATGTTTCGCATCAAGGTAATGCTGGCTGAACACGTCGAAATAAGCGTCCAGCGCCGAGGCCGCCTCAGTATCGCCCGCCAGATCAAGGCACAGTGCCGCCACTTCGGCGGTGCACAAGTGCTCGCTGCGGGTCGAGCGGCGCAACCGGTACCGTGACAGCTTCTCGGGCAACAGGCTCAGGATCGGCAACCGATCAAAGTAAGGGCTTTTGCGGAAAATCTTCCGGGCTTCGGTCCAGGTCGCATCGAGCAGAATAAACAATGGCCGCTTGGTGCTATCGGCTTCGACGGTGTTCGTCACTCGCTCAGGCTCGACGTACTCACCCGGAAAGACCAGATACGGTTGCCATTGCGGGTCGGCCAGCAACGCCAGCAACTGCGGATCCGTTTCCGTGCGTGACCAGATAAAGGCATGGTTGTCGCGCACCACATCGGCGATCAGCCAACCGGTGTTGCTCGGCTTGAACACTTCTTTGTTAGTCATGATCAGGCACACGCCGGAGCGGGCCTCAACCTGCGGACGCCAGGCGCACAGGCAGTGACTCTCGATCACGCGGCAGGCACGGCAACGCGGCGCCCTCCAGCCACGGGCCTGGATCGGCTTGATGCCCTCCTCCTCTCGCTCGTCGCGCAAGCGGGCGACGGCGTTTGCAGCAAAGGTTGGGGTTACAGGGCTCATCGCAGGCAGCACCGGAGGGGAAATCGACACGAATAACGCTCGGCAAGTCAGAAAGTGGCGGCAGTTTATCAGAGCGGCCGGCGCAAGCCTGTACCGTCCAGGCCTCGTCCCCTATAATTCGCCGCCACTGAACGCACAGTCATGTGACGGGTCGAACCATCAGTCACTGAACCAGGAGAGTTTCATGCTGCGCCTTATCGTTCCCACCGCTGCCATTTTGCTGGCGTCGTCCTTCAGCGCTCAGGCTGCGTCCTTGAGTGAGCAGAATCTCAACAGAGAACTGCGAAACGTCGCCACACAAAGCAGTGTCGGTACTCCACGGGCGATCAACGAAGACATTCTTGATCAGGGCTACACCGTTGAAGGCAACACGCTGATCAACCACCTGAGTGTACAAAGCAGCCACGCCAACAAGATGCGCGCCGACCCCAAAGCCGTGTATTTCCAGCTGGGCGCCTCTGTGTGCAACAACCCATCGTTCCGTAAACTGATGGCCAAGGGCGCAGTCATGCGCTACGACTTCACTGAAGTGAAGACCAATCGCTCGGTCGGTTCCGCCAGCTATCAGGAATCGGATTGCCCGAAAGCAGCACCGGCCAAGAAGAAGTAATCATCGGGAATTGGCGCGCCGCTGTTCATCCTCGGCGCGCAGTTCTGCCACCAACGCCTGCAAGTATCGCGAACGCCGCTCGGCGCCTTCCAGACGCCGGCAACACTCCTCCTCAAGACTCAAATGATTGGTCTCGGCGGATGACTTCAGTAATCGATACAGATGCGTATCGATTTCCAGAATGACTCTGGCCATAGCTTCCAGCCTCCCTGCACCTCGCCCCTTTTTGAGCGAAAAATCCTTAAACCGCTTGAACCGTGCGCCCTGCCTTTGACGCAAAGTTGTCGTGTCATGCCTGTAACTTAGTAAATCAGAGCGCGAGGCCTGCGGCTTGCGTTCGGACGAACGGTGAATTCACCTTGCAAATCGTCAATAAGCGGTTGCCAGGAAAGACTTTGCGGCGCAATGATCAAGGCAGCGAGAATCTCTGCAAGGGTCTAGATTCAGAGTGTTCACGATCACTTTTCAGGGCAGGAAAGGGGCTGCCCATCGCGTGTCTTGTTGTGCGAACGTTTCTTTCATCCAAGGGAAAAACAGAGCCTGTATGGACGACTCGAACCGAGTCGAGTGGAGCGCCCAGGCATGGGCTTGGGCAGACAGCGACACATGAAGTGTCGCGGCGCTGACGACTGTTTTGTCGGTGCCAAGGGTTCTGTGCAGAAGGAGAAGTTGAATGCCTTACCAACCGAATGACCTCCTGAGCCGTCATTTCGAAGAAAGCGGCCACGACCTCATCAGCAAGGTCGAAGAGCAACTCAACCTGGTTTCACCCAACAGCCCCAACACTCCGATTTACCGCGACATGATCCTGACCGTGCTGCGCATGGCCCAGGAAGACCACAACCGCTGGAACGCCAAGATCACCCTGCAAACCCTGCGCGAACTGGAGCATGCCTTTCGCGTGCTCGAACAGTTCAGGGGGCGACGCAAGGTCACGGTTTTCGGCTCGGCGCGCACACCGATCGAACACCCGCTGTATGGCCTGGCCCGGGAACTCGGCGCGGCGCTGGCACGCTCGGACCTGATGGTCATCACCGGTGCCGGTGGCGGCATCATGGCGGCGGCCCATGAAGGTGCCGGTCTGGAACACAGCCTGGGGTTCAATATCACCCTGCCCTTCGAGCAGCATGCCAACCCCACGGTTCAGGGCACCGCCAACCTGCTGCCCTTCCACTTCTTTTTTACCCGCAAACTGTTCTTCGTCAAGGAAGCTGATGCGCTGGTCCTGTGTCCAGGTGGTTTCGGCACCCTGGATGAAGCACTCGAGGTGTTGACGTTGATTCAGACCGGCAAAAGTCCATTGGTGCCGGTAGTGCTGCTGGATGCGCCGGGCGGCAAGTTCTGGCAAGGCGCGCTGGACTTCATTCATCATCAACTGGAGGAAAATCGCTATATCCTGCCCACCGACATGAAGCTCGTGAGCCTGGTCTACAGCGCCGAAGAAGCGGTAGAGCAGATCAATCAGTTCTACGGCAACTTCCACTCCAGTCGCTGGCTCAAGCATCAGTTCGTGATCCGCATGAACCACAAGCTCAGCGACCAGGCGCTCGAACACATGCAGGAAGCGTTCGCCGACCTGTGCCTGAGCGATCACTTTCATCAGCACGCCTATAGCGGCGAGGAGCACGATGAAGCGCAGTTCAGTCATCTGGCGCGACTGGCCTTCAACTTCAACGCCAGGGATCATGGCCGCCTGCGGGAATTGGTGGACTATATCAACCTGCCGGAAAACTGGGCCGACTCCAAACCCCAGGCGCAACAGCGCACGCGAGAGCCGTCCAAGGTGACGTGAGGCAAAATCGAGGCAAAAAAAAACGGCCCGCTATCGAAATAGCGGGCCGTTTTTATTCAATCATCCATTCCCCGACCGCTGAACAAGCGGCCGATCATTTCCATGGAATATCCCCGATAACTCAGGAAACGCCCTTGCTTGGCACGTTCCCGAACGTCTATCGGCAGATGCCCGGCAAATTTGCGCCGCCAGGTATCTTCCAGTTGCTCCTGCCAATTGATACCGCTCTCGCGCAAGGCGAGTTCGATGTCGTTACGTTGCAGGCCGCGCTGACTCAGTTCTTCACGAATACGCAAAGGGCCGTAGCCGGAGCGAGCACGGTAGGAAACGAAGCTTTCGAGGTAACGGGCTTCGGACAGCAGGCCCTCTTCCGTCAAACGGTCGAGTGCTGTGTCAATCATTTCAGGGAGAGCACCGCGCTGACGCAGTTTACGCGTCAGCTCGACTCGACCGTGCTCGCGTCGTGCGAGCAGGTCCATGGCGGTTCGCCGCACTGCGACGAGTGTATCGAGTACGGCGGTCATCGGATCAATCAGATATCAGCGTCAGCCAGGTCATCAGCCGTCTCTTTGACTGGCGATGCTTTGACGTCCGGCGCCGGGGTCAGCAACTTGTCACGCAGTTGCTTCTCGAGCTTGGCGGCGATTTCCGGGTTGTCTGCCAGGAACTTGGCCGAGTTGGCCTTGCCCTGACCGATCTTGGTGCCTTCATAGGCATACCAGGCGCCGGACTTCTCAACGAAACCGTGCAGCACGCCCAGGTCGATCATCTCGCCGTTGAGGTAGATGCCCTTGCCGTAAAGAATCTGGAACTCGGCCTGACGGAACGGCGAAGCCACCTTGTTCTTCACGACTTTGACGCGGGTTTCGCTACCGACGACTTCATCACCTTCTTTCACCGCGCCGGTACGACGGATGTCCAGACGAACCGAGGCGTAGAACTTCAACGCGTTACCACCGGTGGTGGTTTCCGGGCTGCCGAACATCACGCCGATTTTCATACGGATCTGGTTGATGAAAATTACCAGGCAGTTGGCGTTCTTGATGTTACCGGTGATTTTACGCAGCGCCTGGGACATCAGACGGGCTTGCAGGCCCACGTGCATGTCACCCATTTCGCCTTCGATTTCAGCCTTCGGAACCAGCGCGGCCACGGAGTCGACGATGATCACGTCAACTGCGTTGGAACGCACCAGCATGTCGGTGATTTCCAGGGCTTGCTCGCCGGTGTCCGGCTGGGAAACCAGCAGGTCGTCGACGTTGACGCCCAGTTTGCCGGCGTACTCAGGGTCGAGGGCGTGTTCGGCGTCGACGAATGCGCAGGTCGCGCCAGCTTTTTGAGCCTGGGCGATCACCGACAGCGTCAGCGTGGTTTTACCGGAGGATTCAGGACCGTAGATTTCAACGATACGACCTTTTGGCAGACCGCCAATGCCGAGCGCGATGTCCAGACCCAGAGAGCCAGTGGAGATAGCCGGGATCGCCTGACGGTCCTGATCGCCCATACGCATTACGGCACCCTTGCCGAATTGACGTTCGATCTGACCCAGGGCCGCAGCCAAGGCTTTCTTCTTGTTGTCGTCCATTAAAGTCCTCACGTAATCAATAAGGCCTGACGGCCAACACCTGTATAAGTAGCCAGTATTATTCCACAGCGTTTCAGGATCGCCTACCCCTGATTTGAGATTTCTCCAGCGGCATGACGCAGCAGCCCCTCTAGCGCGGCCTTAACCGTTTGTCGGCGGACCTCATCGCGGTTACCGGCGAAGTGCTGCACCTCGCTGAACACCTGCTCACCGACGCCCCAGGCCAGCCAGACCGTGCCGACCGGTTTGTTCGGCGAACCGCCATCGGGGCCGGCCACACCGCTGACCGCCACGGCAAAATGCGCCTGACTTTTTTCCTGAGCGCCGCGAACCATCGCCTCGACCACCTCGCGACTGACGGCGCCGACCGTTTCGAATAATTCGGGAGGCACGTTCAACTGCTCGGTTTTCTGTCGGTTGGAATACGTCACATAACCGGCCTCGAACCACGCCGAACTCCCCGGAATGCGAGTGATCGCCTCTGAGATCCCGCCGCCGGTACACGACTCGGCTGCGGCGACGTGGGCATTCAGAACCTGCAAGCGCCTGCCAAGTTCAGCGGCCAGTTGAGTGATTTCTTTCACGGTCATCTCCTGAGCGAGCGGAATGAGCACTACCGTACACGAGCGAATTGCGCTTGCAAGGCACAGGATCGGTCAAAATGTTATCGAGCGATGGCTCTGACATAGGCCTGGCAAGCCTGCAAGGCAATCAGTCCGCTGTCGCCGGCATCGGTGATGGCGATAATTCGTTGAGCATGCGCCGGGTCAAGTCGGGCTCGCGCCGCTCCATGATCCAGGCTGCGGGTGCTGGCGGAGGCTGGCACTGAATTGCCTGAGGCAACGTCGCCGGCATCGAGGAGGACTGACAAGCGCACATCAGCAGTGGCAAGACGATCGCGCAGGCGACCTTGATCACGTTGGGCATCGGTAAGCGCTCGGTAATGGGTTTGTTCGCTGGCCGACAGACGCTGCTCCAGCGCCAGACGCTTGTCCTGCTCGGCCTGTTGCTGCGTGGCGGCGGCCAGCGTCAGCTGATTCAGTGCCTCGGCATGCAGCCTGGCCAGCTCCGCGAGTTGCCGGCCATAGCGCCAATCCTGAAAGTGCCAGGCCAGCGCCGCCGATCCGCCGGCCAGCACTGCCAGTAACACAACAAGGCCGATCACCCGGTAAGAAATCGGCATCAGGCTGAAGGCTGGCATAACACCGCCCTCGCCCGCGCCCACAGCTGCAGACGATCTTGCAGACCGTTAAGCCCACCGTTTATGCGCCGGGTGATGCTGTTGAACTGATCGCGGTCGGCCAGTTCATTGAGGCCGTTTTGCTCCCAGAACCACGCGGCTGATTCGGCGGCCCATTGGGGTTGTTCCAATAGCTGCGGAACAAACACCAAGCGATCATCGCCGAACAGTCCGAGGCTGCATTGGAGGTAGTTGTCACGACCGGTGATCTGGATCAGGCCTCGGCCGCGGTATTTTTGGCCGTCGCCGTCGAGCGCAGGCGTATTTCCCAAACGTGCGGCCAACGTGCCGGTGTCGTACTTGCTGAGGTATTGATTACTGCCCAACTCTCGTACGTATTGCAATTGTCCCGACTCGTGCCCGACTTGTGCCAGAAACGCGGCGATACGTTTGGGTGTATTGATGTTGAATCGCCCCATGGCGATGTTGAGACTGGAAATAAAAACGCCCGCTTGCTGGCGGGCGTTGGGCAGGATGCTTTGCAACATGTGTTGAGTAACCGACATGATCCCCCCAGAGAGAGAATGGAAAACAGCGTTGATGTGATTGGGTTGGCGCATTCACGAATCGAGCAAGGTCGTCAGGCCTTGGCGTCCAGGCAGGTTGCCTCGATCGAGCAGCGATAACTTTTCTCCCGACTGCCGCTGGCGGTCACCTTGTCGATCGACCAGCGACCGCGCATGAAATCCGGCCAGGTGGGATCCAGCAGTACGACGCCTTCGGCGGACAATCCGGGATTGCCCGGGCACTCGATCGTCACCTTGAGGGCTTCACGCAGCATCCGGCGGACCTCGCCCTCTCCGGCAGCCCGGGCATCGCCTGCACTCTGGTAGCGCTGGCGCATCGTCTTGAGCGGCGCGATGCCGCTCTCTACCTCCTGCACTTTGCCGGCGGCCGCGTCCCACCAACCGGTTTTGCAACCCTGATATTTCGCCCGGGCAGTTTCCACCAACACTGCAGAGATAAAGGCGTTATCGCCCGGGTGATTGTTGGTCGTCACCGACAGCTTTATGTTCGGTAGAACTTTGCCCGACAAAGATTTCACCTGACCGCGCCGCGCCAACACATACAGTTCGTTGATCGGCTTGGCGACGGCGTCATGAAGGTGAGCCAGCCGGGTCAGAAAACCCATGTCCGTTTCGTTGGACTGATCAATGTGTTCGATTCGGATCAGCGCCAGCTCGGGTGCGACGCGAGGCGAAAACCCGTGCCTGGACGTCAATTGGCGAAACAGCGCACCCAACGTCGTCGGACCATGGCTGACCGATCGACGCTGCTTGAAACCGGTCAGGTCCGCCGCACTGAACGGCGCCGCCGTGGCCACCAGCGTCAGACGCAACGGGAACAGCGTCGGTGTACGTCGTGTAACGACGAACTCGCCTTTGTCCACCAGTCCCGACTCCCGATAACCGACCCGCAGGCCGATCTTCCCGCCCAGGTCCGGCAAGCCTTCAATCCCGTCCAGACTGAGGATCAGCGTCAAACTATCGGACTCGATTCCCGCCGCATCGACGTGCTGCCAGGAGAGCAATCGTTCGTTAAGCAGCGCAGCGTTGGCGCCATAAATTTCCACCGCGGGGGTGAATCCCAGTGACATGTTGCCTCCTTAATCCCAGGCCGAAACCGGCGTGGGTGCAACGGGTTTTACATCCAGTTCCGGCAGGACCACCCACACCCCCGCCGGCAACACTGCAGCGTATTCGGCCAGCCCCGGATTGAGCCGCCAGAGCGCTTCCTCGACGGCGTCGTCACAACGCCCGAGCTCGCGGTAGAGCAACAGATTTGCCGAATCACCGGCAATACTTCGAACCCTATGCATTGGCGACCTCCATCAGCTCGATCGTCCAGTCGACCACCATCGCGGTACCGTCATCGATGATGTTGTTTTGGGTTTCGGACACATCGTTGATCCGCCACAAGCCCCAGTTACGACCAATGCCGTCAACCAATGGCAAAGGGATGCGCAGCGCCTGCAAGGCACGCAGTTCATCGAGCCGATTCATGGCGGTCGCGTACATTGATTTGCCCGAAATCGTCAGGGTTTGCAGGCCTTGGCCGATCTGGCTGGACTTGGGTTTGCTGGTGAGAATGTCGATGTTCGTCCAGCCACCGCTCGACTTGTGCACCAGGGCGCTGTAGGCGAAGTTTCTGGACAGGCCAAAAATGAAACTGCCCAGGACCATTTGCTGGCGCATTACGTACCTCCGTCGGTCAGGGCCGCGTCACTTCGCACAGAGAGCGGATTGATCATCATCGGCATAAACTCGCCGTTGAACTGCATACGCAGATTCGCCATGATTTTCTGAGTCAGTCGATCAGAGTCCGTCGGATCGGCACCGGTGATCTGGATGACGGGCGAGTAGTTGAACTGCCGGTTGTCCATGGGGTTGCTGGTCAGGTCCTTGCTGACCTGGTCCGGTGACCGAAGCCGGTCAACCTCGGTGTAGAGGGACTCACCAAGCATTTCCCCGCCCTCACTGCCCACGTAGGACCCGATCAGGCCGCCCACCAACGCTCCAATTGCAGTGCCCACAACCGGGACCGGGATGAAACTGCCGATCACCGCGCCGGCAGCAGCGCCCGCATAACCGCCGGCCAAACCGCCGACACCCGATCCGAGAGCACCGGACGCGGCTTTGTAATCACCCGCCAGCAGCGCTTTAATGCCGTCGTAACTCGTACTGGCGACCGCCATGGGAGCGCCCAGCCGACCGGTGAAGGTCTTGGCTCTGGCCATGGAAGTGACCAGTCGACTGCGCATCGCAGGACGTGGGGCTTTGATGTCAGCAGCACCCTGTGGTTTCTGTTTACCGTTGTTGTCTGGCGTACCGTCGCCTGTCTTTCTCTGGTCTTGACCAACGACCTCATCACTTCTCGGCGGCTTGATCGCAGCGTCCGGTTTAAGCAGTTCTGTTTTTGCGGAAGAAACAATTGACGTGAGCTTGTTCATGATCGCCCCGCGAAACGGGGTCGCAAGCGCTGCACCCAGCAAGGACAATCCGGCGATGACTTTCGGGAATGTCTCAACCACCGAACTGAGGCCGCTGACCACTAGATCGGCGCTGACCATCGCGAGATCCGTAATAGGCGCCACTGCGTTACCGAGCCCCGTATTGAGACGGGTCCAGCTTGCGTCCAGCGCACTCCAGCGTGCTTGCGAGGTATTGCCACGGGCGTCGGCAGTCTCTGCCATTGAGCCTTTGCTCTTATCGGACGCCACCGTAAACGCGGTGTTCAGGTCCTGGGGGCTCTTCAGCAACTCGCGGATGCCGACATCGCCCTCAAACAGCGTCTTGATCAATGCACTCTGTTGCTCGGCTGGCTTGCTACTCAGCACCGCCAGCACTTCCTTGATCGCTCCCGATGCGTCCGTGCGCATCCTGCTGGTCAGTGCCCCCGGCTCGATATCGAGCTCGGCCCAGGCAGCCCGTTGCTCAGGTGTAGCCGTGTCGCCCTTGCCGAACGCCGTGCCCAGCGTCTTCAGCGATGCCCCGGCGCCGTCCTTGCTCACCGAAGCGCTCAGCAGGGCCGCTGCGATTGCAGCCACATGCTCGGGCTTCATGCCCGCCGCCAGACTCGTCTCGCCGCCGTTTTTCACCACCGAACCGATGTCTGCTGCCGTGGCCTTCAAATCGACCCTGGCACCAAGGCGGTTGGCCGCGTCGCCCAGGTCGAGGCTTTTTGCCCGATCAAGTTTCAACGAGCTATGCCAACCGGCCATCAACTCGCCGGCCTCCTTGGCGTCAATCTTGTACGCAGATGCCATGATGCCGATGTCGCGAGCGAAATCCGTCAGCACTTGCGGAACGTCATCCGAGTTGACGTTTTTGACCAGCCCCTCATTGACCGCTGCCAGTTGCACCTGCACCAGCTGCACACCCGTCGTACCACTGGTGGAGGTACGTTTTTCAGTGGCTATTCTCGAGGCTTCATTCGCCAGCACCTGAAGAGCTTCCGGGTCCAGCTGCAACTTTTGATTGAGATCGACCAAGGCCGTCTGCATTGCCATCGCCGGCTTCAACTCCTCCGGTGGTGCACGCTGGTCAACCTCGGCCTTGAGCTTTGACTTTGCCTCACCGGCTGGCGCAGGTGCCGACGCATTTGTCTTGAGCAGCGACTGCTGCGAAGCCAGGGTGCCGTTCAACGACACCAGGGTTTCGCGCAGCTTTTCCTGCGCCTCCACCAACAGACGGATGTCGTTGCTGGCTGTTGTGAGTGCCAGATTCAGCCCCGACAAAGGATTCGTGATACCGGCAAGTCCCGGTGTTTCTGATGCACTGCCGAGTGGCGGCAGCTCAATGCTCTTGATCTCCGCACCGGGCGGCGAATATTTACTCTCTGCCATCCCGCTCTACTCCTGTTTCACGCCAAGGCGAGTGATCGCGATGTCGTATCGGCGCAATGCCTTGCCGGCGTCCCATTCCAGAATGTCCGCCTCACTTACCGAGTAAATGAGCGGTACCACATCGAGGATTACTTCGATGTCGCGCTCCGAAAGAAGTCCGCCGGTTTGTTTAAAAAATCGTCGATGCGTACCTGAAGCTGTGTCCAGTCGGGCACGGTCAACAGATCCAGATCGGGAAGCATCAGCCCGGTGCAATGGGAGGTGATGAACTCGGCGCGTTCCTTGGCAGTTTTCAGTTTTTTCATCGCCTTGGTGGCGCGCAGCACCGGCATTTCCAGGGTGAGCGAGGTCAGGCTGCGGCCCGCAGCGCTGAGTGGTTGCAGCAGTTGCACTTGATCGGGATCGTCCGATGCAGCATCAGTGTCCTGCTGTAGAAAAAACGACGCCGGACGGGTCGACATCTCATGCACGTACTGCGCGATGCTCACGTAGTCCGGGCGTTTGAGCTGGTCGAGCTCCTTGACCGACAGGCCCGTGGCCAGTTTCGCCAGTTCGAAGAACTGATCGTCTTCGTCATCGCCGGCACGGGCCAGGGCTTCTTTCTGTGCGGCGTAAAACAACGGTTTGAGCTGTATCTGCTCGAGTGTCGATTGGTCGTCGGCGGTGATCGGCGACAACAGGACGTGAACGGGAGGCGTCCAGGACATGAAATGAATTCCTTGGTTGTGCAACCTGTGGGAGTGAGCCTGCTCCGGCCGGCGTTCCGACGATGGCGGCGGTACACCCGACATCAATGTGTCAGGCACACCGCTATCGCGAGCAGGCTCGCTCCCACAGGGATTGCGTTTAACGGAGTTGCATTGGGGTAGTGCGAGGGGCTACGGAATCAATACCGCGCGGCGGGCATCACCGAGAATGTCCACGCCATTGAGCACGAACTTTTGCGTGCGCACGTCGATGTCGATCACCGGAATGCCATTTTCGAGGCGGTTGTAGGTGCGGCAGGAAAGTTCGAGCGTGGTGGTGGGTTTATCGTTCATCTTGAGTGTGGCTTCAGTCAAAGACTTAAGCTGACCGCCAACGGTGTGGTACGTGAACCAGGTATTGCCGTCCTGATCCTGACCCGCCTCGCGCACGTTGAGCAGAATGTCTTCTCCCAGCCTCACGCCCAAGGAGAGCATGATTTCCGACCCCATACCCTGCAGAACCAGTTTGGCTGATAGCGCGGTGGCACTTTTTGCCATTGACTCGGTGATGAAGCGCCCGCCCGTCATCGTTTCCATTACGAAATCGATCTTCGGCGGTTCGAAACTCTCCACGGTCGCCGACAATGGCAAGCCTTGCAGAGTGGCCGCGATGGCCTGTCTTACGCGGTTGGTAAACATTAGAGAACATCCTCCAGGAACTGCTCGATGATTTCATCGCGGGCGTTGAGTTGATAAACCATGTGTTCGTTCGGCGCGTAGCGGCCGTAGTCGATGACGATGAACCAGGTGCCGTTCTTGTACTTCTCGACGCTGTTCAATTCCGGGTGCAGGTACACGCTGCCGCCGGGGATGGTTTCGTCGGCGACCAGGGTTTGCAGCCAGTCGTTGATGCGCTTGACCTCCTGATCCATGAACGACTTGGTCAGGTTCTTGGCCATCGCTTTCTGACCGGCCTTGACCAGCTTGCGGCTGATCGCATCTTCGAGGCCGACGTAGCTGATGAACTTGCCGGTGATGGAGCGGTTACCCAGCAGCGAGAAGCCGCCGAGGATGGTCCGGGCGTAGTAGCTGATGCCGTAGCGGTTCAGCAGATCGCCTTCGGTGGAGGTGTCGAGGATGTTGTATTCCACAACCCGCGAAACGTCTTCGGCGTAGGTCACCTGGTTGCCCGGGCTCTCCCATTGCTTGACCTTGGCCAAGGCGGCGATGGCAAGACTCGATGGCGACAGGAACACGTTCTTCTTCGCCGCTTTGGAGTAAACGGCCGGCATGTTGTGCACGACCAGGCAACGGTCGAAACCGAGGTCCGCGCCGCCCAGTTCCTGGCTGTAGGTCACTTGATCGGCCACCGCGGCGTCCTTGCCGTCGAGTACCACCCGCGCCTTGATACGCTTGCCAAACGAGGCGAACTCGCTGGCCACGGCTTTGGTGCCGGTGAAGCCTGGCGCACCGATGATGGTCAGGTCTTCGGGCACACCGCTCAACGCGGCCAGGCCCAGTTTGCGACCGGTCAGGGGCTCAACGCCGCCGATCACGTTATTCACCGTGTCCGCCGGGGTTGCGCCCTCTTCGACGATGACCACGTAGACCGGCACCTTGACCACTTTCAGGATCTGGAACACCGCGTGGAACAACGTGCCCGATTCAGTGCCGGTCGGATCGAGCAGCGCCTGGGTGGTGAAGCTGTTGATGCGAAACGGCGCATTGCGCGGAATCAGCGGATCGGCCTTCGGCGCCGTGCCGATCAAACCGATGACGTTGTCACCGAGGCCTCCCATGGCCTCGGGGGATTCGGTGGCATTGACGGTAATGCCGTTGTGCTCGAAGTTAAGAACCTCAGCCATGGTTATTCAGCCTTCTTGGCAGCGGCCTTCACGGCCTTGGTGGATGTGGATTTCAGCTCCAGGCGACCGGCGCTGAGCAGTGCGTTGGCTTCGACTTCGAGCAGGTCGAGTTCCTGGCCGGCGGTCGACCAGTGGCCGCGTCCGGTGGGGAACGGGACGAGGACGGTGTAGGTTTGGCGTTCAGCCATTTGGGTTTCTCCAGATGTGAAAAAGCCCCTGAATGAAGGGGCTGTCGGGTGTTGATTAGCGGATAAGAAAACGCCCCGACGGTGCGGGGCGTTTATTTGAGCTGGCCAGACAGCCAGGTGGGTGCAACCGGGCGGTGATCTGCCTGGGGAAACTCGGCCCCTTGCGGCCAGTCGCGCAACTCGCGACGGTAGGCTTGCAGCTCGGCGTATTGCTCGGTTGTCAGGGTCGTTGCGCCGCCACCATCCAGTTCGTCGCGCTGACGTGCCACGATGCCATCGGTTTTCGCCAACTGCCCATCACGCCAGGTGCGCTCGAGGTCAGCCAATTGCTCAGGAGCCATCGGCGGACGTTCAATCAAAGAGGGTGGATACGTATCAAAGTTGATCTTGATTAACTGCGACTGGCCGTTCAAAAGCTCGGCGTGCAGTTCGAGCGATATTTCGACAGCGTCCGCGGGAAGCTCTCCGCCCAAATCTGAATCGTGAAAAAGACCGGTTGTCTTACTGCTGTAAATCATCTGATTTCCCCTTTACATGCCGAAGGCAAGTACGCGGACTGCCGATTGGCTGGCGGTGTAGTTGGACTGCACAACGACCTGGCCCAAGCCGTTGGCCATACCCGCCACAAACGGAGAACCGGTGGAGCCATAAATAGTGCTGTCTGTCATTGAAACGTTGCAGCCGAAGTTCTTGCTCGGAAAAGCAATGGGCAAATTAAAAGGAGTGCTCAGCGCCGCGCTTGAAAACAGCGCCGTCATCCACTGAATGATCAAACCGGAAGGGAGTTTCTGATAGCCGTTCGCCGACATAAGTGCACCAAACGGTGCAGTCTTGCCAACGACACCGGTACCCAGCAAAACCCAGGCCCCGTCGCCAACGCAGATCATATCCAGATAGGTATCTGGTGGAACCGACCTGCTCGCAGCGGAAGGCGGAATAGAGAGACTTTCCTGCATTTTGTCCGCCCCCTGAGTGGACAAAATCAGGGTTGCAATTGACCAGTTCTGCAATCGAATGGTTGCGCCTGCCTGAATGCCATTAGCCACCGAGTCAGGAATACTGTAGGAAACGGGCCCGCTACCGTAACAGTGAACCATACTGCCCACGTGCGCCGCGATACCGGTCAACGGGGCAACAAACGAGTAAAAACCACCCAGTTCGAACCCTCTGGCCTTGATCCATTCAGTCGTTGCAAGCTTTTTGGTGTTATCAAATCGGGGAGGTGTGTTGCCGAGCACCGCAGCATATTGCAACTGAGCGGAACCCGAAGCCCACCAGCCGGAGCCACCAGCACTGGCCAACTCCAAAGTAGCCCCTGGCACCATTACCAGACTGGTAGCCGACGCTTGACCGGCGCCGGCGTTGATCGTGTCAGCCCCGGCACAAACAACTGTAATGTTGCCACTGCCAATATTGCGGAAATTGATCGCCCCTCCAGACGGCAGACTGCCGGCAGTCGGTAAGGTGACCGAGAACGTTCCAATCATGCTCACGAGGGTGCCGGCTGCTGTCGTCGTTAACGTGGTCGCACCGGTCACGCTGGTCACACCGCGATAGTTGCCTTGGCTGCGCCGGGTAAACTCCGTCGTGGCGATTGCTTTAGAGTCGTCGAACAGCACAGGCGTAGTTGCTGTTGGGCTGATCAGCGCCGGCGAGTTGAGCGGCGCAAAGCCTTGCGTCACGTTCTGGAACGTCAGTGCCGTGGTGCCCAGGACAATCGCCCCGTCAGTGACCAACTGCCAACGAGTATCGGCCAGCGTCGCTCCTTGCTCTACGGAGACGATCAGACCCGACGTCACCTCTGTACTGACGTCCGCGTCTTTCGCCCGAACCCAGTCAGCAACCGCGGCAATATAGAGGCCGTTATCTTTCGCGGCCGTCTGGTTTTTAACGAGAACTCGATCGCCAGCGACAACGGCCACGCCATCGATTGCTTGAGGACCGGCTAACGCGATGTTGGCGATAGTCGCTACGCGCACCGATTGCTTGCTGTCGAGTTTGGCAAGTTCGTCAGTGATATAGGAAGCCACCCACGCACGGGTCGCTTTAACCACGGTGTCGTCGATCAGCAGCGTCACGAGTGAGGCATTGCTCGTTTCGAAAATCGAGCGAATGTAAAACTCTTTGCCCGATCCCGACGTCGCCAATACCGGTTTGAACGACTCCGGATACTTCACGATGGCGTACAGAATCCCAGTATCGGTCCAGATCCCCGCCTCACGCACATACCAGCCGCCCACATCCGGCGGGATGGTCACTTCAGCCAGCAACCAGCTCGGATTTTTCTCATCCTGGAACAGTGCATTGAGCGGCCCGCGCCAGACTTCGCGCTTGAGCGCGGTGTCGTTTGCCGCAGGGTTGTAAACCGCGCCACCGCCGTCACCGACGGAAAGCTGAGACAACTTGATCGGCAAGCCCGCCGCCTTGCAGGCAGTTTCGTAGGCGATCCCCGCATTGGTAAGCAGGGTGTAATAGTCGGCCATTTAGGACCCCTGAGGATAAATAGTGGAGGTTTCGACGGTGTAGAGCCCTGCAGCCATAAAGGCCTGGCCCGAGGTTTCAAGCCCCGCGATGACAATCGGGTACACCGTGGTCAGTTCGCCGCACACGGTGGCCGCGCCGATGACGTGATTGCCGAAGGCGCTCAAGCCGACGGAGATCGTCAAGGTGTCGCGTTCGCTTTTGGCGTCCGCAAGACGTCGATCAAGACGGGCATCGATGTCTTCGCTGTAGGGCTGTTCGGTAAAGGCCCGAACAGAAAAGCTGTAAGGCGGGCCTGGCGGTGTTTGCTCGTACCAGGCGCGCACGTCGGGTCGCAATTGCAAACCCTTGGCAGCGTTTTCCAAGGCCATGCGTGTCCCGGCTTGGCGAGCGGTGGGCCAGGCGAGTTCTACCGTCAAACGCTTTTCGGTTTCGCCCGCCGTGGAACTCCACTCGCTAACACCGCGATCCGCGCCGAGATAAGGCAAGAACGCCAACGGCGTTTCAGCCGGATTCATCAACGCCGGAAACGGCGGCGCAATCCGATCAAGCAATAGGCCGAAACCGAGATCAAGCGCCCTTTCCAGTGGCGAACTGTTGGCCGGCAACAGGCTCGGACGAGGCTTGTCGTCACTCATAACGTATCCACCTCGACCTCGACACCCGTGCAATACGGGGCCTGGAAAGCCGTTGCCACGATTGGCACCAGCGGCTCAAGAATCTGCAACTGAACCGCGCCGGCACTGTGCAACGTGTAGTCGATCCAGCTCGGATCAACGCGTCCCTCCAGTCGATGGCAGCTGTCGGCATACGCCTGCAACTGCTGCTGCGCAGCCACCTTGGTCAACCCGGAGTCAGGCCCGGCGTTGATCTTTGCCACGACCCGGATTTTGTAGGTTTTGATGTGTGCCCCCTGCACCGTGACCAGGTCCGTTTCGGGGCGTACATCAGGCCGGGCGAAATGCTGGCGAACGCCTTCAAGAAGTGTTTCGGATGGCGCTCCATCGCCTTCCCGGGCAAGCACCGTGACCATCACCTCGCCGGGAGCGGTGCGGCGTCCGTTGCCATCTTTGACCTGAGCCGCGTAGCCGTCAGGGTCGAATGTGTAGGTGACCGTCACCACGCCCGCAGCAGCGGTTTCCACCTTCACAGCGGGTCGCTCACCTAGGGTGAACACCTCACGACGGTATTGCATGCGCGACCCGGCCGCCGGTGCATGGGGCGCCAGGTAGTAACGCAACCGGGCGTCATCATCACTTTCATAAACCGGGGCCACTGGCGGGAATGCCGCCGGATCGCCCGGATCGAGTAATTGACGCTCAAGGCCCATGTCCGCCAGTCGCGCATCGAGGTTGCTCCCCGTCGCCCACCACGCCAGCATCTGCTTGATCCGGGCGTTGTATTTACGCTCATGGATTTGCAAGCGCACACAAAAGGCTTCGAGGGCGAGGGTCAGCAACTCGCTTTCGTTGTCGAGGCTGACTTTGAGTTTTTCCGCACGCTCGGGAGAACGGGCGCCGACGTACTCGACGACAAACGTCTTGAACTCCGCGAGCAGGTCCTCGAACGCTTCGACAGTGACGATCGAAGGTTCGGCCAACTGGTTCTGGCCGGGTATCAACATGCTCATGTCACGACCTCGAATGTCTGATTACGGTTTTTCCAGAGACCGGCGAAACGCAACAACAGCCCTGCCCCGAGGCGGCTGGCAACAATGACCTGCGGCTGGAAATCACCAATGCCGTTCTGCTCGTTGTAAAACGCCTGCGCCGCATGGCTCTGGGCAAGCATCAGCAGGTCGTCGCCGAGGTTTTGTCCCAAGAGATTCGGGATCAGAGAACCATACAAAGGACGCTTCTGACGGGTGCCCAAAGGCGTGGTCAGCGCCCGGGTCGCACGCTGTACAAACTGCGGCCAGTCGTCGACCGTTACGCCGGTGTTTCTATCGATTCCGATCATGGAAATCTCTTTATGCAGTGCTAATGACTCGCCCCTGGTGATCCACCAAGGGGCCGCTCAGGTGCACACCGGATGCGTCGAGCAGTAAGCCGGTCGCGCCCAGTTGCAGTTGGATCGCCTCAGGCGTCATGACCCACCGGGCCGGGCCGATGCTCAGCTCGAGCGATTCGCGAGTGCCGGTGAATGTGGCCGGGCCGTTTTGCCAGTGGAGGGTGTGACTGGCGTCGTCATAGCCACTTTCGGTGCCGTCCTGATAACAGCGACGCGTCAGCGAAGCCTGCGTTGAGACCGGAGGAAACTGGCCACCATTGAGGCCGAACAACGCAACGGACTGACCGCCGCTGTCGCCGCCGCCATGGTTCAGCAACACGCACTGTTCACCGATGGAGGGAATACGCGACTCGCTTTGCGCCCCGGCGCTCGGGTTAAAAAAGCGGATGGCCGGCGTCAGCAACTCACCGTGGCGGACCTTGCACGTATTACTGGCCGCATCGACTTCCTCGCACACGCCGATGCGGCAGAGGCTGTCGGTACGTCGATGCAGGTCTTCGATCTCGGTTTCCATTTCGGCCAGGCGCTCGATGATCGGGCCCAGTTGCTGGTTGAACAGTGCGTCGAACATGGATTACTCCTCGAGTGGCTGGTACTGGTCTGGATCGTCGATGTCCGACACCTCCCAGGTACGGGCGAATTTCGGAGTGCCCAACGGGTCGTCCAGCAGCAATGGCCCGAGGTATAAGGTCTGGGTGAAGGAAACGGTCCAGGTGTCGTATTCCCGGGCGCCGCTGATGAATGTGGATGCAACGCCATCGATGCTCACCGGCAGATCGCATTGATCGGCGGGCAGTTTCCAGCGACTGTCAGTGATCAGGCTTTTCAGCTGGCAGCCCAGATCGCAGGCGGCCAGGCCGGAACTGGGCGACACGGCTTGCAACGAAACCGTCATGACATGAGCGATACGCCCGTCATGGGCACGGCTTCCCGACGCATCGTGTTCGAGTGCAATCAGAACCCAGGTCAGATTGCCTGTACTGTCGAAATCTTGATGACTCCCGACATTCAATTCGGGAAAGGCGCCGCGCAATGCCTCGGCAATCGCGGTAAACAGCTGTGAAGGTTTTTCGATGACAACTGGCATTAAGGGCCTCCTGTCAGATTTCAATGTGAAGGTCGGCGATGTCGCCTCACTGTTGATCAGGGCGAGAATCGCGCGGCGGCACTTCGCAAACACCAATCCGCTTGGCCGCCCAGCGCTCATAGAGACCAATGGCCACGTCCGCCCCGGCCATCGCCGTCAGGCAGCCAAATGCGCAAGCGGCCCAGATCGACACGCCGGCGGCATACAGCAGCATGATGGCCGAGACCCCGCAGATCACGCAGGCCCCGGAGCGCAAGGCCAGACGCCGCAGCAGTGACCAGCCGCGGGCGCCGTCCTTGTCGGCGCGCCACATTTCGCCGGACACCCCGCCCACCAGCGCGAGCACGATGACGAGCCAGATCGGCATGTCCAGCAACGCTTGTTGCTCGTTTGTCATGTCACGCCTCCCGGGGTGATTGATGCGTGCTTGAATGGCACGACGTGAAAAGGCATTGAAAAAAAACCGGCGAGCGCCGGGTTCTTCGGTGATGCATTGCTATCCGTTGCGATGGCTTGAACGAACTGTTGGATTACCAGGGAACGACGGGCCAATTGATGTTTCGCGGATAGCTCGGTTGATTTTTCACTTCACTCACGGCGACGACGTATTGCTTGTAGGCCAACAGCAAAGCTTCGTCCGACGGTGAGGCGATGCCGAGATCAATCTTGTATGGCAAAGGATTGAACATCAGCCAACGGCCTGCCTCTTCCAGAAATTGCTGTGTGCGACCAAGCGCCTGATTGAGCAGCTCTTCGTAGGGAGGCTCCGTAAACGTCCAGACATCGTCGATTTGCTCTGCCTTCCATCCCACCCGAATTTCCGTGTTACCCGTTACATCAACCCAGAAAATCCACGGTGCGATGGGAGTCGGCGCTTGCTCGGCATCCACCAGTGCGGTGACCTTGCCATTCATCCCGTCTGCGCATGCATATCGGTTCATCTTCCAACTCCTTGTAAAGTTTGCAGCGGACGCTGCTTTTCATTTCTGCATGCCGGGTCGCGCAGCGACAGCCATTGCACGCGCTGCGGACGGGTCATGCGGTCTTTGTTTTGCTGCGATTTCAGATCGTGTTCAAGGCAACTCGGGCCAGACAATGGTCAGCGGAAAGCCAGGCTGTTTATTGACCTGATTGAAAGCGATGCAGTACTCCTTGAAAGCCAGCAGGTAAGTCTGCTCCGCGGTAGTGGCCACGCCCACGTCGACTTTGAATTGCAAGGCCAGGGACTCAACGCTGGCCGTGACATTGTCGAGTCGCCGGACCTTTTCATTGCGCAGTTGCTCACCGTGCGGCGAGCTTGGATAAGGGAAGCCCGAGTTGAAGCGCCATACACCGTCGGTGTTCACGGCGTTGTAGGAGTAGTCGACCTGGTTGCTGGACAACCCGGAGACCTCGACCCAGAGCTGGTCGGACGGAAACTCGTCAGCGATGGGGTTTACGGTCTGGTAGATGTTGTCGACTTTGCAGCCGACAATGCGTGCGCACTTTTTTCATGTTTATGTCCTTATTGATCACCGGCATCCCGGTGTTTCGACTCCTACCCCGAGGTAGGCATTCCAAAAAGCCCGACGCTTGCCGGGCTTTTCAGTAATGCGGTCCTTCGCGTTGATCTTTCGGCGCTACTGGCGCGGTACGGATCCATTCAGATTGTTTTTCCGACCGCGGTCCCTGCCCGCCGGATAACTGCTTCTGGTGCTTTACGCTGCACACCCGGGTCAGTTGCCAACCCTCTGAACCGTTGAGGCCGGTTCATCGCTGCCTTTTGTGGTGGAACTAAAGAGCTTCGTTTCGAGCTGCTTTGTTGAGCGGCTTGAGACAAAGAATATGCATGGATGCATATACAGTCAATGCGCAAATGCATTTATTTATACGCTATAAATGCACTGGCGCATGAAAGCCCTGCAAACAAAGGCGCTGACGGTTTGTGGCAGGCGAAAAAAAACCCGCTCGGTGGCGGGTTTTATTGCAGGGCGGTGAGGTTAACGGGCGTACATGCCCCACCAGAAGACGTGACCGAGGATGACGATTTGCTCTTCCTGGACTTCCTGAAAAGTGTAGTCCTCGTCCGGGTGTTCATCCCGATTGAAGCTGCGCAGGCGAATACCGGTCGGCAAGCGATAAAGCTGTTTCACCCGCAATTGGCCATTGTGATTGATGGCATACAAGTCGCCATCAATGATGTCGCCAATCCCGCACTTGCCCGCATTCACGCCAACGGTGGCGCCATCGCGCAGCACCGGCAGCATACTGTTGCCGCGCACCGTCACGCATTTGGCCTGATCGAATTGCACACCGTTATGGCGCAAGCTGCGCTTGCCGAAGCGCAGGCTAGAGCGCTCGCTTTCTTCGATGACGAATCTTCCTGATCCAGCAGCCAATTCAACCTCGCGAAGAAAGGGGACCGACACCTCGTCATCATCGACGGGCGTGTCATCGTCCCACAGACTTATATCCTTGAGTTCGGAATGCAATTGATCGCGCCCGGCATTGGCGGTGGCAGCGACATCCGCGCGCCCGCGCAACTGATCGGTGCTCACAGCGAAGTACTCGGCGATCTTCGAAATGTGTTTATCCGAAGGGTCGACGATCTTCCCGCTGAGGATTCGCGAGAGAGTGGATTGAGGCACGCCGGTGCGACGGTGAAGCTCCGTGGGGGAGATCCCGTGCTGATCGAGCAGCGCTCTTAAGACGGTAGAAACATTGCGTTTTTGCATAACGGGCATAGTGCTTGAACTTTTTTCGGAAGACAAATGCTGATTCGCATAAATCATGCATAAACATTGGAAATGTGCGGCAGGGCTTTCATGCCTGCGTCCGGCAGACCGCTCATGTTAACCTTGCGCCCATCGCGGAAAAGCCGGGCTGATGTCCCTCCTTTGCCCTACACCTTTCAACGAATTTGCCTGATATCCGATGAATAAAGCACTGTCCGATCTGTCCTCCCACACGCCAATGATGCAGCAGTACTATCTGGAATGGGCTACAGGGCTTGTGGCTCAAGGGTATGCATTGGCCATTGTCTAAAACACTACCCCGACATAAGCGCCTTTCGGGCCAATGAAACCGAGCAAGGGGGAGGTAGTTTTAGACAGCGTTTCGGCCCTTCCCGTCCTCATTTGCCCCGCGCCGGCAAGTCGTTTGCGGTGTCAAAGCCTGGGATGCCGTATATAAATCAATCAAGGCCTTTATAATCAAGGCCTTGAGCTACAAATCGCCCACAAAAAGCAGCACCTTTTGCGACTCTTTAGAATCCAATAAACATTGGCCCAAACGGTTGCGTTTTGGGGAAGAATATCCACAGTAGAAATCCCACCACCGGCGTCCTGCCGACCGTACACAATCCAAAATCCTACAGCTCGTCGCCTCACCCTCGCCCGAATCCTGCGCCTCGATTACTGTATATCCGAACAGTATCAATAAGGCGTGACCGTGGACCCCCTCGAAATCGAAGACACCAGCGACTGGCTTGGCTGCCCAACTGAGCTTGAGACCTGCCGCTATTTCCTGCGCATCACCGAGAACGAGGTGCAGGAACTGACCCTGCAATTGCGCAAAGCCCGCGAAGACATCTTCGGCCTGGTCCAGATGCACGCTGGTGTCACCAAAGAATGCGGGGGACTGCGTGCCGAACTGATGCAGGCCAAGGCCGACCTCGCAGATTCAAACCGCAGAGCCACCGAAATTGAGACGAGAAGCAACTGGGAGCTGATGGCCAAAGGCAGGCACATCAGCGAACTCACCCTCAAGATCCGCGAGTTATCCGGCGAGAAGCCATTCGAGAGCCCTTTCCCCATTCAGCGGGACACCTCCGGCAATTGAGCCCGGGGCCGGGAGCTACGGCACATCCTTGAAAAAGACGTGACCACCGAGCCTCAGCGTCTGCTTCGCCTTCGCCGCCCAGACCGGAGCCTTCTTCATGGCGATCGCGTAATAGTGCGTGGCGCCGCCGGTGGGATCTGGCACCTTGCCGTCGATCACCTGGTCAGCAGCGATCCGCGCTTGGGCAAGCTCCCGGAACTGGATAGGCTTGCCCCCACTGAGGGAGGCGTAGTTCGGATCGTTCTTGTTCCAGCAGCTGAACTGATACGGCGCCTGGCACACGCCGGCATAGCCCTCCCCCCACCATGACTTGGTCTTGCCGTCGTTCACGCGGTTACGAATAGTCCAGGCCACGGCAATCTGCCCGGCAAGGCTTTCACCCCGCGCCTCGCCCCACAGCGTGCGCGCGAGGATGTCTCTGTCTTTTTCTGTAACGGTCATTCTTTTCTCCGGACAAAAAAAAGCCCGCTCGATGGCGGGCCTTATGAAAGAAGGTGTGTCAGTTGGAAGAAATAACCGGCAGCGCCAAGGGGCTTCGGTAATACATCACAGCTGGAACGTACAGGGTGTTGATGGCGTAGCTACGCGACTTCTGCAACTGATTGACGTTTGTGTTTGGAACGATGGCCCCAACTGTTGGGCTGAAGAAAATCGGTTTGGCACCAATCGAGCGGATATAGTCCAGCAGATAAGTCATCTGCCTTTGCAGGTCTTCGTTGGACGTGCTGAAGTAGTAGTTGTTGGTGCTGACATTGATCCACACATAGTCAGGCTTTTCAGGGGCGACGTCCTTGAAGAACCTGGCGACCATCTGATCGATCCGATTCCCCACAATACCCTTGCTAACCACAACCGCTTTATCCAGGCGCTTGATCAGGCGATAGTGGAAATCGCCACCGGAAACGAACCAGCTGTCACCGAACAGGACGTGCTTGCCATGGTTCAAGTCTTCAGGTTGGGACAACGCATGGTAATGGGTGATCGACCCCGGGTAGAAAACAGAATCGCCGGAGTTTGGCACCGTCACCTTTATCCGCACTTTACTGCCGGCGATGATGGTGTATGGGATGTCTTGAGAAATGATTGTGTCGTCCCGGTTCACCCGCACCTTCGCCGCTTCGATGACTTCCCCGGTCTTGCGCAGTTCCACCACTGATATATCCAGCGCGGCAGATTGCTTGCCGGCCTGGGTGCCAGGATTGATGACCACGTTCGTAACAATATTCTCGTAAAACATGACCTCGGCTTTGGAAGCCACGCCGCCGCCAGCAGCTTGCGTTCGAACCTCCATGGCCAAACCGTCTGCAACCTGTCCGCCTACGCCTCCATAATCCACAGTCGCCACGCTGGTGACTTGGGCCCCATTGATGGGCTCCCAACCTGAGGACACCTTGAACTGCGCAGCCCTGCGCAACATCGGCCGGGTGCTCAGCTGGCGTAGCGCATCGTCAGCAACGCAGGCAAACCCGTATTTGTTGGCGTGGGAATCGTTGTTGTAGAAGTTGTAGACCTTGCCGCCAGCGGCTATCGGGCTGGGCAGCGGCCGATCTATCTGCAAGGCGCCGTCAGTGACGGCCTTGACCACTACCGGATAGAAGGTTTTGTCCTCAGCCTCGTAACAGGCCAATTGACCGCGGCTGAAACCAGAAGTGTTAGATACAGGGATTGTGAAGCTGCCCGCCGGGATCGGGGCATTGGCGGTGGCCTCGACAATGGCGCCTGGCTCTGTTGGAAACCAACCTACCCCGGACAGTGTGCCGAAATGAAGATCGACAAATGCCGGATTCAAGTTGTGAGTTGGCTCGGCTGCGACTGAAAGGGAAGTAACCAGGCAAAGCAATAAAGCGAGGGGGTAACGCATGCGGGACAAATCCGTCCATGAATGTACCCGCATTATTACATAGAGGCTGGTTAGACCAGCGATTGCTGCCAGCAAATATCGGCAAGGATCGTGGCCGTAATTGGTGATCCGGTACCGTTGGTTACTCGCACGGCAACATAACGAAGATTTGTATCCACGCGCGTCGTTGCAACATCCTTGAATGGCCCAACACCTGTGAAGGTGTTGGCGTCAACAATCCCTGTGCCGTCTGCGTTGGATGTGAAATCGACACTCAGCGTCAGGCCGGTGATTGACTGGTTCAGGAAGCGAATCAGTGCAGGCAACCTTGTCTGGCCGGGACAGACGCCAATCAAGTCGGCGCCGGACGCGGCAATGGTCACAGTCTTGAAGAAGCTGGCGCTGCGCATCGTTGTGCCGGCGCCATTCGGCTGAAGTTCTTGGCCGTGGTAGCGCACGCCGAGTGCGTAGCGCCGAGAAGTCAGCAGCTGGTTGCCGCCGCCGAGGGTTGGGGCGAACGCGCCGACTGTTGGGTTGAAGACGATCAGTTGCGCACCGATGCCCTGGCACAGCGTCTTCAGCTGATTAATCTGCTGCTCGAACAGTGCCGGCGCCACACTTGCGTAGTAATCATTGGTGCCGATGATGAGCCAGACGAAATCTGGCGCGCTCGGGATCACGTCCGCAGTGAAACGAGCGATCAGGTCAGATGCCTTGTTGCCGCCCGTGCCCTTGTTGATGATCGTGGCCTTTGGAAGCCGTGCAACCAGTCGGTTGAAGATGTCGCCGCCGCCAAACCAACTGTCACCGAACAGGACGTGTTTGCCACGGTTCAAAGTGTTGAGGTAGCCCGCCTGGCGGTGGTAGCTGATCGGGCCAGGGTAGAAGGTGAAGCCGCCACCATTAGGCGACGTGATTCGAACTCGCACACAGCTGCCTTCACGCACGGAAAACGGGATGTCTTTCGACATGATCCCGCTGTAGCTCAAGATCCCAGCTAGCTGCGCGACCTGAAAGACAGTACCGTCGGCGATAAGCTCGTCGATGAAGATGTCGATCGATCCAGATAGGCTGCCGGCGCGTAAGCCTGGGTTGACTACCACGTTCGCCCGGTAATCACCACCCTGAAGACCAACCCAAGAAGACGAACAGCCTGCGCCTGCCGCAGCGCTGGTGACAGAGATCGAGCGCTCACCAATGGCGTTACCGCCCGGGTTTCCGTAAGTCGTGCCGTTTGGGTTGCTGGCCAGCGTGGCGCCGAGGATGGGTGACCAGATCGCGCCGTCCTTGGACAGATATTCCATCCGTGAAATGCGCTTGGCGTTGAGTTGGCGCAGTGCGTCGTCCGCAACGGCGTTATAGCCGAAGGTGTTGGCGTGGGCATCGTTGGCGTAAAAGTTGTAAACAGGCGCTCCGGAGGCAATCGAAACGGTCAGCTGGCGATCCAGGCGAATGATCGGGCCAGCGAGCAAGGCGCCGACGGTCGCGGTGTAATACTGGCCGTCAGACGCAAGCCAGCAAATCAGCTGGCCAACATAGTACGTTGCCGTGCTGACTACTGGAATATCAGTCGTGTTGACGGCCGCCCCTGCCGTGGTCAGTGTTGAAACCACGCCGCCTGGATCTGACGAGGTCCAACCAGTGCCCGCCAGCGTGCCGTAATGCAGATCGATAACCGCCGGTTCGATTGTGTTACTGAACCACCGGTTTGCGTTACCTGCGGCTGCGACGAAGTTGGTGTTTGCCAGAATCAGCGCATCCTGAGACGTGTTCTTCACCTCGATAGCGGTCAGTGCTGTTTCAACCGTGCCGGCGCCGCGGCCAACTTTTGTGGCACCGACGCTAGACGCGAGGACTTGACGAAGCACCGCGTCGCCTACTGCCTGCAATTTCAATGCGTCAGTTGCCCAAACACCAGTCAGGGTTAATGGAATGTCTACCGCATTCTTCACCCTATAGAGCTCGCCATCCTTCTGGACAAGTTGCGTCTGGCGTGCAACCACCACGCCGGCCGCATAAGCCAGATAAATTGACTCATAGCTTTGCGCGATTAAGTAATCAGTTACCTGCTGCATGATCCCGCGCCAGGATGTGAGCGGCACACCAAGGCGGCTAAGGTACTCACCTAACGGTCCATTCACGAGCAGATCGGCAATTGCCGAGGTGTCGTAAAGGTCTCGCGGATCACTGGACCCGTTTGGCTCGACTGGGTTGCCCGTATTGAATCGCATGTTTTCTCCAGACACAAAAAAGCCCGCGCAGTGGCGGGCTATTTGTGGATTTGATTATTTAGACGGGCGCTGAAGAGTCGTCGTACAGATAGACCCTTTCGTCGTAGTTGAACCCTTGCACGGAGACGCTTTCGCTTCCCTTCGGTGAAACCTTGCTGACCAGTACGCGATGGCATTCACGACTCACCGGCCCAAAGAGCAGATGTGGCGGCTCCCTGTTCCAGCTCGTGTCCGGAACGAAATCGATGGAAGGGATACTCAACTGGTATTCGTTTACTCGGGTTGCTACCCATGGCCCGCTGAGCGTGCCATCAAGCCGGCGGATGCCGACTGTGTGGCTGATTCCCTCGATCCAGATGAAAGGCTCGGAGCTTTCGAGAATGACCCCGCCTGCTACCGGCGTGAACCCCAGCATGAGTGCGCTCTGCCCGCGGCCTGGAGTGTCATCCGATACACCGGCAAGCCCGAGATAGTCGCTGTTATTACCATCAAGCTCTGTCTCAAACGAGTAACTCCATCGACGATATCGGGCTTCGCTGGCTCTGCGCATTCCCAAACGGTACGCGCGATTCCTGTCTCCAATACCAATCGCTTTTACCTTCTCGGCCTTGATTCCCTGCTGCCCAGGGAGACGACACTTCACCGTCTCCGTTTGGCGCGTAAAGCGGTCCTTGTACTCGACATCGACACCGTCATGATCCATTGCCGGGTCTGGCGATTTGAAGCTGATCTTCAGTGGGCCGATCAGGTTTTGTGCGGAGTAACCCTGTGTGCCAGCCGGGAAGTACTCGCTATCGAAACCATCACGCTTCTGGTCACGCACTGGCCGCAAACGCCCACGACTGATCGTGAACTCTGCGAACCCGGCCGCCAATGCCGTATTTAGCCCCTCCTTAACCGTCATGAATGATTCGACGGAAAGATCGAACTTGTCTCCGCGCAGCTTGCAGATGCTGTCGAAGGTGGCCAACTCTTCAAAATCGATATCCGCTGCGTCGTAACCCGGAGCTCTGGCGATGTAGTTGTAAACCGGGGCGATATCGCGGGTCACTCGGTTGTCCGGAGTCCATGCACCATCAACCAAAACCGGAAGTTTCCGTGTGGCCACCACCGAAACTTTATTCTCGCTCTGGCTGGAGAGCTTTCCGCCACCGGCGGCCGAGACTGCGATCGTTGTCCAGCCCGGGTAACTGGTTGGACTTGGCAGCAATGTCCTTGCGTCGTACCACTGGATGTTGTCCTGAATGTTGGTCTCGGTCGATTTCGCCCCGATTCGACGCATCCGGCCCTCGGGTCGAATGGCCGCACCGATCGTCAGTTCCCTGGTGAACCCGATCTGATCAAGCGTGGATTGAGTAATCGTCTCGACGTAAGACGACCATGCGCCAGCAGCAGCCATATCCCTGTACTGAAACTCATAGGTCACGGACCACGGGACGATGACGCCTTTTTGCGTTACACCCGCCAGGCCGCTCGGGAACATAACAGTGAAGGATATTTTGGTTGTCTTCTCCGCTGGCGGACACAGTGCATACGGGCCAGACCAATCCCCCTCAAGGTTCGAATTATCCAGTACCAGTACTGCTGAGTTGCTTTCTATAAAAGAGAATCCAGGCCAAGCTCCGTCCGTTAAGCCAGCGCTTGTGAGTCGTTCGACGCTGATCTGTGAGGTGCTGGCTGCGGTGATACGGTAGCGAAGCCCCGTGTAGCCGATGCTGGCCCAGCCGACACCCGATTGAAGTCCGGAAACTGGGGCTCCACTCGTGGTGTTCAGAGTCATCTGGGCGGGATTTCCACCGGCGGGCGCGGTATAGCTGTTAACCAGATAACGTCCGGCATTCGCCCCCACCACTTCGATCTGCATGCCGGGGAATGCGCCAAGCTGCTCAAGTGGCCCGGTGACGAGATCACGACCACCGACACCGCCGCCGGCTGTCACCGTGTACTGGTACATCACCTCTATTCTGATAATCATCCCAATAGCCCAGCCAGCAGGAAAGGAACCAGCTCCGGTTGGGATGGTTATCAGGCGATTATTAAACTGAAAGGCTTGAGCGCTCGGCGCTTGTGGGACAGTTGTGGTTGTTTTCAGATCGAGACCTGATGTACCTGTAGCTGTTACGCCTACCTCTGTCGCCTGATACCACCATTGCGCCGCCGGTTCGGCGCTCACGTCTTCGCCAGGCCCGTAGACCCGGTAGGTGGCGTTACTGCCGAGCGCGATGATCGGGGTATTACCGATTTTGATGTCACTTGGCAGGATTTCACATTCTCCGCGGGTGACGCACAGCATCATGTATTGCCATTCGTCTTTCGGGCCCTTGAATTTGCGACGAGGCTCGACGATGTAATCGGGAAATATTTCGTCCTCTCCAAATAACTCGCGCACTGGGTCGCCGTACCTGACCTGGTTGGCCTTCGCATTGGCGCCGGATAACGAACTCCCTTGAGTTGGATTGCCTGTTTTCGGCAACTTCACTCGTGGAGTTATGAGTTTCATCACCGCTTGAATGCCTTTGATCGCGGCGATGGTGATCGACACCGGGTCTGTTCCCTTTGGCTCGATCCAAATCTGCACATGATCATCGGGGCCGAAGTTCGTCTCCGCCCAATCCGATGGGTTCGACAGACATCCGTTTACGGCGATGCTCATCGGCGGCACCTCGCGGCGCTCGTAGCCCTTCACGTTGCCGGTCAGCCACTGCTCCAGAGTGGTTGGGGTATTCACTCGGTACTCACGCAGCACATCCTGATCAAGCTTGTTCGCATAGATATCGATCACGATAAAACACCACCGTCATGTAGTTGTCTTTGAATTCCTGGAGGCGAACGATCCGCGCCCCGCTGCCGGGGTTGATCTCCAGCACCTGAAGCCGGTCGTCCTTGAGAACCACCAACGCCACATGGGCGCAGATGTCGCCTTTCATTGCGGCAGCAATTGCTCCGGGGAACGGATCGCACCGCTCGAGCGCCCTGACTACCTCCGCTCGGTACGATTTCTGAAAGGCATGAATGCCATGACGCGTTACCTCGCCAAACTGTGAAAGCGCAGGCAGTCCATAAAGCTCTGACCTGGCAATGGTTGTCAGGCCCCAGCAATCCACGGACGGCAGTTCGCGACCGCCGTCCTTGTAGATGGCAGTGAGGTATCGTGATGGCATGGTTAGAGGTACTTAATGCAGGGGGCGTTGAGGGCGTTGAAGGTTTCGCGGTTGAAGTTCGTGTCGATCAGATTGAAGTAACCGCCGTCTACTCGAACAGTCGCACCCTCAAAGCTTCCGCCGGTGGTGACCAGATAGTAAGGCCGCTGAGCAGGCTGGCTCAGGTCAGTACTGAGATAAAGCCTAAGGGTTGCCCTGATGATCGCATCGGCGTCCATTGCCGCACGGATCAGGTTCTGTGCCTGCCCCGTCACGCCGTCGATGGCAAACGTTACCGACTGGCTGCCCGTGTTGTCTTTTGTCGGGTATGAAACATCAATCCCGCCCGCAAGAAATGTGAGTGTCCGGCCATCCTCGGTACCGCAAGTCTGATTTTCGAACCCAGCGCAAATCACGATTGATTCGCTCCAGGCAGTGCTGAAAATCTCGAACGTGGGTATGAGGACCTCACTGCCGGGCGACGCATAACAGATGTCGAGTGGGTTCATGCCTTCGGCCACTCCCTGTTGATCGCCATGTCGATGATGTTTTTGCCGAACCAGAAGTCTGGGAAATTCTCCCAGCCTGGCTCCATCAACGGCCGCTCGCGAAGTTCCAGAGTCGCCGAGTATCGCCAGTGATCAATCCCGACCAGCTCGGGCCCGTCATAAATGTCAGTGAACCGGCATTCATAGTCTCTCAGCCCCAAAGGGGTTTTCAGTGGAGCCAGAAACCACAAGGTGCCGTCCATCAGGATCCGGGCGAACCAGGCTTCAAAAAAAGCCGCCTCTTGATCGCTGAAGATCCACTTGAGAGACGGCTCGGTCGGGACACTGGTGAACTTGCGGCGCTGCCTGGAGCGTCCATTTTCCAGCCTCGTCCGCATCAACGGGCTGACGGTGCTCAGCTTGTAGCCTTCCAGCAGTGGGAGCGGCAGCTGCTTTGGATAAACGATCATGAACCCACCGTGCTAAGCCCATACTTCTGCGCCATGACTTCGTGCACTTCGCCGTCATTCATGATGTTCGAAACCCAGGCATCCACAGATGTCTGGCCATTGTTGGTGCTCGTTTGAACCTGGCCGGCTTTCGACGCATCTTCATGCAGATTCACAACGACCCCCCCGCCGGACGCTTGCCGGTTCTGTACATCGTTAAGGGTTTTGTCCAGCTTCGAGCTGGTCTCGGCGGTGGTCACACGCTCGCCTTTCTGAAGCAGCCAGGTGCCTGTTTCTGGAACGGCATCGATACCATCGTGAGCCATACCGGCAAGTGCAGCGGCACCCACAGCGCCGGCGAGCGGACCAGTGATAGCCAAAGCGGCGGCCATCGCGCCGGGAGCTGCGAACGGCCCCACAATCGGAATTGCGGCAGTCGAAGCGAATGCGGCGAGACCGGCCTGAAGTGACATAGCTGTTGCGTTGGCAGCCAGCGTCGTAGCGGCGCTAGCTTGTGTGGTCTTCCCAACGATTAACTGCACCGCCTGATAGACCAACCACTGCGCGGCCATGTCAGCCAAAGCTGCGATGATTGACTTCGCCATAGAGGCGGCGACGTTCGCGACGGAATCACCGAAGCTCTGATTCTCAAGGACCATCGCTTGCAGGTTGTCCGATATCGCGCTGCTGGTCCCCTCGAGGAAACTGGATGTAGCGTCAGCAGCTTGCTGCTGGTAATCAATGGCCGTGTCGCGGTAGCTCTCCCAGGCAGAACTGACACCGTCGAGCCAGTTGTTTTGGGCTTCGTCCTGTTGGTTGTAATAGTCCTGCTGAAGAATCATTCGCTCTGCAAGTGCTTCGCCGAGCATCTCGGTTTCTTTTTCGTACAACTCTTGGGTGATGTCTCCCCCGTTGAGCTGCTTCTGCAAGTCAGCGGCCTGCTCGTTGTAATCCTGCTGAATCGCGAGATCAGCCTGCAGCCGCTCCTTCAACTTGTCGCCCGACCCGGCGCCGGCAAGCTCTAGTTCGAAACTCTGCTTTACCGTCTGATTGCTGTCTTTGAGCGTGTCGCCGAATGTCGTCAGCTTCGCGGCATCTTCGTTGGCGAGCTTTATTTTTTGCAGGGCGTCCAGCTCAGCTGCCAGCCCTTCAAGACGCTGTTGCTGGATTGCGTTGATCCCGACCAGTTTTCCCGATGCAACTTCAAAACGGATCTTGTCAATCTCAGTCGCTTTTTTCTGGGCGTCTGTACTGGTATTGATCAGCGCGATCTGGCGTTCGAGGTCAGTCTCAGTACTTTTGAACGTGTCGCTTATTTTCTTTGCGGCGGTAGCGGCGTCCTGTGCGGCTTTCTTAGCGCGTTCAATGGCCTTGGGATCTACACCACTGCCTTTGCCCGGCGTCACGCTGAGAGTGGTGGAGGAAATTTCCGACGCGGCTTTTTTTGCGTTAGCCACGTATTCCTTGAATTTGTCACCAGCAAGCGGCTGGGTCAGGCTTTCGTTGATGCTGTCCGCGGCTTGTGCAGCAATGCTGAATTGGATTCTCGCGTCATTCGCATACTCCGCAGCGGTAGCCTTGAATTCCTTTGATGTCTCACCAAACGAAAGCGTACCCAATGCACTGTTTGCCTGGGCGACCAGGTTGTTCGTGTGCCCGACCGCAGTGGCGAACATGCCCACCAACGTATTTGCGACAATGTCGAAAACGCGGACGACGCCATCTCCGGCGTTTACAAAGAAAGCCGTTGTTGTTACCAGCTTCTCGCCCAGATCGCCGACGACACCGCTCAGCCCGCCAGCGTCTTTCGCTGACTGATTGATGTCCTTCGAAAACTGGGCCAGCACGGGAAGGAATTCAGCAGCGAGCATCGTTTGCGCTGAAGTGATGTACTGCCCCAACCCCTGCAGCTCAATACCGAACTGTTTAGCCGCCGCGATCGTCGTCTCGTCCATGACGATACCGGCGTCCAATGCGGCCTTGCCAAGTTCATCAAAAGCTTTACCACCGTTGCGCAGCAGCGGAACGAGTGCGGTCGAGTCGTTGGCGATGGCCTCCATATAGAAGGTCATTTCCTGCTGGCTTACGTTCGCCTTTTCAAGGCTGGTGACATAGAGCGCCAGAGCGTCCTTGCTGTTCAGCTTTTTGAAGCTTTCGGCAGTGAGTCCAACCTTTGGTGCGATGTTTTCAAAAAAGTCTTTTAGCTCGCCCCCGCCAGTGCTCGCAAAGTCACCCATCTTGTCGTTGGTGTCTTTGAAGATGTCCGACAGTTTGTCCTGCTCAACCCCTACGGTTTTCGCAGCGGCGGCATATTTTTGGAATTCTGTGGTCCCGAGACCGGCAAGCGCTGCCTGGTTAGATATCTCTTTCGCGACGCTTGCCGAGTGAACAACCAGCGCCGTCAGGACGGCCGGGATGCTGCCTATCGCGACACCGACGCCCTTCGCCAAGTTGTCAAATGACTTGGCGATCTCTGCGTTGCGCTTCTTCGCCTCCTGGCTGGCTTTATCGAGCGGGCCGGTGAAAGCGCCAATCTTCGCCACCAGGTCCAGTGTCAGTGTTCCCAGTGATTTGCCGGCCATTCCCATTCTCCCAGTCGTAAAAAAGCCCGCAGTTGCGGGCCGGCCCTCAATCGGTGGTGTTTACGCCCAAGCTTTCATCGCCTCTTCCAAGCTCAGCGCTCGGTTGCCTTCGTGAGGAATGAAGTCAGTAAACTTGAATCCACCGTCCTTGCTGATCTTGTTGGCATACATCGCCGATAAGACCGCCACGCTCCGCTCAATGCGCAGCCCTACATTCAGTGAGCCGCGCTCCTTGCGGTACTTGGCCCACCGATGAAACTCGAGCGTGCTCACCCTTTCGCGGGCTTCCGCGATCGTGCAGCCGAGGGAGAGCGCGAGTTCGTGCTCGAGCTCGTCGAGGGCGGTGAGCTCTTCATCTTTCCCGCGTTGTTCACCTCAAACATTGCGGCGAGCAACGCGACGGTCAAACGGCCGTCCAGCGCACCACGCTCTGGGTCGGCGGCGCCAGTGATGTCGTCAACGGTAAACACCGGGACGCCGCTCTCATCACACACGCTCGCAGCCAGGCGCCCGGCAAGGCTGTCCTGCTTGCCATTCAACGAGTTCACATCGCTGATCGCAGCTTGATAGCCAAGGGGACGTATAAACACGGTCGCCGTGATTTCCTTATCACCCTGCATCCAGGTGATTTCCTTCTCAACCGGGCGCCCCGTAAAGGCGCCGGCCGTTTTCAGATTTTCAAGAGTCAGTTTCATTTCAAACCCTTAGGCAGTTTTACGGATCCAGGCCGAACCGCCGGACCGTTGGATGGCGGCGGCAGTGGTGACCACAGCGTTTGCGGCGAAGTCGAACGGGAAGTCGGAGACGTAGCCGTCGAAGATGAACCAGGTGCGGGTGCTCGGCAGAACGAAATCGTCGCTGTCGCCGAGGACGGCGGTCGCGGTCGCGCCGGTACCTGCACCACCAGTCAGAGCGATGGTCGGGGTCGACGTGTAGCCGGCGCCCGGGTTGGTGATGTTGAAGCCGGTCACTGCACCGCCGCTGATGATCGCGGTCGCGGTCGCGCCGGTACCGCCGCCACCAGTGATAGCGACAGTTGGAGCGGTCGTGTAGCCGGTACCGCCAGTGGTGAGGCTGATTGCAGCCAAGGCGCCGGCGGTGCCAACGGTAGGCTCGATGTCGGTGCCGTCAGACCAGCCAACCGCCCAGCGAATACTTTCGATGCTGTCGTCTTCGGACAGTTGATGCAGGCGCACGTGGGATGCGTTGCGCGGATCCGCATTGAGCGTCAGCGACGCCTGACCAGGAGTGCGCAGACCACGCATGTAAGTCCGCACCTTTTGACTGAGGCACGTGGTTTCAATCTGATCGGCGGGGTTACCGCCCGGGCTGAAAGCCGTTGCGCATTCGATCTCGAGAATCTCAAAGATCAAAGGGTTCGCAACCGTGGGCACGAGCGCGTAAATCTGGGTTCCTTGGGAAAGGATCGACATGGCGTTCTCCAAATGTCGGGCAGAAAAAAACCCGCACATGGCGGGCCTGGGATTGGGGTTTGGCTATCTGGGTACAAGCCAGTCGATGTCGAAGCTCGACCGGTAAAGGTTTGTCGCTGCATCCTTGTTCTCGCCGCCCCAGCGGACAACGTTTGCCTTCAGCTCGATGGCATGGGCTATGGCGTCGGTGACGGCTCGGGCCGATGACGCAGTTGCGGCGTATACATCAACCTGCAGAGTGAATCCGTCCAAGTCAGGGCGACCCGCCAAGTAGTTCTCAGGGCTGCCTGTGACCAGCTGCCAAACGGCATACGGCTTCGCTACACCCTCTGGCGCCTCGCCGAACGGATACAGCCTGTGAGGCGTCACGCCGAGCAGAGCGCGAACGCCAGCATCTGCTGCACTCACGGTGAATATTGGTGCTGCTGGCATCAGCTACTCCCGGACGCCTTGGCCGCTCGCCTGATGGCACGATCAATGGCTTTTTCGTATTCGGTTATGAAGGTGTTGGTCGCTTCGCTGATGTTGTCAGCGAGAGCTTTCCGGGCAAACGGTTGAGCGCGCATTTTCGCAGTACCGAACTCAATCAGACGCCAATGCGGTGTTGGTGAGTTGGCCGACGTGTCGCCGCCATTTTTCAGAACCGCGCCGTGCAGGATCCCGACCCTGAAACCGAGATCACCGCTCGCTTTGAACAACTTCCCATTCCAGCGGAGCGCGACGTTGTCCGCTATCGAGCGGCCTGTTTCTGGGTCGTCGATTCTCTTGGCACCTTCTTTCATCTTGTCGGCGACCAGTTGTGCGGCCTTGCGCAGCGCCGAACGACCGCCCTTGCGCTTCATGTCATAACTGATGGCTTCGAGTTTCCCAATCAGCGAGTCGATGCCCACCAGGCTGAACTCGATGCTGTCAGCCATCATTCAACCCCTTCGCCACAAGAATGGTGAGGTACTCAAGGCCTGAGTCAGGATCGGGCATCGGCGGACCTTGGATGTTGTAAACGTCGCCGCGGTGCAGGATGCGCATCGTCGGCAGCACACCAGGGCGATACCGAATGACCATACGGCCCGATGCTTCGGATTGGCCGGCCTGCGCCGCGATCAGATCGCGAGCGCTGAGTGGTTCGACCGAAGCAGGAACCTTCTCCCACACCGTCGTCCATCCTTCGACCTGCTCGCCGGTAACCGGGTCCTGCGTGAGGCCAAGTGCTTGGAAGGTGATCCGTTGTCGCAATTTACCGGCTCTCATCAGACACCCATCCGGATGCGATATGGCATCAGCAGGGCCTTGGAGGCCAGGGGCAATTCGGTAGCAATGGTGCCTGTCACCACCTCCTCGCGGTTGGCGAATAGATGGCCGAGCTTCAAGAGGCAGGCGGACTGAATACTGGGGGTGATGACGATCCCGCGGGCGGCTCGCGTTGCGGCGTCCAGCGCTTCCGTAAAAGAAAAAGTCGCATCGGCCAACGCTTCGCACCGCAAGAGATGATCATCGGTCAGAGCAGAAGCGGCCAAGGCGGCGTCGTATGCAATGCGAGCAGCGTTCCGCGCGGCGGGCACTTGCGAGCGAGCAACATCAAGGGAAGCCTGATCAACAAAGAACGAGCGCTGGAGATAGGCCATCGCCGCATCTTCGGCCCCATCCAGTTGCGACTGGACGAGATCCTGATCCTCCGGCTCAGCCAAAAGGTGCTTCATCGCCAATTCGATGTTGATCACGCTCATGATTATTTAGCCTTGTTTTTCAGCTCGGGTTTCGGCTTTTGGCTGGCCTCTGGAGCAGCTTTGTTATCCGCTTCCTTGGCCTGTTTGTTTTCGGGTTCGGCCGCCTGCTTCACGTCGTAATCCTCAATCAACCCGTTCCGGTGAAGCTCCTTGGCCCGGAACTCATCGACGGTAATGGCGCGGCCTTTCTTCACGTACTCATGACCGTTAAGAAAGCCCTTTTTGGTTGTCACTTCGATATCTGGCATTAGCACACACGCCCGGTCACCCGGGCGCGCTCCTTGGATGATTGAGGGATTAAGGCGTTGGGTCTTCAAACTCACCGTGCACGAAGGATTCCGGGCGGTACACCGCCAGCGCCAGGCGCTCTTCGGCACGGATAGTGACCATGTTGGTGCGGAAGTTATCGCCGTCTTCGGTCGAAACCTCGACAGCAGCGTCTTCGCGATCGAACACCTGGGCGGCGATGTTCATTGCACCCACCAGGAACTCGCCTTCAGGTACCGCGTTGCTGTCCACCACCGGCAACTTCCAGAGACGCTGGACGCCGCCTTCTTGGACGTTGACCCAGATGTAGGAGCCGGTGCTGTCCTTGGTGAGCTCGATATCGGCCCAGTCGACCGGGTTCAGCGCGATGGCCGAAGCGCGGTATTCAGCGACCCGTACTTGTAGGATTGCGCGGCGCAGGGTGTCGATCTTGGTGTCGCCGGCCTTGCGCAGCGCCTCGTTGAAAGTGGTGGCTTGCGGGATCAGGCCCAACAGGTTCTGGCCGGTGCCGTCACCAGCGAGGATCTGCTCTTCTTCTTTGTACTTAAGACCGTAGATCGCACGGCCGTTGATGTAGCTCTGCAACAACGGGATATCCGACAGAACCTGCTTCGAGGCTTTGAACCAGTGAGCGATGGTTTTGACAGTGGTGGTGACCATGCCAAAAGACAGATCGGACTGAGCCTTCAGCGCACCCTCGCCAGCTTGAGGTGCGGCCATGTTCTGGAAGCCGGTCTCTTGGACGAACTCGACGGCGTTGGAGCCAGTACGACCAGGCATGATGAGGTCGCGAATCGTGAACTGGCGCTCAGGATCGGTAATGATCCCCGCGACGCGGGTCGGCTGAATGCCCACGCCGACGCCGCCAGTGCCAGTGGTGGCGCTGGTGATGTTGGTGACGGCCTTCAGATTCAGGCGCGCAATGCCGCGACCTTTCGTGGTCAGTGCTTGGTAGTCATCCGAATCCGACAGCTGTTCGCCGACGGACTTCTGCTCGCTCGGATCGTTCGCGGCGAAGCGGCGCGCCAGCTTCTGCTCGATGTCCTGAAAGCGGTCTTGCAGGGCCAGACCATCCTTCACCAGACCATCCAAAATGGTCTTGGTCTCCGTCAGGATGGTGCCGTGTTCCTTAATTTCCTTGTTCGCTTTTTCGGCGAACGCTTTGATTTCTTGGTCGCGTTGATCCAGAAGGTCATTGACTGCTTTCAGCTGGACTTTGTCGTCGGCATGCTCCTTACGGTGCATCTGACGGTCTTCGGCGCGAGCCTGGTTGCTCATGGCGTCATGCATGGTGAATCCTCAAAACGAAGGGAGGGACAGTGCTGGGCGCGACTTAAGCGCCTCGACCACTTCAATTGCTGCCAGGTCGCCCGCGGACTCGCTCCGGAGCAGATGCTGCAGTCCGCGATTGGCAATCACCGCGGACTGAGTTTTCGAGAAGCCTGCCTCGCGCAGGAGCAGCTCAAATTCAGGAAGTGAAGGCAGACCGCCGTGAGCCAGCTTCGACTTGATGGTGTCGGTTCTGGCCTCGTCGTTGGCCGGCACAGTCACGATGGAAATCTCGACCAGGTCGAGTTTGGTCAGGGTCCTGATCCGGGTCTTCTCGTCGAAGCTGGATTCACGGACGTAGTAGCCGATGGAGAGCCCGGTGATAGATCGAGACTTCATGCCTCGCATGGCGATGCGCGCATACGGCGCGTCAGCCAGCCAGAGTTCGCCATCCCCGAACAGGCCTTTGTTGTCCTCTTTCAAGGTGTCCATCGACCACGATCCGATTGGCTCGGCGGTGCGGTGCTGCCACAGAACCGGAAGCGACCGAGACTTCGCCTTCAAATCGGCGATGGACTC